>PKZC01000213.1 GCA_003132905.1 Bryobacterales bacterium | reverse complement strand
CCGGTGGATCGACCCACCGAACACCGCAGTGCACATCCAGCGCCGCTTACAGGCCTGGATTCACCACACTCCGTATCACGAGCGCTACAAATTCATTCCGCTCAGCCAAATCTCGCCCGATCTGCAGCACGCAGTAATCGCCGCTGAGGACGCGCGCTTCTACCAGCACCACGGCTTCGACTGGCACGCGATCCAGCTCGCCGCCGACAACGATATGGAAGGCGGTCGGATGCGCGGAGCCTCCACGCTGACGCAGCAGCTGGTCAAGAACCTGTTCTTCGGAACTGAGCGCTCTTTCCTCCGCAAGGGCGCCGAGGCCAGTCTGGTTCCTGTCGCTGAATTGGTCCTTGGCAAGCAGCGCATCCTCGAGCTCTACCTCAACGAAGTTGAATGGGGACCTGGTGTTTACGGAGCGGACGCGGCGTCGCACTACTATTACAAGACCGCGCCGCATAACCTCGACTCCGACCAGGCCGCTCGCCTCGCCGCGATTCTGCCCGCGCCCCGCCGCCGCCGTCCCGAGCGCATGAACAATTACAGCGCGCTCATCGAGGAACGCGAGCGCCAAATGGGCTGGTGACGCGGGCGTCGTCGGACACACAAATCACCGCTGGACCACCACACGACAGTCGCGATACGCTGGCGAAACCCCCGCACAGCGCTTTCACGGAGGCCTTTGTGCCAATGTTCGAAGTCAGGAGTCGTTCCTTGCCCCGGATCCGTCGTGGGTTGGTCCTTCTGCTTGCTGGATTTTCTCCGCTCCTGTTCGCCGCCGATTGCGCGAGCCTCAAAAATGTACAGCTCACCGGCACTCACATCACGCTTGCCGAGGCGGTCACCTCCGGCACGCTCGACATCCCCGATGCGGGCGTTTCTCTAGCGAGTCTCCCCGCCTTCTTCCGCATCGCTGGTGAGCTGCACCCGACCAGCGACTCTGATATTCAATTCGAAGTGTGGCTCCCGGCGCAGGGCTGGAACGGCCGGGTGCTCGGCACCGGAAACGGCGGCTTTGCCGGAGCCATCTATTACCCGCAGATGGCGGCTTATCTGCAGCGCGGGTTTGCCGTCTCCGGCACCGATGCCGGCCATGAAGCGGAGAACACCGACGCCACGTTTGCCTGGGGACACCCGGAAAAAGTGAAGGACTTCGGGTGGCGCGCGCTCCACCTGACCGCCGAGACCACAAAGCAGATCCTGAACACGTACTACGGCAAGCCCGCCGACAAATCCTATTACGACGGCTGCTCCGATGGTGGTCGTGAAGGGCTAATGGAAGCCCAGCGGTTTCCCGGCGACTACGGCGGCATTCTCGCCGGGGCGCCAGCCAACTCCTGGACCGCGTTGCTGACCGACGGCGCGGGCGTCATGCAGGTCCTGATGAACGATCCCAAAGCGTATATTCCCGATGGAAAACTGGCTGCCATGCAGCGCGCTTCGCTGGCCGCCTGCGACGCGCTCGACGGCGCAAAGGACGGTGTCATCGGCGATCCGGCGAAGTGCCAGTTCGATCCCCAGGTCCTCCTCTGCAAAAACGGCGACGCAGCGGATTGCCTGACGCAGCCGCAGATCGACGCAGCGAAAGCGCTTTATGCGGGCATCAAGGACAGCCACGGCCAGCTCATCTTTCCCGGCTTCACCATGGGAGACGAGACGGGCTGGAAAGAGTGGGTCGTCGGAGAAGATCCCGGAGCCTCGATTTCTTCCCAGTTTGTGCAGAACTACTTTCGCTACATGGTCACCGGCGATCCGAAAGCCAATGTGCTCGCGACGAGCGTGGACGAGCTGTGGCAACAGTCCAAAGAGAAGCAAGCCGCCGACCTCGATGCCACCAATCCCGACCTGAGCGCCTTTGCAGCGCGCGGCGGAAAGCTCATCCTCTATCACGGCTGGAGCGATCCTGCGCTTCCACCGCAGGCCACCGTCAACTACTACCAGAGTGTCGCGGCCAAGCTGGGTCAAAAACAAACCGCCGGTTTTGTTCGCCTCTACATGGTTCCAGGCATGCAGCACTGCGGCGGCGGACCGGGCCCAGACACTTTCGGAGCCACTCCCGCCGTCGGCCAATCCGATCCCCAGCACAGCATGTCATTGGCGTTGGAAAACTGGGTGGAACACGGGTCAATGCCAGGAAAAATCATCGCCACCAAGTACGCCGTCGGCCATGCGGTCCGCACGCGTCCGCTTTGCCCTTATCCACAAGTGGCGCGGTATTCGGGCTCCGGCAGCACCGACGACGCCGCCAACTTCACGTGCGCCGCTCCTTAGTTGCCTTGACATCAGGAAGCTGCCTTGACTTTCGCCCGTTAAGTATTTTACTGTGAACATTCAACTTGGCCGCGTCGTTGCCCGAGGAAGACGGCCTTCACGCTGAAACTATGGCAGAACGCAAAATACTGCTCGATTCGACCCTGGACAGTGTGGAAGTGGCGGAAACGGCGGTTCTGGGTGCTGCGCGCGAGATCGGCTTTGAAGAAGACGATCTGCACCAATTGGGAATGGCGGTTCGGGAAAGCATGGTAAACGCCGTGGTTCACGGAAACCGCTACAACGCGCGCAAAAAGGTCCACCTTTCGGTGACCAAGGCGCCTGATCGGCTGACGATTGTAATTGCCGACGAAGGTGACGGCTTCGATCCGAATTCGGTCCCGGATCCGCTGGCCGAAGGTAATCTGCTCCGCCAATCCGGCCGTGGGCTGCTTTTGATCCGTGCTTTCGTGGATGAATTCCAGGTTCTTCCTGTGCAGCCGCGCGGGACGGAAGTGCGGATGGTGAAGTACCTGGCCAAGGCCAGTTGAACAAGATCCGAAAGAATCGCGAGGAGGTTCCAAATTCGTGAGCGTTAAAATATCACATCGCCAGGTCGGCGACGTTACCGTGGTGGATGCAGCGGGGCGAATCACCCTGGGAGAGGGCGCCAGCGTGTTCCGCGACTTAATTCGCGACTTAGCCACTAAAGGTAACAAGAAGATCCTGGTCAACTTGAACGAAGTCTCCTATATCGACAGCTCGGGGATTGGCGAAATGGTGTCCGGCTTTACCACGGTCACTAATCATGGAGGCCAGTTGAAACTGCTGGGCTTGACCAAACGCGTCAAGGATTTGCTGCAGATAACCAAGCTCTATACCGTGTTCGAGGTTTTCGACGACGAGTCAACCGCGGTTCGCAGCTTCGCTTGAGCGTCTGTTCGCAAGCCGGTTGTGACCGGCTGCGTCGGGGCGGTATGCGACGGTCACCCGCTAGTCCGCAGGGGCTGCGCTGTCAAGCCCGCTCCGCCAACCATATGCTAAGATGAAGTTTTCCGCAGTAGCGAGGTTTTCGTGGATAAGCTTACCCGCAAGGAACTGAAGAGCGATAAGTTCGTTCTGGAAGTTCAACACGGCGTAGAATACGTCTCCCAGCATCGCGAGTTGATGATCCGATGGGGCATTCCAGCCGTCGCAGTCGTGCTCATCGCAATTGCCGTCTTCTATTATCGTGGCTACCAGCACAACGTGCGGCAGGAAGCTCTCCACGCCACGATGCAAATTCAAAACAGCTCGGTAGGCCCTTCCCAATCCGAATATGTGGTTTCGTTCCCAACCGCGCAAGCGCGTGAAACCGCCGTGGTCAAGGCTTGGCGCGATTTGGCGGGCAAGTACCCGGGTACCGAAGAAGGCGACATTGCGGAATTTTTCCTTGGCACCAATGCGGCCGACCAGGGCAATTTACCTGAAGCCGCCAAGCATTTTCAGGCCGCGATCGATTCCGGCCATGGGCCCTATGCATCCGAGGCCAAGTTGGCGCTGGCTCAAGTGTACGCCGCGCAGGGCAAATTGAATGACGGCATTCAGCTCATTCAGTCGGTGATCGACCATCCTACCGTCATGGTGTCCAAAGATGCCGCTACTCTCGCGCTTGCGGATCTCATCAAGACCAGCGACCCCCAGCGCGCCAGAAAGCTGGTGGATCCGCTTCGCACCAGCACTCGCAGTGCCGTGAGCAAAGCCGCTATTACCTTGGACAGCTCCCTGTCCCAGCAGTGAACCGGCTCGCTAGTCTGCGTTTTCCCGTCGAGCAAAGCCGCGGCCGGCGCTATCCCGAACTCGCGCATGCTTACCGTGGCGAATTTCAGCGCGATCGCGACCGCCTGATTCATTCCCGCGCCTTTCGCCGGCTAGAGAACAAGACGCAGGTTTTTCCGCCCGGCATCTCGGATCATTTTCATAATCGCCTCACCCACACTATCGAAGTCGCGCAGATCGCCCGCACGGTCGCGGCGGCGCTGGATCTCAATGAAGAGCTTACCGAAGCCTTGGCGCTGGGCCATGACATCGGCCATCCGCCGTTTGCTCATGCCGGTGAAGACGAGTTGGATCGCCAGATGCGCAGCTTCGGCGATCGCTTCGATCATAATCTTCACGCCCTGCGTATTGTCGAATGGTTTGAGCGCCGTTACGCGCGCTTTCCCGGCCTCAATCTGACCTTCGAAGTGCGCGAGGGCATCGTCAAACATTCCCGCGATTTCGAAAAGGGCGAAAACCCGGAACTGGACGAATACCTTCCCGGACTCCGGCCGCCCCTCGAAGCTCAATTAATCGACTTAGCCGACGAGATCGCCTATAACACGGCCGATCTGGACGACGGCTTCGCTGCCGGCCTTTTCAAGATTGATGACGTTGCCCAATCGGTTCCCGAGTTCGGCCGCCGCTGGGAGCTGGCTCAATCCCAATTCCCAGGCGCCCCCGAGCGCGAACAATTTCATGAAGCGCGGCGGGGTTTGCTGGATTGGCTAGTCTCCGGATTGGTGGAAGGCACTTTCGAAGCCTCGCAAGCGGCAGCGGTCGCAAGCGTTGAGGACGTTCGGACGCATCCCAAGCGCCTGGCGGTGTTTACGCTCCCCACCCACACCACGAATCGTGGCCTGAAACAATTTTTGCATCAAACGCTGTATTACTCCGAGCCGATGGCCAGTGAGCGCCGCCGCTCCGCCACGCAAATTGCCGAGCTGTTCGAATTCTGGATTGCCCACCCCGACAAGCTGCCGGCGAATTATGTCGAATCGCTCGCCAACGCACCTGTACACCGCGCCGTCTGCGATTACATCGCAGGAATGACCGATGGTTACTTTCTGCGGTGTTATCAGCAAACCCTGCATGCGCCGTCAGCCTGACGTCTCTGGAAGAGAGCCCAGACGCAACGTCCAAGGGCGAAACCTGGCGTATGCAAAGAAGCCCAGATTTTGTGCATGGGTCATCCTGAAGCGTCTCCGCAATTTCTTGCTCACTGGCCGCGCGTACGATTAGAAGTACGTCGGGCGTGTCTTCCAGTGGTCCTCCGACCAAGATGAAGCCCTCGCTCGCCAGACCGTCCATAAACAACGCGTGACTACCCCAAATCGCGTTCCTGTTCCAATCGAAGGAATAGATCCCAATCGTCCCCACGCGTGCGAATGACGGCGAACCGCTTCATACGTCCATCGTAATCTTTTGCTTACTTTTCTCAACTACTCCTTTGATTGAGGGAGCGTTCCATTATCCTGGTAACTTAAAGTATGGCCATCGCAAGATCGAAAGTGACCGCACAGGGCCAGATTTCTCGCAATTTCGCTAAAGTTGAGAGCGTCCAGAAGCTTTAGGCGTCGCGAATGCCCGAATATTCGATTGGTCCGAAAATCAGCGAGCCCCTTAGCCGTACCTGCCGGCGATTTTTCCGAATGGCTGTGTGGCGCCGAGGCTTCGCTGCAATCGGGAAACGGAGCGACTGCTGTACCTTGCGGTACCTGCACCGCGTGTTGCCGCTCCTCCATGTTCATTCACATCGATCCAGAAGAGACGCAAACCATCCAGCGGATTCCGCGAGCGCTTCTGTTTGACGCCCCCGGCCTGCCAAAGGGGCACCTGGTCATGGGCTACAACGACCAGGGGCACTGCCCCATGCTGGTTGACGACAAATGCTCCATTTACGAATATCGCCCGCGGACGTGCCGCAGTTACGATTGCCGCGTGTTCGCCGCCACTGGGGTTCCCGTCGATCAGGATCAGCCCGATATAGCGCATCGTGTGAACGCCTGGGTGTTTAACTATGAAAGCGAAGAAAGCCGCCAGGAGGATAGCACTCTTAAGGACGCAGCCGCCTTCCTGCAGAAGAACGGCCACCTCTTCCCGCCAGGAACGCTGCCCACTCGTCCCGCTCAATTAGCCGCACTCGCAGTGAGGATTTACGGGATTTTTTCCGCCAACACGAAAGATGCCACCAAGCCGGACGCCGAGATTGCGCGCGCCATCTTGATCGCTTTGAATGAACCGNNTAGCCGCTGACCGAGCGCCGCCGGGATCAACCGAAGCAGATCGCGAAGTCGATTTGTAGAGCGACTAGTATCATCAAAGCGATCTTTCGATCCATAAGGCTCTGCTGATCGGGAATGCTTTGATCCACCGTGACCAAAACGTCGAAGCCTGCAGATTCGGCCGCCGACAGTAGCTCTCCATTTTTGAGACCGGCTAGTTTGGCGTAACGGGCTATTTGACACTCGCGCACACGCGCGCAAGCAGCAAATGCTTCGCTTCTTCTAGCGCCTGCACGGCCAACTCGCGGGAAACCGTTGGAAATCCTTCGAGGAAGTCCTCCAGGGTCTCTCCGCCCTCGATATAGTCGAAGAGCGTTTGAGCCGGCACTCGGGTTCCGCGGAAGACCGGAGTACCGTGCATGGTCTCTGCATCCCGTACAATCGCTTGCGCCATGTTCTCATTGTCTCGCAAACCGGCTCACCCCCTCAGCCATGGCCTCGCAATGAGGTTCCACCCGGTGACAACCACATCAACGTCGTTTTTCCCGGCTTTGCACGACTTGCGAGCTCCGCGCCGCTCAGTCCGGGCTCACCGCTGCTACCTTTTGAAGACGTCTGGGACTAGCCCACCGGAATTCGATCCCCGTTTAGGGACACCGAATTAGCGAACGAGCTTGTCGTACTCGGCATGGCTGCCAATCCAGATCCACACTATCCCGTCAGGTACGTTAATGCCGAGCGCCCGGTATTGAACGCCTACGCGTACTGACCAAAACTTGTCCACCTTCTTGAAATGGAGCGACGGGTATCGAGGATCACTCTTCAGAAGAACGAACGCTTTATCCGCGAGGGATCGCACAGGGGCTGGAAGCGCGTTGTAGCAGGCCCAGAAGTCCGGCGCTGCCCGATGGATCACAATTCTGTAGCCCGCCCAGCCTTGTAGTCACGCAAAGCCCGCGCCGCCAATTCATCCAACTTCCCACTCTGGACATCGGACTCGAACTGCCGATCCCAGGCCTCGGAATCAAACTGGACAAACCACTCGCGGAACGCCCGTAGCTCCTCGGCGGTGAGTTGCTTCACTTGCCCTTCGAGGTTCTCTACTCTGCTCATGATGCCGTGCTCTTAGCGTACACCAGGAGCCGCAGGCCCGCCATCTCTGTGCCGAGTGACGCCATCTGCCAAGACGATCCCTCTACCGCTCAACTACTTGCCACTCAGGGCGCGGAAAACGCCGTCACTCGCTGCTACCCTCAAACCAAATGCAACGCATCCTCACCACCCCTGTGGAAAACTCGCCGATTTATCCCATAATCCCTCATTCAATCAATCATTTACAAAAAATACGCCAGTAAACACAAAAATACCCCGGATGCGCACCCCCTCGAGGGGGTGCGCACTAGGGGTGCTTTCGATTCAAAGGAAATGACCCGCCGCGCTAGTTCGCCGACCCCGCCTTGCCCCACAACCGCTGCGACGCGATCTTCGCGCCATCAGCCAGCGATTTCAACTTCAGCCACGTGATGTCCGGATACACGGCGCCGAACCCGGCAAACGTGCCGAATCCGCAATCGGTGCCTGCAATCAAATGATCGCGACCCACAATGTCGGCATACCGCACAATCCGCTGCGCCACCAACTCGGGATGCTCCACATAGTTGGTATTCGATCCAATCACGCCCGGGACCAGCACCTTGTCCTGCGGCAGTTTGATGGTCTTCCACAGTTCCCACTCATGCTCGTGCCGCGGATTCGCGCCTTCAATCAGAAGAAATTCGGGCTTGGCCTTCAGCGCCACGGGCAGTATCTTAAACCCAGGAATGTCGCGCGTGTGCGGACCCTCGTAGTTCCCCCAGCAAATATGCAAGCGCGTCCGATCGGCCGGGACATTTGCCAGCGCATGATTCAGCGCCGCCACCTGCATTTCCGCATTCTTCAGGAACTCATCGTCGTCCACGCCGCGGAACTTGATGTGCCGCCCCATCGCCAGATCCGGACAATCCACCGAAAGGATCAACCCCGCCTTGACGATGGTCTCGTACTCGCTACGCATCGCCTCTGCGAGCGCTTCCAGGTACGCTTCGTGCGTCGGATAAAACTCGTTCGGCTGAAACACGGCGATGGTGCCGGGCGATGCGGCGGTCATGAAGCCGTCGGTCACTTTCGTCTTCGACAAAGCCGCTTTGAAGCGTGCAATGTCCTGGTGCAGCGGCTCCATGCTCTTCACTTTAATGGGCCCTTTGCAAACCGGCCGGATGTACTTCGGCGTCGCGCCCGACGCTGCAATCCTGTCGCGATAGGCCGGATAATCGTCCAGATCCTGCGGCGTCGCACGCGGCACTTGCCCGGGCTCGAAACCGNNATAGCTGATCTTGCCCATTTCGCCGTCGCTGACGATATCCACGCCCGCCTGGGCCTGCTTGTTGACGGCATCGGCCACCGCGCCGCCTATCGTCGCGTCAAACTTCTTTTCGTCCATCGCTTCACCACGATCTTGGGCGAACAAGAGGTCGACCACTTCCTGCGGCCGCGGCAGGCTACCGACATGGGTCGTAAGAATGCGGTCGCTACTCTTCATCTTCGTGTGTTCCTCCCTTTATGTAAGCTTGGTTACTACAGGCCAGTCCCGTACGAGCATATCACGTTGCAAAGTAACAGCAACGTTATAAGCGTTCGCGGTTCCAGTTGGCGAGAAACGATTCAGAGGCAAGCTCTTCCAGCTGCGCGGCTTCTTCGTATTTCCACTCTTGCAGGCGGCGATCCCGTAGTTCTTCCAGCAGCCGGACCCTCCGTTTGGCCTCGCTGTACTTCTTTCGTTGTTTGGCCAAATCGCGCCCGCAACGCAGCAGTTGTTGCGCCAGGTTTTCGGCATTTCGGCGCAGACGCAGCCCGCAGGCTGTCAACGTTCGCAAGTCGTCCCCCCGCAAATCGGGCATGGTACCCAAAGAGGAAATCAGCTTCGATCGCTCCGCGCTCACTTCGGCCAGCAGCGTTTGCAGGTGCAGTTGCTCCTGCACCAGCGCTTTCAGCTTGGCCTCTTCGCCGGTTAGTTCCACGCTGCGCCACCGCAGCACTTTTTCGAGTGAAAACTGAAATTTCGCCACGGATTATCCCAGCGCGCCGGCTAACTTCTGCAAACGGCCCAGCGTCTCCGGTAAAGGGCAAAAAGTGTGGGCATCCTGCCTGAGGAAATCCAGAATTTCCGGCCGGCACCGGATGGCCGCATCCAGCTTGGGATTGGTGCCTGCCACGTATGCGCCCAGCTGGATCAAATCCTGCGAGTCGTGATACAGCGCCAGCGCTTCCCGCAGCTTTTGCAAATGCCCGCGTTGCTCAGGCGAGGCAATCTTAGACGTAAGTCTGCTAATGGACTGCCGGATGTCAAGCGCCGGATAGTGCCCGGCCACCGCCAGCTCGCGCGAAAGAATGAAGTGCCCGTCCAAAATCCCACGCACCGCGTCGCAGATGGGTTCGTTGAAATCATCGCCTTCCACCAACACGGTAAAGAAGCCGGTGATCGAACCCTTTTTGAAATGTCCCGAGCGCTCGAAGACCTTGGGCAGCAGCGCGAATACCGACGGCGTGTAGCCTTTTTGGCTGGGTGGTTCGCCGGCCGCCAGACCAATCTCGCGCTGCGCCATCGCCAGACGAGTTACGGAATCCACAACCAGCAAAACGTTCTTGCCTTGATCGCGAAAATATTCCGCTACCGCCAGCGCCACGAAGCAGGCGCGAATCCGCAAAGGAGCCGGCCGGTCCGAAGTAGCCACCACAACCACCGAGCGGCTGCGGCCTTCCGGTCCCAGTTCGTTTTCGAGAAACGCCCGCACTTCGCGATTGCGTTCACCCACCAGCGCGATTACAGTGACATCCGCATCGTTGTGGCGGGACATCNNCGAATCAAGGCCAGCGTGCCGTCCGGACGAGACGTCGCGTCAGCCAGTCCCGCGGAACCGTAGCGTCCGACGCCGCTGCCTCCGAAGATGCCCACGCGCTGTCCTTTGCCGCAAGGCAGCAGACCGTCGATGGCGCGAATGCCGGTGATCAGCGGCTCTACAATATGTTCGCGATCGAGAGGCTGGGGTGGCGCGGTGTATAAAGGATACGCAGTAGTAGCGCGCAACGGCGGACCGTCGTCCATAGGCCGCCCGAATCCATCCAACACCCGGCCCAGCAGTCCCGGTCCTACGCGCAGCAATGCGTCATCGCGGCGGGCAATCACTCGATCGCCCGGCTGCAAGCCGTCCATCTCTTCCAGCGGCATCGACAACACGCGATCGTTGCGGAATCCAATCACCTGCGATCGAATCGATCGTCCGGAGGCGGTACGCACTTCCACGAAATCGCCGATCGACACCACCGGTCCGCGCGACGCAATGAGCAGCCCCACCATCTCGGTCACTTCGCCGATCCAGGGCAGCACTTCCATGCCGGGTACTTGCGGGACTAATTCTCGAATCGAAAGACTTGGCGGCGCCATCTTAGCGCTCCAGCTTGTCGATCAATCCGCGCTCGATTTCGCGCAGCTGCGTTTCTACCGACGCGTCCAGGATGCCTTGCGCGGTCTCGAAGAAAACTTCCGTCGGTTTCAGATTCGCATCCGCCGTCAGCGTCAGATTTTTTGGCGCGCCCACCTGTTCCAGCAGCTTGCGAACCAGCCCTTCCAGTGTCGGATGCATACGCACGCGGTTGATTTCGCGCGATTGCAATTTCGTAAACGCAGCCTGGATCAGCCCCGCCAGCGCATCCGGATCCACGGCCACTTCGCGATGAATCACGCGCCCGGCAATCGAAGTCGCCAGGTGTACCAGGTCCTGGATGGTTTCCTCTCGAATGCTTTCGCGCAGCCGCGCCAGCGTGTTCAGCGTATCCGCCAGCCCTTGGACGGCGGGGCGAAACTGATCCTCGGCCTGCTGCCGTCCGGCCGCCAAACCTTCGGCGTAAGCGTCGCGGCGCGCTTGATCCAGTTTGCGTGCCGCTTCGCGCTCCGCATCGCCGTGGCTGTTTTTGCGCGAATCGTTTACCGAAGCAACCGTGCGCCACAACACGGGTGTGGCGGAGGCCTGCTCGTTTCCGGAGACTTCGCTTCGCACAATCTTAGACGACATATTCGGCGCCGCCGCCCCCCTTTAGGCTCAGCGTGCCTTCGCTTTCCAACTGCCTTACCACCGCTAGGATCTGTTGCTGCGCCGCTTCGACGTCGCGGATGCGAACCGGCCCCGCGGCTTCCATGTCTTCGCGCAACATCTCGGCGCCGCGCTGCGACATGCATTGTAAGAATTGATTCTTCAACTGATCGCTGGTGCCCTTGAGCGCCACCACCAATAACTTGCGGTCAATCTTACCAACCACTTCCTTCATCGCCATGGTGTCCACCAGCAGCAGGTCGTCGAAGGTGAACATGAAATGGCGAATGGCATCCACCATCGGCTGCTCGTCCTGCATACTACCCAGGATCTCGTCGCTCATGGCGCCTTCCATACGGTTCAGAATCTCGGCCACCGATCGCGGACCTCCACGCAACTCCATCTTCACTTCACCCAAGGTCTTCAGTTTTTCGCTGATGACGATGGAAATACGCGCCACCACATCGGGCGACACGCGGTCCAATTGCGCGATGCGCAGGGTTACGTCGGAACGCAGCGGGAGCGGAAGATTGGCCAGTNNGCGATGGTTTGCGGATGCTCGCTTTCGATGAAGCGGCTCAATTGATTGGGATCGGCCTTTTGCAGCGATTCCATATTCTTGTTGAACCGTGCACCGATGCGCGGAAGATGGTCCGAGATTCGCTTCGCGCCCTCTGGTCCAAAAGCGTTCGAGAGCACCCGCTTGGCGTAATCGAAGCCGCCCCGGCCGCCGCTTTGTCTCGTCAACTCACAAAACTCTTCGAGCACCGCTTCGGTTTGGCTGGGCGTCACCTTATCCAGCCGCGCGATCGCTTTGCCCACCGCCTTGGCTTCGTCGTCGTTGAGTTGCTTCATTACTTCGCCGCTGATCTTGTCGCCCAGCGCCACCAGAAGAATGGCGGCCTTTTGCGGCCCAGTGATTTTTGTCGATGCACTTTCCGGTACCGGCATGGTTTAGTTCGCTTCCTCTTCGGACAGCCAACCTCGCAGAATGTTGGCCCAGGCTTCTGGATTATTGCGGCTGTTGTCTTGCAACTGTGTGAGCAGCACCTCGGTTCGGGAGGGCATCAGCGCGGGCAAGCGCGACGGTTCGGCCAGCGCGGCGGTGGCGCCCATGGGTCCTCCGGGCGGCAAGCCGGCGTAGGTGTCTACCACCGGCAAAGCCTCGCGGGTTTCCACGCTCGCGCCTGCTTTACGTCCTCGCGTTACGGCGAAAACCACCAAGCCAATCACCAGGACGCCGCCGCCTACCGATCCCCACAGTACGGCCGGCTTCTTCTTCAGCGTTTCGATGGAGAAAACTTCGTCGGTCTTTTTCTGAGCGCCCGGCGCTCCCAAAGATCCCGGCTCGAAATTCATGCTGTTGTCAAACGGAAGCGCTTCCACGGTCAGTTGGTCGCCCCGTGTCGTGTCCAAGCCAACCAGCGTTCCCACCAACGTCTGGATGGCTTTCAACTTTTCGGGGTCGGGGGGAATTACTACGCGATGGGCTTGCGCCCCTTGCCCTTCCATCTTGGATCCCTGATCCACCAGTACCGCGATCGACAACCGCTTAATGGTGCCTTGGGGAAGCTTCAGATGTTTAGTGATGCGGCTGGATTGGTACGTGACGGTCTCAGATCTCCGGTTGGTAGTGGTAGTGCTGCCCCCTGGCTTCGCAGCAGTCTGTGCCGCCCCCGGCGCGCCTGCGGCTTGTCCCGCTTGTCCCGCTTGCGCCGGCGGCGTTCCTCCCGGTGGCGTGGGAGCCGGCGGCTGTTGCTGCGCATTGGATGCCACGGTTTGTTGCGGCGGCAGATTCGCGGCCGTTCCGGGAGCGGCCGAGCTGACGCGCGAGGTTCCGCTCGAATCTTCCGTCTTCTGCGAACTCAGCATCACGGATTTAGCGGGGTCGAACGTTTCTTCGCTTTGCTCGCCGCTGGTCATGTCGATATCGGCCGATACTCCGGTCCGGAATTTATCGGGGCCCAGCAGCGGTTCGAGCGTGCTGTTGATCTTTGCGGCTACATCGTGTTCGATGGCCTGCCGGTATTCGAGACCCGCTTCGGTGGTCTGAGTGCCATCTGTCTGGCCTTCGCGCCGCGGGCGGCTCAACAGATTGCCGCTCATGTCGACCACGGAAACGGCTTCGGGCGTAAGGCCCTCCACCGCGCTCGATACCAGGTTCGTGATTGCGACTACATTGGGCGCGGACAACCGCGTTCCAGGCCGCAGGCCCACCAGCACGCTGGCCTTGGCGGGTTCGCGCGCGTCGGTGAATACGGAATCCTTGGGCAGTGTCACGTGAACGCGTGCCTGCTGGACGTCGGAGATCGCCATGATCGATCGTTCCAACTCGCCTTCCAGCGCTCGCCGATAGTTCACATGCTCGGCGAAATCGGTAATTCCGAAATTCGTTTTGTCGAAGATCTCGAATCCGATGCGTCCGGTTTTGGGCAGCCCCAATCCGGCCATTTCGAGGCGCAGTTCCGGGACTTTGTCCTCGGGCGCCAGCAGCTCGGTTCCATTGTTCGTGATTCTGTAGTCCACTCCGCCTTCATGCATCTTTTGGACGATGGCGCTGGCGTCTTCGGGCGCCAATCCGGTATAGAGCGGCCTCATTCCGCTTTCGCGTTCCCAATGCGAGAATCCCATTACGCCCGCTACTACCGCGATCGCAACGATGACGATGGTCGCAAGCTGGCGAGGGGTGAGAGCTCCGAGGAGTTTCTTGACTTGATCCATTTTCTTTGGCTAGAGGGCAACGAGCTTCCAGGAATCCACGCGTCAGACCTGCATCCGCATGATTTCCTGGTAGGCCGAGACGGCCTTGTTCCTCACTTGCAGGAACAGATTGAACTGCAGATCCGCGCGTTGCGCCGCCAGCGCAACCGAATGCAGCTCTTCGTCGCCTCCGCTCAAGAAATTCTGGGCGGCCTGCTGGGCTTGCGTCTGCGACTGCTCGACGTTGCCGATCATCCCTTCGAGCATGGATTGAAACGCGCCCGGGCCGCCGGCCGCGCTGGTTGTACCCAAATTTGCCGCGTCCACCGGCGCCACTTGAGGCACCGCGATCATCGAAACTGGAGTAATAGGAGACATGTTTTATCGGGCCTGAAGTTAACGGAAGAGATCCAGAGATTTGTTAATCATGTCTTTCACCGCCGAGATGGCCGCCACATTCGCTTCATAGCCGCGCGAGGCGCCCATCAGATCCACCATGTCTTCGGCCGGATTAATTTTCGGGTAAGCCACGTAGCCGTCTTTGTCGGCATCCGGATGCCCCGGCTGGTAACGCATTTCGGGCGCGCTGTCGTCGACGGCAATCTCACTCACCACCACACCGGAAAGAGCCGGCCCCAAAGCCGAATCGAGTTGGGAAGAGAACGACCCCGCGGAACTGTCTTCGGTGAACACCACGTCTTTTCTGCGATACGGGCCGCCTTCCGGCGTGCGCGTGGTTTCCGAGTTGGCCAGGTTTTCCACCAGCACTTCGGTTCGCGCGCGCTGCGCCGACATTCCCGACGCACTCACCGACAAGCTGGAAAAGAGGCTCACGAGGTTTTGCCTCCTTCTTGGATCGCGGTGCGGATGGTACTGATTTCAGAATGGGCCAGTTGGGAGGCGACGCTGAAGCGCAGGGCATTCTCGGCCAGCAGACGCGCTTCCCGGTCCATATCCACGTTGTTGCCGTCGTTTTTGTTCTTGAGGCCCGAAACTTCGATCACGTTGGGCTTGGAACCGGTGAGCTGGCTTTGCAACTCGCTTTCGAAATCGATGTCTTTGGTTTGGTAGCCGGGCGTATCGGCGTTGGCGATATTTGAGGCAACCAACTTCTGGCGAGCGCTCACCAGATTCATGAATTGCTCGATGCCCGCACCGACATTGTCCAGCATGAAGGAACTTTGGGAAGCAATCGGGGTGCCACCAGGGTGCGAGCAGGGCAGCGGCGATAATCAGGGACTTATCGGGCCAGCGCTTTAACGGGCGTTTCAATCCCGACGCTGGAGCGTTGAGATTTCGACGCTTTTAGATCAGCGCTGCGCGCCGAGCGCGGAGGTTTCGAGGTAGAGCGCCCGGGCCGTCAGGCGACGGTTGGCGTTCTGGGCCAATGCCAGATGTTGGGCTGCCATGGCCTGCTGCATGAGCGTCATATCGCGGACCCATGTGAGGAGTTCGCGCGACTGCTGGGGAAGGGACGAGGAGGCGCGTTCCTGGGCAGATAAGGAGGTCCAGTGTTTGCCTAATGCCTCGGTGTACTCCACGGTCAGGCGGGACGCCTTTTCGTGATCCGCCGCGAGCACGGCAGAGCGCAACTCGCGCGCGAGATTATCCGACGGTTCCGGCATTCGGGTTGGTGCTCGTATCGGCCTGGAAGAGACCTTGCAAGAAGGTGGTTTGGTTTTGCAGCGTAGCGATGAGCGCGTTGGCCTGCGCCATCTGGGCCTGCAAGTTGGTCTGCATCAAAGTGAGTTGCTGCTGATCGTTCGTGATCTCGGTCTGATCCTGCGTGTTTTGGTTCTGTAGCGACTGGGTTTCGGTGACCACTGCGCCGCTCACTGGATCTGTGATGCTGTTGAGCGTATTGTTGGCGTATTGCAGGAAGCCGCCGGTGTTGGGATCGCCCAGGAAAGTGAGAGCGTCGTTGATTTGGGATTGGCTCAAGCCGGCCAGCGTAGACGAGTCGAATGTCAGCGTGCCTTGCTGGGTAAATTCCACTCCTAATTGCGCCAGGGATGTGATGGAGCCGCCCGATCCCGAGTAGGTGATCATTTGCCTCAGCGCCTGTTCCATGTCGAGCACCGTACTATCGCCAACCAGAGCGCCGCCGTTCTGGCCGACATTCTTCTGCACTTCGGCAACGGTGGCGTTATAGGCGGTCACGAAGGAAGAAAGCTCGCTCGATACAGAGCCCAGGCTGGAGGAAACGCTGACGGTAGTGGTGCCCTGTTTTTCCAAAGTAACATTGAGGCCGGGCGCTACCGTAACCGTCGACGAGTTGGTGGTGATGCCTGACGGAGGTTGGCCATCCACGTTGTAAGAAGCGCTGGTCCCCGTGTTCAGAGGGCTAAGCAGATTAGTCGTGCCATCGTTGAGCTGCAGCGCGACATTTCCCAACGCCGTGCTTTGGAGGCTGAGTTGGTAATTAGGCGCCGTTGGACTGCCCACATTAATAACCACGGCCTGCACCGGTGCGCCGCTCGAGTTGATAGCTGTGGCCAAAGCGTTGAGGTTTGACGCCGAAATGGTGTAGGTGGAAGTGCCGACGGTGAGCGTGAACGAAGTGCTGGTACTGATGTTCTGGCTGGTGGGATCCGTCACTGCGGTAGCGGAGTTGCTCATCGCGCTCGAAGCCGAGCCGGCATTGAGAACGTCGATGGTGTAAGTGCCCGGAAGTGCGCTCCCGGTGACATTGGCGGAAACGATAGTCTGATCGCCCACCGCGGCTTGCAATGCACTGGTGCCGGTGGCCGATGATATCGATTGGAGCGAGGTTTGAAGGCTATTAAAAAGACCGCCCAGCGTGCTGAGTTCGCTGGTTTCTCCGCTGATGGTGGACTGATCGGCCTGAAGAGCCTGCATGGGAAGCGAGGCAATCGACAGCGCCCTGGTTACGGATGCTTGCAGGTCCGATGCGAAGGTGCTCGATCCTGTGGTGCTGGTCTGCGGGGCAGCCAGGCTTGCAACCAGCGAACTGATCGAACTCGGACTGGTGCTCATGGACACTCCTCTAGCCAAGTACTAAAACTGGGCCGTTATCGCTTTACCATCGGCCCAGTTTGGCCAGAACATTAACGTACTCCTACTGCAGGAGTTTCAGGATCGCTTGCGGCATGGAGTTGGCTTGCGCCAGAGCAGCGATGGAAGATTGCTGCAGGGTCTGCGCCTTTGCCAGGTTAGATGCCTCGGCCGCGATGTTGGCGTCCTTAATGGACGATTCGGAAGCCGTCAAGTTCGTGATTTGGGAATTGGCGAGCGAGGTGGCGTAGTTGAGCAGGTTTTCGCCGGCGCCAACCGCGCCCTGAACCGAACCAAGATCGCCGATTGCGGTTTGGACAGCCGCCAATGCCGCGGTGGCATCGGGAGCCGTGGTTACGTCGGAAGAAGACAGGCCGAGGCCGGTTGAGTCGACGCCCGTGACGGTGACACCGCCGGCGCCGCCGTTGGTTAAGTCGACGGTCACCTGGGCATCGTTCGCGTTGCCGGTGTCGCCGCCGCCGATGAAGATGTTGAGAGCAGTGGTATTGTACTGTGACGAACCGATGGTGCCGGTGTTCGACGTTGTTCCGCCCGAAGCCAGACCGATGTTGCCAGACTGGCGCGTAATTTCACCTAACACCGACTGGAACTCGTTGTTCAGCGTGGTGCGGCTGCCTTCAAAGGTTCCGCTGGCCGACTCGGTGGCCAGGGTTTGCAGCCGGTCGAGCATCTGAGAAATGTTGCTTAGGCCCTNNTCCAGAAGATTGGAAATGTTGCTCAGACCGCCATCGATAATCTGCAGCGTGCTGGTTCCGTTGGCGGCGTTGATAACGCCCTGTTGCAGCTCCGCTACGTTGGCCTGCAACTGGTTGGCAACGGCGAGACCGGCGGCGTCGTCTCCCGCGTTGTTAATACGATAGCCGGACGTCAATTGCTGAATCGTGTTGCTTTCGAAATTATTGTTGGTATTGAGTTGTTCTTGCGCGAACAGCGACGTGACGTTAGTTTGAAGTGAAATCATGTTTTATCCTCTTTCGTCTTTGATCGGCTCTCGCCGAAGTCACGCCTTGCTCAGCGTGCAGTAGTCTTTTCGATGATGCGGGGCGTTTTTTCACGTTTTTTGGAGATTTTTTTACAGCCTGGCCGAACGCGTCGAAAGGTCGTCACTGGGGCCGCCCGGGGGAACCGGCGGTGGCATCCGCATGCTCGAGCTTGAGGCTGTTGAGGATCACGACATCCACGCGGCGATTGCGTCCGCGGCCTTCCGGCGTCTCGTTGCTGCCGATGGGGACCGTGTCGGCCCGTCCCACTACTGAAAAGCGTTGCCGGTTCAGTTGGAAGGTGCCGCAAAAGGCTTCGAGCACCGCGATGGCGCGAGCGCAGGACAGTTCCCAATTGCTGTTGAAACGGGCGTTATGGATGGGGATGGAATCGGTGTGTCCTTCAAGTTGAATGGAGTTCGGAAGCGTCGCGATGAGCTCGGCAACCTTCTTTAAAGCGGGCAGATTAGACTGATCCATCGCGTCCGTTCCCGACGGGAAAAAAGCGGATTGGCGCAAGCTGATTACCAGGCCACGCGGTTCCAGCCGGACTTCGAGCTTGCCCGCTTTGATCTCCTCTTCCAGATCTTTGTTCATGCGCTCGAGCGACGGCATCAGCTCGATCACGTTGTCCTCGGGCGCGTTCTTAACCGCTCGCTGCGCGCCTCCGGGACCTTTCATCATCGCGTTGCCTTGCCCTTTGTCGTCCACGGTACCACCCAGAACTCTTGCCACCGCGGCCGGCACGCTGATGGAGTGTCCGTTGTCCAGCGCTTTTTCGACCGCTTGGGAAACTTGTTTGGCGCGGGCCTTGTCGGTCTGCGAAGAGGCGAACATCACGACGAAAAACGCAAACAGAAGAGTGATGAAATCGGCGTACGAAACCAGCCACCGTTCGTGATTTTCGGGTTCGGGGGCGTGTTTTCTTGGCATGCGCGGTTATCCTTGTGCAGCCACGGTGCGCGCCGCTTGCGGAGCTTTGGCCTTTTCGGGACTTTCGGTGTGGCCCTCGGCGAAGGCATCCAGCTTGATACGGATTAATTTGGGGTTGAGCCCTTCCACGATGCTGCAGACGCCTTCCAGCATCAGTTCCTTGATATGCAGCGTTTCGTGCAAGCGCGCTTTGATCTTGTTGGCGGCCGGCAAGAAAAACAGGTTGGCCGACGCAACGCCGTACACCGTAGCCACAAATGCGACGGCGATTCCCCGGCCCACCTCTTCGATATTTTCCAAATGCTTCATCACTTGGATCAAGCCGAGCACGGCGCCGATGATGCCGATGGTTGGCGCGTAGCCGCCCGCGCATTCGTAAACCTTGGAGATGGATTCTCCGCTGCGCTGCTGGAGATCCAGATCCAGCTCCATCATCTTGCGCAATTCCTGCAAATCGGTTCCATCCACGCTCAAGGAAATGGCCTTGCGGAGAAAAGGGTCGGAGATTCGTTCCAGATCGGACTCGAGCGAAATGATGCTGTTCTTACGCGCTTTGGTGGCGTAGGAGATGATCTCTTCGATTACCTGTTGGGGCTCCTCCGATTGTTCGAAGAAGACGGTGCCCAGATACTTCGCCGCGCGGATCAAGGTTTTCAGCGGCGTGGTGACCATCACCGCTCCAATGGTGCCGCCCAGCACGATCATGAGCGCGGTGATCTGGGTGATGTCGGTGAGCTTTCCACCTTCGAGCAGCAGCCCGCCCAGAATGCCGCCCCCGGCCAGCAGCAACCCTCCGAGGGTGGCTATATCCGGCCGGCTGGATGGCTTCTTACGATCAGCGTTGTTTGCCATTAGCTTCGTCTACTTGGCCCACGAGGCGGCCGGATTGGGGCTCGCGCTCACGTGCTCGGCGTCGTCGTCACTCGCGGCGTCATGGATCTTCAAGGGACAGTGCGACGCACTCAGGATCGCTTTGCGATATTGGATAACCTTCTCCACCACTTCTTCGGCCGATTCCAGAACCATGAATTTTTGGCCGGTGGTGAGAGCCACGACCGTGTCGGCTGTCACCTCGACGTGCTCAATCAGATCGGCATTCACGATCAGCGGAACATGGTTCAATCTGGTGAGCTTGATCATAAAGGACTCCACGGAATCCAGAAGCCAGAATTCAGAATTCAGAATCAAAACCTACGCCCGGCTGTGGCCCGTTGCTTTATCGATCTTTCGGGGCGAAGATTTACGATTTTATGACTTAAGTCCCACTCGGTAAAGTGTTTGCCGGAGTCAGCCGATTGTAGAGTTTACGGTGTAGCTTCTCCATCACACATGGAATCCAACTGGACCAAGGCCGAATTTCGGGTCAACAACAAGCTGCAGGGTGTCCCCGGCGAACTGGTGCGCATGGCGAACGAGACGCTGGCCCGGGAGCTCACAATCAGCCTTTCGGCTTTTCTGCGGACGTCGGTGACTGCAACCCATACCAGCGGCGGAGAGATCTCGTTTGGCGAGTTCCCGGTAGCCGACAAGCGGGCCTGTTTTGGGCTGGCGCTGGTGCGTCCGGACGACCGCAAACTGATTCTTGTGGTGGAATACCCAGTGCTGCTGCCCTTGGTAGGCGTGGCGCTGGGTGCCAAAGCGGGTTCCTTCGGCGCAGTGGACCGCAAGCCTACAGAGATCGAATTACAAGTGGTCCGGCTGTTGTACCGCATGATCCTCTCCGATGCGTATCGTGCCTGGGCAACGCTGATGGAGACGCCGCTCGAGACGGTAACACTGGAGTTTGAGCCTGTTCCCTCGAGGATGCTACCGCCGACGGAGCCTGTATTCGCGGCCCATTTCGATTTGGCTGTCGGCGACCAAGTGGGGCAACTCACCTTGCTTGCTCCGCCCGAATTGTTCACCACCGTCATGACGGCGGAAGAACCCGCGCCGGTAGAGACGCCGGAAACCACCGTATCGGTTGAGGCTACTTTGGAAGTGCTGCTGGGCAGCCAGGTGGGAGTGCAGGTATGGCTGGACGGATCTGAAATGCGCCTAGGCGATCTGTTACGGCTTACCGAGGGGCAGATCGTGCGATTGGACCATCCGGTGGAGCGCAGGGCTATTTGCACGTTGAATGGCGCTTCCAGCTTCAGCGGGCAGATCGTAAGCACGGGCCAGCGGCGGGCATTCCAGGTAGAAGATTTCATCCGCTAACTACAAGCAGGCGCTAACTACAAGCAGGCGTTTTTGCCAAGTGTTCCAGCAGGCGAACCGCTCCGGCGTGCTGGCCGCAGCTACGCCTGAGAGATTCTACCGCGCCCGAAAGCACTTCCATTGTTTCCATCTCGAGGGTACTGGAGTGAGGCGCCTGGGCAGCCAGGCAGCGAGCGTATTCCAACTCGCGGCTAAGACCGGCGGTCTCGCCGCTGTGCCAAGCTATGAGGATTCTACCCGCCACTTGCGCGACGCCTTCCCGGGAGAGCTGCGTGGACTGTGCCATGGTAAGCGTATCGAGGATTGGCGGCCGGGATTGAAAGAAACTTAGCGGGAAAAAGTACTTAGGCGAGCTTGTTCATTCGGCAAAGAAAAACGGCGGCGGGGGCCAAATTGCACCCTCCCGCCGCCGTGCTGGAACCAGGGTTTAGCCTTTTGGGGCTAATTGACCGGAGCCTGGTCGTTGGATTGCCATTATTACACCGGCCTGGCTGCTTACCCCGCCCGCTTGGACCAGAACCTTGGCGGAGCAGAGTCTGAAACCTTGGCTCGGAACAAGCGGCGGGGGTCAAACTGCACCCTCCCGCCGCCATGCCCTCGCGCCTGTGGTCTAACTGGCCGAAGCCTAGTTTTTAACCGACATTGTTACACCAGCCTGGGCGGGTACGCCGTTCACCGTTACGACGACGGGAAGGGTGACTGCCGTGAGACTGGTGGTGGCTTTCGGAACGGTGACGTTAATCTGATAAAGCCCGGTCACCGAACCAGCTACCCAACCGTCGTAAGTGACGGTAGCGGCAACGCCGCCGATGGTGACGGTGACGTAGCTTTTGGTGGAGAAGCAAGGAGGCAAGTTGCCCGTGCCCCAATCGCTGGCTAAGAGCACTGCACCGTCGGCGGTGGCGGGGCTGGTGAGACCCGCGGCAGTTACGTAGCCGGCCACCGAGAAGCACGAGGTGGGGAACGTACCCGCCTTGGTGGAGGTGACACTCGCGGATGTGCTGTTCGGGACGCCCAGACCGCTGGCATAAATCAGGACCGTGCCACCGACGACAGCCGGATTGGCGGCTGCATTCACCGAAAAATCAGAGAGCAAGATCGCGCCCTGTCCTTGACCATTCGATGTGGTGGTAAAGATCCCAGGATTTGCCGCCACCGCGTTCACCTCGTAGAGGACGTTGGTGTTGCTGAGGACGCCGTTGTAGCTGACAACCACTTGCATGGGATTGTCAGCGGCGAGAACAGTGGACGGAACCAGCGCGTTGATCTGGGTATCGTTGGCGAAGAGGATGTAGGCGTCGCCGACCAATGTGACGCCATCGCTCTTATAGAAAGTAACCGTGAGCGGGTGGCCGGCGGCCGGGGCGGTAAGCGTAGTTGGATAGCGCGAGGAGGCTACCGGGGCTACCACTGGAACTGCGCACGTCGGACAAAAGTTGTTGCCGAAGATCGTGATCAGCTCGTAGGGCGCCACGTTCGGTTTGGCGCCGGGCGTGGGTTCCGCCAATGCCGCAGCGTCCGATATCGAGTAGATTACCGGGTTGGCGGTCACGTAGAGAAGTGCAGTTACCGTGGTCCCGCCGTTAGTGATGCTGATGGTAACGTTTTGGGCAGCAGTATCGAGGATGCTAGCTGGGGTGGCGTCTTGCCAGGGAATGGTGAGAACCATCGTGGTAGGGTTCACCACGGTCACCGTGCCGGTGGGACCACCTCCCGACGCGGTAATTCCCGTAAGTGCGGTTGCCGCGACGGCGCCATAGGCTATCTTAACCGTTGTTGCCGTAGTGAAGCCTTGTGCAGTCGTGCCAAAGCCGGTACCGGTGACAACCACCGTGAGGGCGCCGCTGCCAACGACTGGCGTTTCTTGCGGGAAGATGTTGGTGATGGTGGGATTCGGCTCGGTGACCGTGATGGCAATATGAATGACATACGTTGTGGCCGCGTAGCTAATGGTCACAGTCCCGGTGATGGGCGTCACTGAGACTCTCGAGTTCAGCAACGCATCCGACGCGAAGGTGATATTGAGCGGGGTACCGTAGTTGTATGCGATGCCGCTCGCTGCGCTGAGCTGTATCCAGTCCTCCGGCGAACCCCCAGCCACGGCTGACACCGCGGTAAAGGATATCGGATAGTCGCTCGAGAGGAGCGTCAAATTTAGGGTCGGAAGAGCCGCACCATATACCCAGGTAAGGGGCACTGTTGCGCCGCTCGCCACAGCGGTACCGCTGTTCGTCACGGATAAAGTCGCAGGGGTGGCGCTGGTCACCGTTAGAGTTACCGGCACAACCAGGTCCTGAAAACCATTGACTTTCACGTGAACACTGGCGGTGTAGGCGCCCACGCCCAAGGACCCGGCGGCGGCGCTGCCCACGAAGTTCAGCGTCACGCCAGGCGAAGGAACGGCCGTATCGGCCAGATCCGTGGCCGAACCGGCTGCATTCAGAATGGACAACCAGAACGGCACCGTGGTTGGATCGATGACGAAAGGATCTGAAACGTCTGCTGTGGGGACTGTGAATGCCACTGCCTCCTCCATACCGGGGGTGCTTGGCAGGGCAAAAGAAATCGATACGGAGGCCGGCGCTGCGGTGAGCGGCGATCCCGGCGGGGTAGTCGCTTGCGCCAAGCCCGCACACAGGAGGAGCGCGGACGCGGCGAGGGCAATCTTGTTCGGAGAAACTTTAAACATGAACTAAATCCTTTCCAAAATCTTGTGTACGGCTTCGATACCCTCGCTGCTGTTGACCACCCGCTTGGGTACGTCCTTCTATCGCTCTTTCACGGAGTAGATTGAAGATATTTTTGGGTTTCGCCCGCAAAATAGAACGGATAATCCGGGCGTACGGGGGGAGAAAGCGAGCACACGTGTGGGGAGTGCTTGCATGGGACGCGATTGAGTAAGTGACAGCCGGAAAGTTAGTCGCAAGTGAAAGAATTAGCCGATCGGCAGATAGTCAAACAGGGTGGACGTCGGTTTGTGAGCCTGGGCCGACAGAGCGGCATCCATGGCCGTGGAAGCTTGAGTAACCTCAACCGCGAGAGTGGTGGTGTTGGCGTCTTCCAAGCCGCTGAGCTGGGACTGATCCTGAGTTTGAAACTTTTGCGCCAGATCGAGAGCGGAGCTGACGTTATTTTCGGCTGCGCCGTAGAAGCCGGTCTGGTTATTTACGTAGTTGCTCGCGGTTTGGAGAGCGTCGACGGCTTGGGAAATGGTGGTGGCGTTTCCGCCTTGCAGGGCTTGCACCAGATTGTTGAGAGCCGCAAAGGCGTTGTTCGCTGTCGGGTTGCCGCTGGAATCCTGTTGGTCAAAAAGATCCTGCGCAGTCATAGAGATTTGGAAGGTGACACCCGTTGGGCCGGCAATCTGCAAGGTGGATTGTTGCGGCGTGATCAACTGATCCACGCCGGTGGGACTGGAGGTGTCCACCTTATAAGGCGGCGAACCGCTGGCATCGCCGCTAAATACGAAGACTCCGCCCACATCCGTGTTGCTGATGGAAACTAACTGGGCCTGTAGGGCTTGAATCTGGGTGGCCAGAGTTTGCTGTGTGGCGACGGAGGTGCTGGTGCTGGCGCCTTGCGTTCCCAATGAGACTGCCTGAGTGAGCAATTCGATGGCGCTTTGGACGGCGCCGGCCGCGGTCTGCACCTGGCCCTGTATGGTGGTCAGGTTCTGGGCTGTTTGATTGGCTTGGCCGAGTTCGGAGCGTGTGACGAAGATATCCTGAATGGATTGCGGGGCGTCCGAGGCCTGGTTGACGCTCAGGCCGCTCGAGAGCTGTTCGTCGGCCTGGCTCAAGTTGTTCTGAAGAATATTCAACGACGCCAGGAATTGTTCGTTGGAAGCAGTGAGGCCGCTGATCATTTAGTTTCCTCCGTCAACGCTGAAGATCATCACTGAACCATGTTCATGAGCGATTGCGTAAGTTGGTCGATCACCGTGACAACCTTGCTGGCTGCCTGATAGGAACTCTGCAGTTGCACTAACCGGATGGCTTCTTCGTCCAGAGACACTCCGGAAACCTGCTGCTGCAGACTCTTGGCTTGCGCCACCAATTGGGATTGCGAGGTGGCCGAGGTATTGGCGTTGTTGGCGGCGTTACCGACTGCCGAAGTCAGCGAGGCGAAATACTGAGTGAATCCTTGGCCGCCCACTGGCCCGGGGCTAGTGGAATCCAGGGACGCGAGGGTGAGCGCGGCGCCATTGGTCACCGGAGGCGGTCCGACATCGGCGGCTGCGAGCTGGCTGCCCGTGATGGTAGAGCTCACAGCCAGAGTGCTCGCGATACCTGCGGGCGCGGCAGCGTTGTAAGTGAAGAGCGGGCTGCCGGGCTGAGCGGGCGGCGTGGTGGTAGTGGATCCTTGCGCCAGAACATTATTGACGCTATCCGCCAAGCTTTTCGCCAGAGTGTTCAAGCCGCCCACCTGCTGGCCGCCGCCAATGAGCGATGGGAGCAGATTATTCCGAACGCTGAGCAGTCCGGCCAGGCCGCCCGCGGTGATCTGGCTGGTAATGTCGTTGCCGTTGCTGTCTTCGATGCTGATGTTTGGGGCGGCGCCGGGATTGCCGCTGTTCGACGCCGTATTGTTTACGGCTTGGATGGCGTTCACTTGGACGCCTTCCACCAGCGGAGTCTGGCCTCCGAGCAGCACCGTGACCATGCCTCCAATGCCCTTAATCACCTGGACGTTAGCTAAGCTGGAAAGGTTTTCGAGTGTGCTTTCCAATTGCGCGCTCAAGCCGGCGTTAGGTTGCGCTTGCTCGGAGATTTGCTGGTTGTAAGTCTGGATGGCGCCGGCATCCTGATTGATCTGCGCAACAGTGGATTGAATATCTTGAGTGGTGGACGCCTGGATCTGGTTCAGCTGGACAGCGGCTTGCTGGAACGCGGCGGCGGTCTGCTGGGCTGCGTCGATGACGGCCGATTGGTAATTGGTGTTGCTCGGCTGCGTGCTCCATTGCGAAAAGCTCTGGAACAACTGATTCAGCGCCGATGGAATGGGGCTGCTGGAAGAGACGTCAAACACGGTTTGCAGGGGCGCCAATGTGGTCTGGAGCTGCTGATACATGCCCTGTAGCGAAAGCTGCTGCTGCACGGCCGTGTCGGCATAGGTGCTGCGCGTATCCTGCGTGAGCTCCTGCACTCCGCCCGACGACACGCCGGTGTCGGACTGAAATTCCTGCGAAATTAACTGCGGTACCTGATCGGCATAGCCTGGGCTGTTGGCATTGGTCACGTTGTTCTGCGTGACGTTGATGGCTTGTTCGAAGGCCTGAAGCGACTGGCTGGCCGAATTCAATGCGGAAAAAAGATTACCCATGTCAGCCTTCCACGCTCAGTTTTCTTACCAGCGTCAAGGGGGCAGCCTGCCCGCGATCGGTATATCCGCCCCGGCGGGATCGAACGGCATCCAGCCAGCCAGAGAGCATCTTGTCGGCGCCCGCGAAAAAGCTGGCGAGCAAGGCCACTTCGGTTTGCAGCTCTTCGACGCCCGCGCGGATTCCGGCATCCGGTTTGACGCCGTTCTGTCTCAGGATGGCTGCGACGCAACCTAGTTGCACTTCTACGTCCCGCAGGAGCGCCGCGGATTCATCGGCCGCTTCGACCGACGGTTTCGCGAGCAGCGTCTTTACCTGGCGCATGCTGAGACGAGCGGCCTGGAGGCATTCCTGGGCATCGCCATACTGCGTTGCGTTCTGCATACGGGGTCTGGGCGGCGGTTTAAGCTCCCGTTAGATGCGCGTTGATCAACGCGACGCTGACGGCCTGGGCATCCGGCTGATATTGATTGCTTTGCACCAGCGCTTTGAGTTCCTGCACGCGGGCCGAGCGCGCCGAAGATGACGAAGCGAGCGCCTGTTGAACGAGGTTCGGAGAGTTAGAGAGCGAGATAGAATCATCCCCTGGCGAGTTGTCGGTGGCGGAGGTGGATTTAGAAGCGCCGGCGCTGGCGGTGCGAGCGGATTGCTGGGTCTGGTCGAGATTCAGGCGGGAAACGTCGGGGCTTTCGTTATTGTTGATAATCATCGCTTCCTCATTTCGTTGCTGTCTAGGCGCAGCATTCCTTTATCGCAGCATCCGGAATCACATTTAAGCTTTTTCAGCAATCTCTTCCCCCATTGGCGCCAGTACAACCTCTTCATAGGGGCGCATGACGATTTTGTGAACCTTCACCAGCAGGTCCACTTCGCCTTTGGGGACGCGCAGGGCTCCGGCAATACGGTCGGGAGACTGGCCCAGGCGATGCATTTTCAGCACTTTGCTGCGCAGCGTGTTGTTTACGCTATTTCCGGTGGCGGACGCGGGGACGGACGACGGTACGCTAGAGGCAATGGTAGTGCTGGTCTGTTCGAGTTCCAGGATCTGACCCTTCAATTCGGCGATTTCCGCTGCCAGGCGCGCGGTTTCCGTTTGCAGCGTCTTATCCTGCTTGCCCGCGCGGGCACGAAGCTGGCCAACGCGCTGGTTCACTCCCAGCAGGATCACCAGGACCAGGGCCAGATTAGCAATTACGGTCAAATAGGGGAGGAGGGTCAAAAACATTTTCGTTACCTTAGCATGTGGGAGAGGTTGAACAAGTCCGAAACCGTGTAGTCCTGGTCTTCTGAGCGCGAACCGATTTTCGTAATGCGCACGCCGTAGTTACCCGACACGACCACAACTTCGCCATGCGCGATAACCCGCCCGTTGACCATGATCTCTACCGGGTCGTCCGGCGAGCAATCCAATTCCACTACGGCGCCGCTGCCAAGCTGGGCAATGTCGCGAAGGGAAAGCTGGGTGCGTCCGAGCAGAACGCGAATGGGCAACTTCACGCCCATCAGTAAAGGCGCGGCTTGCGAAGTGCCGTTAGAGGGCAGCGTTGCCGAAACAGTTTCCTGTGCTTGCTCTTCGGTTGCGGCCAATGGGGATGGGGTGGTGGTTTCCTGGTCGGGCATTTATAGAATCCCTCGAGTGGATGGCCATTTCTTGACGACGTACGCGCGCAGGCGCAGCACGGCCTGCGATTTGAGCTGGCAGACCCGCGTGGTATGGATGCCCAGGATCTCTGCGATCTCGTGCAGGTTCTGCTCTTCCTTGAAGTACAGCGTGAGGATCGTTCGTTCCAGGCGCGGCATCTTGTTCACTGCTTCCGCCAAAAGCTTTTCGAGCTCGGCCCGTTCCAGGATTCTGGTGGGCAGGGTTTCTTCATCGTGGGCGACGTAGCGAAGCAGTTTGCTTTCTGAGAAGCCGTCGGCGATTTCATCCAGGCTGCCCAGGCTGACTCCGCGCAGCTCGGCCAGCAGTTCCTGGTATTCGGCCAGAGGGATGTTCATCTCGGCGGCAATTTCTTCTTCACTGGGCACACGCTGCAGGCGTTGCTCGGCGCTGGCGATGGCCGCTTCCACGTCCTTCAACCGTTTGCGCTTGTGGACTGGGATGCCATCCAGGCCGCGAATGCTATCGAGAATCGCACCGCGAATACGATGCTCGGCGTAAGTCTTCAGTTTGACGTTGAACTTGGGATCGTAGCTATCGACGGCGTTAATCAGCCCAATGACGCCGCAGGAGACGAGATCTTCCAGGCCGACCGCGCCGCCGATCTTCTCGTGAATGCGCATCGCCACCCAGCGCACGTGCGGAAGATTCTCCAGGATCAAGCGGTCCCGCTCGGCGGTATCAATCGCCGGGGTAGGGGTATAAAACGCCGCCGCGTTCGCTAACAGATTCGAAGCCATCTATGCCGCCGACACGGCCTCCGCTATTTCCCGCCGGAAAACCGACGCCAGTAATACGCGAGCATGCGCGGGCTCGAGATCTTCGGGAATGTTCTGGCCGTTGGAAAAATAGGACAGCGGCTTGTCGGCTTCGAGCGCGGCCGAGAGAATGGCGCCCTGCGACTCGGTCTCATCGAGTTTGGTGAACAACAGATAATCGGGTTGAAACGGCGCATAGTTGCGGATGGTCCGCGACAGGTCGGCACGCTTCATCGACGCCGGTAATACCAAGTGAACTTGTTTATTGGGAAGGCGCGCGAAGCAGGTTGCGATTTCCGCCGCGCCGTCGAGTTCTGAGGGACTATAGCCGGGCGTATCCACCAGCACCACGCTCTTATTGCGAGACTCTTCGGCGAGGCCCAAAAACTCCTGGACGGAATTGAGGGCAGTGAATCCAACGCCAATGATGGCGGCGAAGCTGCGCAACTTTTCGTGAGCGGCGACACGGTAGGGATCTAACGAGAGAATACGGACGGGCTGCCTTTGAGCCAGGCATTCGCGAATCGCGATTTTGATCAGCGTGGTGGTTTTGCCCGCTCCGGCGGGCCCCGCAAAGACGACTACGGAAGCGGTTTCGGACGAGGCTGGATTCGGCGAGCCGTCGTTGCGCGCGAACGGACGGAACGGCGCGGCAAATCGAAGTTTCTTCGAGATTAGCTCCGCGGCATAATCCCGGAGAGGATGAGGCGAAGGCTGACCGGCGGAAAGCTGGTCGCGCAAACGCACCGCGGACGAAACGATTTCCTGCGCAATGTTACGTGCCAGATCGCCCGAGACCAACTCGTCAAAAAGCTGCTCGGCGTCCGAAGATAGTGACTCGGCGCCACGCGGCCCCTGTAAGGCGCTCTTGATTTCCTGTAATTGCGAGCGCAGGTTCTGTAACTCGCTGGATAAGTCGGCCGGGCGGGCAGCCACGGGACGCTGGCGAACGGCGGGAGCGTTGAGGCCGAACACCACTTCGTAGGCGCCCAGGCTGCGTGTCTCCGCCGAAGAACGCCGCGAAGTGATCAGCATGGCGTCGTTGCCCAGTTCCTGACGAGCTTCCTGGATGGCCTGCTCCACCGAATCGGCGAAGTAAGATTTGATTTTCATGGACGAGCTTGCTTGTTCCGTCATTGTCTACCCGACCCAACCGAGCGATTTCACCTTGATTTCCGGGGGAATTTCGCTATGCGAAAGAACCGTCACGTCCGGGAAGGCGGTTTCGAGCAACTGCTTGATGAAGTAGCGAATGGATGGGTTCACCAGAACCACGGCCGAAGAATCCGGACGCTCCAGTTTGCGTGTGATGCGGCCCACCAGATCGCGAGCTGATTGCGGCGCCAGGCCTAGCACGCTGTTGTGCTCGCTGTGCTCCACCGCTGCTTCCACGGCGTGCTCGGCCGAGGGCTCCACCATGTAGGCGGCCAATTCGCCCTGCGGCGTGGTGTGCGAGCTGACGATGGCCCGGCGAATGGCCTGCCGCACGTATTCAGTGAGCAACACCGGGTTCTTCGTCATCTGCGCTCCTTCGCTGAGAGCCTCCAAGATCGTGACCGAGTCGCGGATAGGCACCCGCTCTCGCAAGAGATTCTGGAGCACTCGTTGGATCACAGAAAGAGATAGCATTTTTGGAACCAAATCCTCGACGACTTTCGGATTGCCTTGCGCCACACGGTCGCAGAAGTTTTTGCTGTCCTGGCGGCTGAAGAGTTCATGGGCGTGGCGGCGGACTACTTCGGAGAGATGAGTGCCCATAACGCTGACGTCGTCAACGACGGTGTAACCCTTGGTGCGAGCGAGGGCGGCACGTTCGGAGGGAATCCAGAGAGCCGCTAGATTGAAGGCCGGATCCTTGGTGGGCTTGCCTTCCATGGCGCCATCCACACCCGCGCTCGGGATCGCCAACTCCTGACCGGCGGGCATTTCGAAGCGTCCCATCTCAACGCCTTTGATGAGCAGCGTATACTCTCGGGCGCGCAGGGACATGTTGTCGTTAACCTTGACAGGTGGCAGATAGTAACCCAACTGCGATGCGAGGTTCTTACGAATGCCCGCGATTCTTTGCAAGAGCCGGGAGTTGGCTCCGCCCTCGACTAGCTTGACCAGTCCGAGGCCGACTTCCACTGTCAGAGGGTCCACTTGGAGGAGCGCTTCCACATTTTCCTTGGCCGGTTTGTCGGCGCTATCCGTCGAGGTTTTGACGGCAGCGTCGTTTTTCCGACGCAGACGCCACCCGATTGCGGCCAATCCGCTGCCCAAAGCCAGGAACGGGATGGTAGGCATTCCGGGGAATAAGGAAAGTGCGACTAACACGCCGCTGGCGAGCAGAAGCGGTTCCGACTTACTGAATATCTGAGCCTGGAACAGAGCGCCGAGCTTGGAGTCGGAACTGGCGCGCGTGACAATCAAACCTCCGGAGATGGAGATCATCAGGGCTGGAATCACTGTCACCAAGCCGTCCCCGATAGTGAGAACAGTGTAGGTTTGGAGCGCGTGGCCGAGGTCCATGTTGTGTTGCAGGACGCCGATCAGAAAGCCGGCCACGATATTCACGCCGGTGATAATGATGCTCGCGATGGCGTCGCGCTGGGTGAAGCGGGAAGCGCCGTCCATGGCGCCGTAAAACTCAGCTTCACTGCTCAAATCGCGGCGGCGGCGGCGAGCCTCGGTTTCATCGATCAAGCCACCGTTCAGATCGGCATCGATCGACATCTGCTTGCCGGGCAGGGCATCCAAGGTGAAGCGCGCGGTGACTTCGGAAATACGCACCGAACCGTGGTTGATGACGACGTATTGAATGGCGATGAGAACGCAGAAAATCACGGCGCCGATGATGTAATTGCCGCCCACTACGAAGCTGCCGAAGGCCTCGATGACGTGGCCGGCCGCGGAGGTTCCGGTGTTTCCGTTTAGCAGAATCAGACGCGATGAAGAGACGTTTAATGCCAGACGGAACAGCGTCAACAGCAACAGCACGGTGGGGAAGACGCTGAATTCCACTGGCCGCCCGATGTACATGGCCACCATCATCACGATGACGGACATCATGAGATCGAGCACGATGAGGATATCCAGCATGAAGCTGGGCAGCGGAGTGATGAGCGCGATGACGATCAGCAATACCGCGACAGGGACGGCGAGTTCACCAATGCTCGAGAGCCCGACCGCCGCAAGCTTGGCGGGGCCTGCGGGAGTGGCCGCGGGCGCCGAAGTACTCATGGCACGTGCTTGAGCCATGGACTACTAGGCGCACACTTCCAGCGACTTGAATTTGGACAGCAATGTGGTCCGCTTCATATGAAGCATGCTCGCGGCGCGGGCCTTGTTGCCACCCGATTTCGCCAGTGCGCGTTCCAGCAGCCGGCGCTCGATGCCGGTCATCAATTCTTCAAAGTTGATTCCACTTTCCGGGACGTCGAGTGAAGACAAGGAGCCGAATTCCGAGGGGTGGACTTCGGCGGGAAGATCGAAATCGCCCGGATAGAGAACAGAGCGGGTTCCGCTTAATGCGCAGGCGGATTCGAGCGCGTGTTCGAGCTGCCGCACGTTGCCGGGCCAAGCGTATTTCAGGAACATGTCCAACGCTTGCGGGGAGAGGTGCTTTCTCCACGACGGCTCATGTTCGGAAATTTTGTTCAGAAAATGTTCGGCGAGCTCGGGAATGTCGGAAGGATGATCCCGCAGAGCCGGCATGCGTAGCGCGACGACATTCAGACGGTAGTAAAGATCCTCGCGGAAGCGGCGGTTTGCGACGGCTTCGAGCAAGTTGGCGTTGGACGCGGCGATCACGCGCACATCCACGGAAAGAGGCTCGGAACTGCCGATACGCTGGATCTCGCGTTCCTGCAGAACGCGCAGCAGCTTGGCTTGCAGAGGCAGCGGCATCTCGCCGATTTCGTCCAGGAAAATGGTGCCGCGGTGCGCTTGTTCGAACAGGCCAACGCGCGCGTTGATGGCGCCGGTGAAGGCTCCCTTAGTGTGGCCGAAAAGCTCAGCTTCGAGCAGATGATCGGGAAGGGCGGCGCAGTTGACGGCCACCATTCGGGATGCCGACCGGCTGCTGGAAAGATGCAGCGCGCGGGCGGCCACTTCCTTACCCGTACCGGTTTCGCCGGTGATCAGGACCGTGGACCGGCGGTTCGCCACTAAGTCGATAATTTCCACTACTTCCCGCATCGGCCCGCTGGAGCCAACCAGAAAATTGCGCGACGGCGGCGGCTGAATGGAAGCGCCGGTCTTGGATTCGCGTGGAGCTTCCCGTTGAATGGCGTGGTGCCGGATGGCAACAGAGAGCAGATCGCAAAGTTCTTCGGGCTTAACCGGGTGGGAGACGTATTGAAATGCCCCGCCTTGCGTTAGATTCAACGCCCGGCTGATAGCGCCCGCCGGTTCGTACAGGACGATGGGCACTTTGCATCCCTGGTCGTGGATCTTCCGCAGAACGTCTGAAGCACTGAGATCCGCGAAGGGCAGATGAACCAGGATCGCGAGAATGGGGCGCGTCTTGAGCAACTCAAAGGCAGCCGGAAAGGTGGCGGCGAACAAAACCTGAAGTTTTTCAGGGCCGCCTTTCAAGTAAACATGTTGAGTGCCAGTAGCGCTTTCATCAATCCAAAGAACTGTATTCAAGCTGAACGCTCCCGACGCAAATAGGGTGACTTCATCTAACTTAGCCTTGTGTTTACAAGATCGGAGGATCAAAGACAAGACTACAGATACGCGCGGCATTTCTTATGTGGGGACCAGATGCGGGTAGAACTGCTACCCGCAAATGGGGGTAAAAGAATACCTGAAAAACTTCTTCGCTGGATCGATAAAGTAGCGCGACGGAATTAGCATGACACCCAGCCATCCTCACAAAGAGTACATTGCGAGTCGCGTGGCGGCGGCAACCCCGGTGGAACTGACGCGGATGTTGTATGAAGGCGCGGTGCAGGCTGTGCGGGAAGCGATCACCGCGCACCAGGCCAACGACATTCTGGCGCGCGGCAATGCGGTTACACGGGCGGTGGAGATACTGGGTGAACTGCGCTTCTCGCTGCGGCGCGATGTGGCTCCGCAATATTGCGACACGCTCAGCGGCCTGTACGGTTACTTGCAGAGCCGGTTGATTCAGGCGCACGCCGAGAAATCGGAAAGCATGCTGCAGGAGGTTTTGAAACTGATCGAGACGCTGCTGGAAGGGTGGATCGGCGCCATGCACAATCTCAACGTCCTGGATGCCGCCACCGCGCCTGATGCTGCCTCGGGCGCGTCTCCGAGCGAATACCAGCAGGCCGTTCTTAGCGGCGCTTCAGATCCGTATGGCTCACGGGCGACGCCGGAGTCTCAGAATCGGAGCTGGGAGTTTTAGCCTGGCCTCTGGCCAGATTGGCCGTCACCATCTTGGCGATACCAAGGCCGCCACGAGCCGCCATGGCTTGTGAAAGACCCTGTTCGGCCATGTCCATGACGAGCGACCCGGTTTGATCGTCCTGGCCGTCGTCGCTCGAGAGCCAGCCGCCGCCCGAGGTGTCGCGCGCCGATTTCAACATTTGTCCGATCATGAGCGCTTCGAATTGCTTGGCCACGCCGGAGATTTTTTCAGGCGTATCGGAGGCGGTATTGAGAGCGTGATGAAACGTCTCGTTTTCAGGAATAACGGCGCTATCGGAGGAGGATGGCGCCGGGGACCGGGGGATGGCCGTTAATGCCGCGGGTGAAAGATGGATATCCATGGCGCTCTAAATGACTTCGATCTCCGATTCCAGAGCTCCGGCGGCGCGCAGGCTTTGCAGAATGGCGATGATGTCGCGCGGCGTGGAACCGATCGAATTGAGCGCGCGCACTAACTCTTCCACGGTGGCGCCTTCCTTGAGCACCACGTTGCGCGCCTTCTCTTCTTTGACGCCAACCGAAACCTGGGGAGTAACCTGGGTGGTTCCGTTGGAGAACGGACCGGGCTGGGAAACATCGTAAGTGGTCTGAATTTCGACGGTCAAATCGCCATGCATGATGGCCACCGGCGAAACGCGAACTTCTTTGCCCATCACGATCGTTCCGGTTCGTTCGTTGATGACGACTTTCGAGGGCCGGTCGGTCTGCACCGTTAGCGCTTCGAGTTCGGCGATAAACTCGGTGGTGCGTGTCGAAAAGCTTGCTGGAATTAAAACGCTCACTAGTCCGGAATTGTCGGCGTGCGCGATGCCAGGAGTATCGGCCGTGAAGTGGTGATTGACCACTTCCGCGATGCGCGCGGCGGTGGTGAAATCGGCATCATGGAGTTGGAGGCGCACCTCCTTAGTCGGTTCAACGGCAGGCGATGTACGCTCGACGATGGCGCCGCTCGGGATGCGGCCTACGGTAGGATGGTTTACCGTTTGCGTGTTGCCCGCGCCGCCTGCGATGAAACCGCCAGTTACTACCGGGCCTTGAGCAATAGAATAAACTTGACCGTCGATTCCGCGCAGGCTGGTCATCAACAGCAGTCCGCCTTGCAAACTAGCGGAGTCGCCCATGGCCGCCACGGTGGCATCGATCCGCATGCCCGATTGAGCGAAGGCCGGCAGCGTGGCAGTGACCATGACGGCCGCCGTATTTTTCACCAAGATCAGGCTTGGATTCACCGTGACACCCATCTCCTGGAGCATGTTGGCAAGGCTCTGCGCGGTGAACAGCGTCTGTTGCCGGTCACCAGTGGCTTTGAGTCCCACCACGATGCCATAGCCAATTAACTGATTCTCGCGGACGCCTTCGAGCGAGACCAACTCCTTCAGCCGCGCGGCGGGAGGATCGGCGGCGGCCGGAAGTTGGAGAAGCGTCGCAGCGGTGAGAACGGTCAATGAGAGTCGCATGATTTTTGAGAGGCTAGAACGGTCTTGAGAGTCTAAAACGGTCTTGAGAGTCTAGAACGGCAAGATGCCGAGCAAAATACGGTACAAAATATTGGGGCGATGAATGGTATCGTTGATGACGCCCTTGCCGTTCACCTGGATTTCCATCTGCGCGATCAGGTTGGAGGAGATGCTGTTGTTAGGAGCCAGATCCACCGGCCGGATCACGCCTCGCACCGTGACCACTTGATTTTCGGAGCTTACTTGCACGCGTTTGGTTCCTTCGATGACCAGGTAACCGTTGGGCAAGATGTGGGTGACGCGAGCGCTCAGATTCGCCGTGAGGACTGCGCCCCGGCTGGTCTCGCCGGTTCCCTGCAGTTGAGTTTGAGTATTGGTGCCGAGGAGATTGGCTAAAGGTCCGGTAGTTTTCGTGACACCGGCGAGCTGAGCGATGTTGCTTTGGGCGGTGGCTTGCCGCTGGGTCTTTACATCGCCGTTAGCGACGGCCGAAAATGTTTCAGTTACAACTATATTTACTAAGTCGTTCACGCGATTGGCTCTGAGATCCATCCCCAGATTAGAGAAAAGGGCATTCTGCGACCAAGTGGACCCGAGCGGATGGGCGGCTTGTGGCGAAGAGCCATCTTTGTACGCGTCGGTGATGTATTTGTCGAGGGGCGAGGGCTCGGGGGGCGTTTGAGTTTTCTTTTTGTTCGGCGACTGGGCGGTGCAAAGGACAGCGCCCATCAAGAAGAGACTCAAGATTCGTAGCTTCATTGCACCCTCAACGGTTCCGGCATGGTCTGTTCGGGGACGGGCCAGGGCATCACCAAAGCTTTGTCTTTGCCTTCGATTCGGGCGCGAAAAATCTTTCCCGTACGAGGATTCTTGAGCGAGATCATGTCGCCTTGTCTGCCCTGCATCTCGGCCAGCGCGGGCATGTGCAGTTGAGCCGCGCCTGCGATGGCCGTCACCTCAACTAATTCGCCGCGCTGCACCTGGAATGGTTCAATCAGATCGAGGCGAAAGACGGGCAACCCCATGCGGATGGCGCGTCGCGGCATGCGTCCGATTACCTCATCCAGATTGCGAGCGATGTCGTTACGCAGGGGGAAATCGTCGTAGGTCTCCAGCCGCACTTGCTTCGGCCCGACAGTCTGGCCCGGCAGGATCAACTCGGTGGCAACGACGCGAGTCATAGTGGACGATATCTTGACGCGCGCCCAGATGGAGAAGGTCCGCGAGCCATGATAGAGCACTTCGCCGCGCCATGTGACCGGCGTTTCAGGCCCGGAAAGTGTGGAAGCCAAGAGCCCCGAAATTGGAAAAACCACTTTGCCGGCCGGCGCCATGCTTCTGCTCACCGAGAGCACATCGACGCGCGCGTCCGGCATTTGAAGCGATTGGCGAATGGACGATCGGACCACGTCATCGGTCAACTGCTGCAGGCTCCACTCGAAACACGCTTCGGCGTCCGGTGCGACGGCCACTCCATAGGGAGCGCCGATGCGTTGCAACTCCAGAGATTTGAAAATGCGGCGGGCGCCTGGGGCTGGTGAAAACCCGATCACGGCGTCGCGTGGAATTTTATTCGCGAAACCCGGCAACGCTTTTGCCAGGTCTTCGCCGACAATGCGGTCGTTCGCAATCGTTTCACAGAGTCCGGAGGAGTGAGTAAGCATGTTGAAAAAGAGCAGCCATACGGTCATTGCTTGAGGTTATTTACCTGTTGATACATGTCGTCGGCGGCCTTTACCACCTTGGAGTTCGCTTCGTAGGCGCGCTGGCTGACGATCAAGTTCACAAATTCCTGAACGATACTGACGTTGGATTGCTCCACATAACCTTGCAGCAAGGTGCCCACGCCATCCGCACCGCCTGGTGCGCCAATCACCGGTGCACCGGAAGCGTCGGTCTGCTGGAACAGGCTTGAGCCAATGCTATTGAGGCCGGAAGGATTGACGAAGTTGGCGAGCTGGATTTGCCCGGCTTGTTGTGCCGCGGCCTGCCCGGGCAGCGTGTAACTCACGGTTCCGTCAGTGCCGATGGTCAAGGAGAGGGCATTCTGAGGAACCGTGATGGGCGGGTCGAGTAAGTTGCCGTTTGGATCTACTATCTGGCCCGTATTATTCAAGTGGAAGGTTCCGGCCTTGGTATAAGCTAACTGACCCGATGGCTGCAGGACCTGAAAAAAACCGTTGCCCTGGATCGTTACGTCCAACGGATTATCGGTCTCGGAAAAATCGCCTTGCGTGAAGATCACTTCGTTGGAGACCGCTCGTGTACCCAGGCCCAACTGGAGTCCCGTGGGTACGACGGTATTCTGGGTGGCGGCCGCGCCGGGTTGGATCAGATTCTGATACAGAAGGTCCTGAAACTGGGCGCGCCGGGCCTTGAATCCCGCTGTGTTGGCATTCGCGATGTTATTCGCGATATTCTCCACGTTGGTTTGCTGCGCGTTCATTCCGCTGGCGGCGCTAAAGAGTGCTCGTATCATCTATGGATTCCTTCCGATCATTTTCCCGACTAAACCTTGGCAACTTCTTCAATGGCCTTTTTGCCCATGTCATTGGCAATCGAGACGGCTTTCTGCATCATTTCGAACTGCCGCGAAAGGCCCACGATGCGCACCGCGCCGTGCGAGGCGCTCACGTTGGACGCCTCGATTTTCCCCTGATAGGTCTGCGCTCCGGTGGCGTCGAGTGGTATCTGGCCCGTGTTATTGGTGAAATAATTCGCGCCGAACTTAGTAAGTGCCGCGGGATTCGAAAACTCGGACAGCTTGATGCGCCCGATGGAGTTTCCGTTCTGATTGATGTCGCCTTCCCGAGAGACATCCAGCGGCTGCTTGGTATTCACTTTGAACGGCTCCCCATTTTGCTGCAGCAGCGGGTAACCTTCACCGGTGACGAGCGAACCGCTGTTGGAAAACCGGAAATTTCCGTTGCGGGTATAGAGAGGACCAGAGGGCCCCTGGACCACAAAGAAGCCTTTGCCCGACAGGCCGAAGTCCAGCGGATTGTTGGTGGGCTCCAGCAACCCTTGCGCAAAATCGGTCCATTGCCGTTGGATCATCGGAACCGAAGAAGGGCCCGAGGCATCTTCGCCGGCGGCTTCGGAGGTGAACAGAGTGTAGAACTCGCCATCGCTCTTATATCCGCCGGTGGACGAATTCGCGAGGTTGTTCGCGACAAGGTCGAGCGATTGCATCCGAGACTGCATGCCTGCGGCAGCCAAAACACTAATCTGATCCATAGCGAGAACATCCACACTGCAACTCCGCAGCCAAAACGAAGCCGCGAAAAAATCGTATAGTTTTGTTTCGCATTCGCGATAAGGGATGCGAAGGCGAGCGCTGCCTTCGCCGAAACTAAGTCGGTAATAGCCGAGTTCTCGACGGATGCTGGTGCTAACGCGCTGATAATCGGAAGCGGCGGTTTTGGCCGCGAACCTGCATTAGTTGCGCCGTGATTGTTTCCGCACCGGCGCATGCCGCTCTCCCTCTGCCGGCGCATGCTCTTACGAAATCGCTTGATTCAAAAGCTGCGCTGTTGAATTCAAAGTCGCCCCTGTTGGTTTCAACAGCCGCCAATGCGCAGAAAACAATTCCATTCAAGAACGTCTTCGATAGCCTGACGCTCTTCGACGATGTAGAGCAAGAGACCGGCGCACGGCAAGAGAGCAAGGCGCAAGCGAACACGCCGGCTTCAAGTTCGGCAACCAACAAACAATCGCCTGATGACTCTGGTACTGGAACCGAAGAGGCTTCAGTTCTACCGTCTCCGACGACGCCACCGATTCCGATTCCGAATTTGGCGCAAGCAGCCCTGATACTCACGCAATCGGCGCAGGACGCAGTACCCGCGACGGAACACACTGTGAAAGAAGCGCCAGCGCTAGAATCGACGCCGTCCAAGGAGCAGAGCGATGGAACGTCGGTGCTAACGGCGTTACTGTCGAACCTCTCACTTCCAAATCAAGCGGGATCAAATGTGCCCCGCGCCACCTCGGCCGCCCCAGCATCCGGCGCGACGGAGACCAACGCAGGCGCGCCGGCTACACTACCTCCGTCAGGCAAGGTGCAAGTGACTGCATCTCCTGTAGCAGTGCAATCGGGCGTGGCAGTGCAATCGGGCGTCGCAGTGCAATCGGGTGTCGCGTCAAAATCGCTCCAGCAGCCGGGCCAGCCGACCAGCCAGGTAACAGGCGCGCCGTATTTGGCGGCGAAACCATTAGCGGCGAATTCTGTGGCGAATTCTATATCAGCGCCGTCGAAGCCAGTGGGGCTTGGACCCGTCGAGATTAAGCCAATCGAACAACAAGCAGTCCAAGGCGAAGTGATTCAGGGACAAGCAGTGCAGCCAAAGATAGCATCTCGGGCAGTGATCTCTTCGACTCGCACATCCGTGCCGGCGGTACAGCCGTCGATCAATGTGGTCACGGGCAAGCCAACTGCGACTGGGGCTTCTCGAATCGTCGCGACGCAGCGCAGCGCCAGCGCCGAAGTTACAACCTCTAAGACGCGCGAGCTTGCATTCCAACCCTTAACAACGCCTCGGGCACCCCTGCAACCCACGGCGCAGCCAGCTACAAGTCTGCTAACCCCAAAGGCAGCGACAAGTCTGCTAACCCCAAAGCCCGCGCAGGTCGACAATGACAATCCGCCTGTATCCATCCGGTCGACTGCTCCGATCCCGTCGACTGCTCCGATCCCGTCGACCGCGTCGATTGCCCCGACCGCGCCCATCGCACCGACTGCGCTGATTGCCCCGACGAAAGTCTCGAAGCCTACGCAGGTACCCTCTACGGCAAACGAGCCAGCGGCATTACCTGATCCAACGGTATCTCTGGTTCCGACGGCGACGCCGGCCCTTGCACCGCAAGCAGACGGTTCCAGTACTCCGCCGGCGAACGCCGATTCTAGAACTCCAGCGCGTTCCCAGGTCGACGTGCGCGCCGCCAGCACGGTCGATTCAGCTCTCCCGCCACTCCCGGTTGCTTCTGTGGAAAAGGCGCCTCCGACGCCACTGCCCGCTGCTCACGACGTTATGGATCGAGCGTCCGAAACGCCCAGCAAGGCCCCGATGCCTCAGCTTGCGAGTCTGCCTGTAACTCAGGCGCCCAAGGTCCCGCTTCTCCCGCAAGCCGAAAACCTCGCGTTCGCCGTTCGTATGCTCGGGTCGGAAAGTTCGCCTGAGCACTCGACTCTGACACCATCTAAGACGGCAGTTACTACGAGCGAGACGCCAGTTACACAGAGTTCAGTAACGCAACCGCAGAGTTCGGACTCGCAGCCGCCAGCGCCGGATCAGAGCCAGACGTCCAGTGATGCGCCACGTGATGCACAGCCCTCCGCTCCCGCGGCAGAAAGGCCCGATGCCGGCGCTCAAAATCCGGCGGACTTAGCGGGTGTCAAGCAACCGGCCGGAGTAACTCCGCACTGGAATGATGCGACGGTTTTGCAAGCTCCCGAAATCGGTACCATGCCGGGTACGCCAGAACCCGCGGAAGCAGCCCATGCGAACCTGCCCCTGGCCGCTCAGGAAACCCACTTACTCGCTCCAGAACTGCCCAAGACTTCCGCGACTTCTGAGATTCTGTTACATCTGACGGGCAACGATCAATCTTCGGCTGCGATTCGAGTAGCCGACCGCGCCGGATCGGTGAACGTGTCAGTGCATGCTTCCGATCCCGTTCTTCGAGAGTCGCTACGCTCCAATCTTGGCGAGTTGTCGGCGAACTTGATGAATCAAGGGTGGAAGGCGGATGTAACTAAGCCGGCTGCGGTGGCCACACAATCCGGCAATCAGCAGGACACCCATGAGGGGGGACAACGCGGCTCCCAGCAGCAATCCTTTGGCGGCGATCGGCAGCCGCAGCGAGACCGTCGCGCCAGCGGCGGCAAGTGGCAACAGGAATTGGACCAGCAGACTTCGGGCGGCGACGCCCATCCAGGAGGAAACGGATAATGCAGATACTCGGCACCTCTGCCGCAACACAGTCGCTTCTAGCTCAGGCGAAGGCACAAGCCACACAAGCCACCAGTGGAACGGGCTCCAGCTCATCCAGTTCGAGCTCGTCAAATGGAGTGGGTTCGTTGACGAGCGAGCAAACATTCCTGCAATTACTGATAGCTCAAATTAAGAATCAGGACCCGCTGAATCCCACCGACAGCATCCAATTCGTCGGCCAGCTGGTGCAGTACAGCGAGTTAGAGCAACTCATGGGAATCAACCAGGGCGTACAAACCCTGACAGGCGCCACCACTTCAACCACGCCACCGGCGCAAACTAATGGGACTTCTTCTTCGTAGCGGAACCCAACGAATCCACAACCCCAAAAAGGAGCACACTAATGTCATCATTTTCCATCGCACTAAGCGGACTTAACGCGGATTCGTCCGCGCTCGACGTGGTCGGGAACAATTTAGCCAACCTCAACACGACGGGTTACAAGGACAGCACCGTGTCCTTCTACGACTTACTGCAGTCGTCGCTCGCGGGTGGTTCGACGCAAATCGGAGGTGGTGTATCGGCGCCGCAGACCGAGCGTATATTTACCCAAGGATCCATTCAGACCACTGGAGGGAATTACGACGCCGCGATTAACGGCAACGGATTCTTCGTCGTACAAAACCCCACTGGGAGCACCTTGTATACGCGGGCCGGAAATTTCTCGCTGAACTCCCAAGGTAATCTTGTCACTGCGACAGGTCAGTACGTGCAAGGCTGGACGTCACAGAACGGCAGTGTCAACACGAGTGGTGCGATAGGCAATATCACCGTTCCCTCCAATGCACTGCAGACACCCAGCGCAACCCAGAACATGTCACTCAGCGTGAACTTGAATGCCGCCGGCGTGGTAGGAGCCGCGAGCGGAACCTTCACGGCGCCGATTACGGTGGTCGACTCTTTGGGCGTGTCTCACGATCTGAGCGTCCAGTTCGACGAGCAGTCTCCGGGCAGCTGGAACTACACAGTCAATATACCGGGAGCTGACCTCAGCTCTGGTACAGTGGGCACTCCCAGTTCGGTGGCTACCGGGACACTCACGTTCGACGCTAACGGCAACTTGACTTCTCCCGCCGCTCCCGCGCAGGTGGCCGTCGCGATTACCGGCCTAACCGACGGCGCCAACGACATGAACGTCAACTGGAACCTGGCTACCGAAAATGGCAACGGAACTCCAGTAATCACGCAGTACGCAGCCACCTCAACAGAATCCGGGGTTACGCAGGATGGAGTTCCTGCTTCGCAGGTGACGCAAGTTTCCATCGCCAACGGCGGCGCGATCACAGCGCAGTTTTCCAACGGTAACCAATTAGTGATCGGCCAGCTCGCCTTGGCGTCGGTCAGTAATCCGGATTCACTCATTGCGGTCGGCCAAAATAACTACGAAGTGGGAGCCGATACAGCCACACCCGTGGTTGGCGTTCCAAACAGCGGCACGCTGGGAACGGTGGACGGTGGGGCACTGGAAGCCTCCACGGTAGACATCGCGACCGAGTTTACCAACCTGATCGTGTATCAAAATTCGTATGAGGCCAATTCAAAAGTCATCTCGGTGCTTGATCAAGTGACCCAGAACCTCCTCAACCTGCAGACATAGCGATGAACGCCTCGGATGTATTACAGCGTTTCGGGGATCTGCCTTTCGTACTGGAACTCGAGTTGGGGACGCTCTCGATGAGCATCGGCGAGATCTTCCAACTGCAAGAGGGATCGGTGCTGCGGACGGCTCACCCGGCCGGTGCATGCTTCCCGTTGTTTGCCAGCAACGTCAAACTGGCCGAGGCCGAAGTGATCGTGATCGACGACACGGTCTCGGTTCGAATCCAGAAGATGCTGCAGAAGAGCGGCAGTGGCGGCGGAAATGCAGCTGACTGAGCAGATCGGGATGGTGCTGTTGGTGTTCGCCCTCTTGGGTGGGCTCTTGTGGTTCTCCAAGAGGCGTGGGCTGGCATCGTTCGCTCTGAGCGGACGGCGGGGCGGGAACGCGCGGCGTTTGGAAGTATTGGAACGCGTTCCCTTGACGCCGCAGCACGCTTTACATCTGGTGCGGGTAGCCGACCGGACGGTGTTGATCGCCACTGCTCCGTCTTCTTGCACGCTGTTGGATTCCCCGGTCACTCTTGAAAAAGCTTTGTCCGATTCATCTTCGTTACCGCGCGATCTGCTCCGTTCCAGCCAATGATTAAGTTGCGTTCCATTTTTCTATTTCTGCTTGTCGCAGCCGCCGCTTGGGCCGCGCCCGCCACCGATCCAGCCATTCCTGTATTCGGCGCGGCTAATCCCAAGGGCGGACTCACGCTCAGCACTCCCACGCAGATCATTATTTTATTGACGTTGCTTACGCTGTTACCGGCCGTGGTGATGTCGGTGAGCCCCTTTCTGCGCATTGTCATCGTGCTGCATTTTCTGCGGCAGGCGCTGGGAACACAGTCGGCGCCTTCCAATCAGGTATTGGTGGGACTATCGATGTTTTTGGCATTCCTGGTGATGCAGCCGGTGGTGATGGATATCTATCACCGCGGTTGGGAGCCTGTTGAGAGCGGGCAAGTTTCCTGGGAGCAGGGATTCGATGCGGGCGCCAAGCCGCTCAAGGTTTTCCTTTTGAAATTCGCGCGGGAGAAAGATATTCAGACCTGCGTGGAGATGACGAAGTCCGCTCCTCCGCACAATCCGGCCGACCTCGATCTGAAGGTTCTCATCCCGGCATATATTCTGTCGGAACTAAAAGCCGGATTCCAGATCGGCGCCGTTCTGTATCTGCCGTTCCTGATTATCGATCTCGCGGTGGCTTCCATCACGCTGTCGGTCGGCATGGTGCAGTTGCCACCGGTGATGATCTCTGCGCCATTCAAGATTCTTCTGTTCGTGCTGGTGGACGGATGGAATTTGGTAATCGGCTCACTTCTAAAAACTTTCTATTGAAAATTCATGACTCCTGAAACCGTCGTCCACATCATCAGTCAAGCTCTTTGGACCACCGTGTTGCTGTGCGCGCCGTTGCTGATCATCGGTTTCGCTGTCGGCATCGTGGTCAACATCATCCAGATCGCGACGTCCATGCAGGATTCCGCCTTCAGCACCATTCCGCGCCTGGCTGCGTTCCTATTTGGTTTTCTGCTGTTGATGCCTTGGATGCTGAAGCAACTTTCGGCCTATTCGATGGGAGTGTTTGGCGACCTTTCGCGCTATGCGCGTTAGCTGTTATGCATGCTAATCCGGCCATCCCGACGTCAGTGTTGTACGGGTTTCTGCTTGTGCTGGCCCGTATTTCCGGGGTCTTCGTGTTCCTGCCGCTGCCGGGTCTGCAAGCGGGCCCCAGCGCGGCCAAGATCACGCTGGCGATGATACTGACGTTCGGAATGTACTCACGCTGGCCGGCGCTCGATTCGATGCCGGGAAGCATGATGCAGGTTGCGGGTTGGATGGTGGCCGAGGCTGCCATCGGATTGGCCACGGGGCTGGCGGTGGCGTTTCTCATCGAGGCCGTAACGTTCGCCGCGCAAGCCATCAGTACACAGGCGGGATTTGCTTACGCGTCGACCATCGATCCCAATACTGAGGCAGATTCCACCGTGCTGCTTCTTCTGGCGCAGCTGACCGCGGGATTACTGTTCTTCGCCATGGGATTCGATCGCGTGCTGTTGACCATACTGGCGCGAAGTTTGGAAACGCATCCTCCGGGCGCGTTCATTGCGTCGCGCGCCAGCGTGGAAGCGCTGCTAATGCTGGGCTCCAGCATCTTTTCCACCGGGTTGCATCTGGCGCTGCCCTTGATGACGCTGCTGTTTTTGATTGACTTGTCGATCGGGCTGTTGGGGCACCTCAATTCTCAACTGCAGCTCATCGCTCTGGCGTTTCCGGCGAAAATGCTGGCGGCTCTGGCGGCGTTGAGCTTCTTGGTTTTGCTGATTCCCAAGCTCTATCAGCAGCTCGGTGCGGAAGTCTTCACTGCGTTGGGACGATTGTTGGGGCTTTGATTTGGTAACGTGGCTTTGATTTGGTAACGTCACAATGAATCCATCGGGCGAAAAGACAGAACAGGCAACGCCGCGGCGGCTGATTAAAGCGCGCAAAGAGGGGCAATTCGCCGCCTCGCACGATTTCGTCAGCGGATTGCAATTCACGGTCTTCGTCATGCTGATTGCGCAGACCGGCCCTTCGCTGCTGGCAACTCTGCAGGAAGTAACCAGGGGCCTGTTCATCGAGGCGTTTCGTGGCGACCTGAGCCCAACCACGCTAATTGGGATTTTGCACGAGGCGCTGTCGCGATCGCTTACTCCGCTGGTCTATGCCAGCGGCATCCTGATTCTCACCGCGCTGGTGTTCCAGCTTAGTTCCACGGGCTTTTCCTTCAGCCTTTCGAAGCTGCTGCCCAAGACTTCGAATTTCGACGTCATTTCGAAACTGCAAGGGCTGCCGCAAAAGGGACTCGTATCGTCCATTCAAGCCATGATGCTAGTGGCAGTGTTTGGGGCCACCATTTACTGGATCGTCACCAAGAGCGGCGAACGTCTGCTCATGATTCCGCTGAGCAGCTTCCAAGTGGGCCTTGAGACGCTTCGCGCGCTGTGCATGGAATTGCTATGGAAAGGCGCGGCGCTGTTTTTGTTATTCGGCTTCGTCGATTTCTTCCGTCAGAAGCGCAAGTTCTCCAAGCAAATGCGCATGAGCAAGCAGGATATTCGCGACGAAGTGAAGGAATCCGAAGGAAATCCACAGACGAAAATGCGCATCCGCCGTTTGCAGCGCGATGTTCGCCGCCGCCGCATGATGGACGAAGTGAAAACGGCCACGGCCGTGGTGGTGAACCCGACGCACTACGCTGTGGCGATTCGCTATCACCATGACACCATGGCTGCGCCGCTGGTTGTAGCAAAGGGCAAGAATTATCTCGCCTTGCGCATTCGCGCGCGGGCTTTAGAGTTCGACGTGCCGCTCATCGAAAATCCGCCTCTGGCACAGGCATTGTATAAATCCGTCGAAGTTGGACAGCATGTCCCGCCCCATCTTTATCGCGCGGTGGCCGAGATCCTGGCCTACATTTACCGCTTGATGGGCGCAAGAGCAGTCTCATGACACTAAGGAGGTCACAAACCATGATTCACCTGCATAGTATGTTTGCGTCTGAAACTAATCCGGTCTCCATCGGGCAAAACAGCACCAGCGCTCCGCTGAGCCAAGCCAAGCTGGATAGCTTTCACGGCGCATTGTCGGACGCGGTATCGTCCACGCTAGAAAAATTCGGCATCCATCCCAACGCCGTCAAAATTTCAATTACATCCGCTCGCACGGTTTCAAAGCCGGTAACCACGAACCCGGAAAGGCCGGTGCGGATTGCTCCGCCGGCACCTGGCGCGACGAGCGCGTCATCCGGATCTGGTTCGTCATCCGGATCTGGATCGTCATCGGCAGGCAGCGCTCCGGCTTCCTCCGCCACTTCCGGTCCGCCGAACGGGGGCTACGATCCATTTCTGCAAGCTGCGTACAGCAATCCTTACGCGAACGCTCCCCTTCAATCCAGCACCCAGCCTGCAACTCAGAGCGCCGCACCGGAGGATGCGCAGCAGGCCTACGACGATTCCTATTGGGCCAGCCAGCCGGCGCCCGTACAAGCGCTGCGGACCATGCAAGATCAAGAGCAGCGCGAGGCCACCGCAACGCAGTTGGCCAACGAAGGCTATTCGATCGACGTCCCTATCATGGTGTGGGGCTGGGATCCGTCTATCACCATGGCGATGCGCCAGAGTGACGGCTATACCTGGGTGCCGTCGGCGCTTCAGGCTTCGGTGGAAGTGGCTCCCGGACTGCCCTCGGTTGGAACGCTGGCCGCCTACAATCCGAACAATCCTCCGCCCGGCTCCATCACTGTTTAAGGGAGGCCGTCTCAACATGAACAAGCTTGCCCTGTTATTCGTGGGGGCTGTGCTTGGTGCGCAGCCTCCCGCCGATTTTGAAGCGAGCGTACGAGCAGCGATGGCGCCATCGATCGCTCAGCAACGCGCCGCTGTTCAGAAGCAGGCATCTTCGTTTCGGGCCGCCGTCGGGCCCGTCGCGCGATCGTCGGACTCTTCCTTTTTCACTGTTCCTTTTCCTCCCGTGGAGGCGGGCTCGGCGGATTGCGATGTCTTGCAGGAGGCGCAACTGGATCCGTTAATCCAGAGCGCCGCGCAGAAAACTGGTGTGGACGCCCAACTGGTGCGGGCGGTGATCGACAAAGAATCCGCCGGACGGCCGTGCGCGCTTTCGGCCCAGGGAGCGGAGGGATTAATGCAACTTATGCCTGCTACCGCCGAGGAACTCGACGTTGAGGACTCCTTCGATCCGAAGCAGAATGTAGAGGCCGGCGCCAGGCTGCTGAAGTCTCTGCTGGAACGCTACCACAACGATCCTGCGCTGGCCTTGAGCGCCTACAACGCCGGACCCGAACGTGTGGACCAGCAGGGGGGCGTTCCCGCGATTCCCGAGACTGTGGACTATGTAGCCACGATTCTCGATAAACTCCGCTCGCTCGCCAGTAACAAAGACGACAAGGGCGGCAGCGAATCTCCATCGATCACCCAGCGGGGCGCAACGTCCACGAAAAACTCCGGTTGGCAAAATGTCCCGCTTTCCCTCAAAGACTTTTAATCTGAAGGCGCTGATTGACTTAGTAACTTAGTAACCCCCGTCCCCGTCCTTGGCTGAGGAAGCAGTGCAAAATAGGTAATGTAACCTCCGCAGTCAAATAGGAGATTCATCTGATGCGAATCCAACCGGGGATTCAGAAGAAAACCCCGCGGGCAATGACGATGGGCGTCGCGCTGGCATTTGGCCTGGCAGCTTTTGCGCCTCTCTTTGGGCAAGCGCCGCCGCCACCACCGCCGTCTTATCCGCCCCAGGAATTGGACCGGCTGGTTTCCAGAATCGCCCTCTATCCAGATCCATTGTTGTCCCAGATTTTGGCGGCGGCGACGTTTCCCGACCAAGTTCCCGAGGCTGCACGCTGGGCGGACCAGCATCATTACTTGACGGGCGACGCACTGGCGCGAGCGATTTCCGACGACCATCTGCCGTGGGATCCGAGCGTGCAAGCCATGCTTCCATTTCCTTCCGTGCTGGATATGATGGCGTCCGACATGGGCTGGACCAGCGAACTGGGCAATGCCTTTCTCGCGCAGCAGCCGGAGCTGATGGACGCCGTGCAACGCGAGCGGCACAGGGCTTACGATTACGGATACCTGCGAACAAATCCGCAGATCATCGTCAATGGCGGTCCTTATATTGAGATTCTGCCGGCCAATCCCAACTTCATTGTCGTTCCTTATTACGATCCGCTGATCGTCTATGCCCCGCCGCGGCCCGGCTTCTTTGTTGGCGGCGCCATCGGTTTCCGTTTCGGCATCGCGATCGGCCCCGCTTTTCGGCCTTGGGGATGGGGCGTGAACCGCTTTGCGTGGGGCGAGCACCGGGTGTTTATCAACGATGCGCGCTGGGATCGCTCGTGGGTGAATCGGGGCGCTTATGTTCACCCCTACGCCATGCCGCGTTATAACGGCCCTCGGCCGGCGGAACGGCATGAATTGGAAGGACGCACGGACCGCGAGCGCCAAGCTTGGCGGAATGGCCGGGAGCGGGAAGAAGAACACCGGCATTAGGTGCCGGACCGCTCTCCCGCTCTCCCCCTAGCCGGATACCAGGGCCATGGGCCTTACAATTTCGCAGTAAAGTCGGCTTCGTGAGTCGATAAGCGATTTGGGCCCATGAATAAACCCGAAGCCTTAATCAGCTTGGCTGCCGAAATCACTAAAGCGATAGAGTTGTTTACAGACCAGGACTCTAGCGCGAAACAAGTGTTGACGCAGTTGGCCAGTTCCGATCCGGCCAGTTTCTTCGCCGCTGCCATCGGCGTGCTGGCGGCAGCCAAGCCATCCGTTGGGTCGCGCTACCTGATCCTTAGCTTGGTGAAGGACAAGCGCCTGGGCATCGGGCTGCTGGATCCCACTGCTGTCCGGTTACGG
>PKZC01000258.1 GCA_003132905.1 Bryobacterales bacterium | reverse complement strand
ACTTCCTTGATCATCATCGGCTTCAACGTATCGATGCCGTGTTCCAGGAAATCCAGCTGCCGCCGAACAATGGATTGGCAAACTTTCAGAATGGTCTGCTTGCGCTGTTCGATGTTCTTGATCAGTTGAATCGCGGCCGCATAGCGGTCTTTGACGTAGTTGCGAATTTCCTTGCTCGGCTCCTGGTCGCGATCCAACATCTTGCGGTATTGCGCGTTCAGGCGAAGCTGCGGAAGATCGTCGTCGTTTAACTGAATGATGTATTCGTCGCCCTCTTTAAAGATGTAGACGTCCGGTTCCACCTGGCGCGCGCCCTGGTCCGAATAGCGCAGGCCCGGATAAGGATCCAGATGCCGGATCACATCCAGCGCCATTTGGACATGCTCCAAAGGCCGGCCCAGCTGCTTGGCAATCTCTTTGATCTGCCGGGTCTCGAGCAGCTTCAGATGATTGGCCACGATCTGCCAGGCGACGCCGTCTTTCCCGTTCCGGCTCTCGATCTGCAGCAGCAGGCATTCCCGGACATCTTTAGCGCCCACGCCCGCTGGATCGAGCGACTGCACAATCCGCAGCCCCTCCTGAACTTCGGCCATCGAGTGCTGTCCGGAATCGGCGATTTCATCCAGCGTGGCAGTAAGGTAGCCGTTCTCGTTCAGATTCCCAATGATGTTGTCGGCGGCGTCGCGAACCGATTCCGACATCACCAGTACGGCTAACTGCGATTGAAGATGATCTGGCAGCGTGACGGGCGAAGAAAGAAAAGTCTCAAAGGACGGCTTCTCTACCGTCTCTGAAGCCGGGCTCTTGTAGCCAGGGTCCAGATAATCGTCGAAAAAGGTCCCGAAATCGATCTCCTCGAACGGATCCTTTTCGGTCTTCGGCTCGGCGATCTCGCCTTCGGCCGCCGGAGCCGGCGCACTGCCGTCCATCGACACCGGCGCAGAGGCGTCAAATTCGAACTCCACTGGAGAGGCTTCCGGAATTCCAGCCGCGATCTCCGGCTCGGTACCAGTACCGTTCACGGTCTCGAGGATCACCTGGTCGGAGGGATCCCCCACGCGTTCCCGCTCCAGAATCGACTGCATCTCCTCAGCGGAGAGTTCCTCGACGCCGTCCACCGACTCTTCGAGTACCGGNNTGATCATGTCCTTCAGCTCCAGCCGATTGAGCTGGAGCACCGTGACCATCTGGACCAAGCCGGGGGTGAGGATCTGCTTCTGCGAAACCCTTAGCTGAAGTCGGGGAGAGAGCATCGACATCCTGTTGCCATGATAACACTGGGCCCACGAGCAAGTAATAGGCCAATTCGGAACCGCCCTCAGTTCTTGCAATTTCCCCAACACGTTGCGCTACAATGCCCTGCGGGAATATAGCATTCCCAATGGGGAGGCCANNTGCTCCATGCGGTCTCGCCCAATCCGAGACCAAGGCACCCTGCGATCGTGGCTGCTTAACTGGCTTCGTCGACTCATACTTCAAGGCGCTCCTAGCCCACGACGCGAATGCCCTGCCCCAAGCCGCTCACGCCCGCATCACCGAAAACGGCTCCGAAAAACCCCTCGCAAGTACGTTCTGGGCGAGTGCCGCCGAAACCGTTTATCGCTTCGACGTGCTGAACCCTCGTCGCGGCGATACCGGAACAGAGGCCGTGATCCGCAACGCCGACGGCGCCAAGACCATGTTCATGCTGCGCCTCAAAGTGCAGAACGGCGCGATCTCAGAAATCGAAACCATCAAGGCCAACAAAGGCGAAGCCGACCGGCTCTGGAATCCGGATAACCTCAAAGAAGTCTCGCCCGCATTCAGGCTCTCGATTCGCGATTCCCAGCGCGATTCTTATTACGACTTGATTGCCGCCGCCGATAGCTATTGGCGCGCCTTCCAGACCAATGGCACTCCGGCGTACCACCGCGCCCGCCTGCTGCCCGATTCCGCCCGCTTTGAAAACGGCGTCCAAACCACCGGCCTGGTGCGCGACGGCGTCTTCAACGACACCGCCCGCGGCTTCGACGAAGGCCGCTTCCTGGGCCGTAACATCTGGGACCGCCGCTACCCGGTGGTGGACGAAGAGCGCGGCGTGGTTCTCTCCATTGTGCGCTTCGGCCTGAAAGGCGGCGCCAAGAGCCAATCCCTGGCCACCGCAAACGACCGTTTGGTGGCTGAGTTTTTTGCCATTAAAAATGGATTTATCCAGGAAATTCAGGCCGTTTTGTTTAATCTGCCCGATGCCAAACCAACCGGCTGGCCCGCCGGTTATGGCCCCAGCGCTGGCGCTACCGAGTAGTTTTCGCGAAAGCGGCCAGTAGGTCCTCAGGACCGGAGGCTTTTGTGAACTGCAGTGCCAAGGCCGCCGCCGCGAAGGATCCGAATCGCCCATCTCGCTGACGTAAACGCCCCCGGTAGCTCAATCGGCGGCGATCCGCGGCCATTCGGAAACACGGGTCTCGTCGTAGACATTGCAATCGATCCGGCCGGCACCCGCGTTGTAATTCAACGGCCACAAATGCCTCGCTAGCCACTCTGGTTGGAACTTTATCGTGGGTGGATCGAGCGGCTCGAAACCGCTGCCCTGGACAAGTACGCGACGGCGACAATCCGTCAAAGTACTTCCTCCCTCGATTTCCCGCTCACGCGATGATGGTACTCGAAGATTCCCCGTTTAGGGGGTGCGCCAATGAGCGCCTTAGTCCAGAATCTTTAGTAGCCAAGCATGGCAGGCGACGAGCAGCGAGGCAGGTCACAGGAGTAGTCATCACCGAAACTAGCCGCCCGAGCAACTGACGAAGTTGGGGCAGTGCCCTCGTGTTTCACAAGTGCCGGACTACGTGCCGTCCGAGGTCGCAGCATACCCGAGATTGAATCGTCAACGACCAAAATTGAGGGAAAAGAGAGGACAATGTCTAAGAAACTGGAAGGAAAGACCGCACTCGTTACCGGCGGTTCACGCGGCATTGGCGCAGCGATCGCGAAACAGCTCGCCAAGGACGGAGCGAACGTTGCCATCACATATACGAAAGGTGCAGACGCGGCCGCGTCGGTCGTCAAGGAGATTGAATACGGTGGCGGAAAGGCGATCGCGATACAGGCGGACGCTACTAATGCCGTTGCCGTCGGAGCAGCGGTCGAAAAGACCGTCGCGACGTTCGGTGGACTCGATGTGCTTGTGAACAATGCGGGCACGGCAATTCCAAAGAAATTTGAGGAGGCGACGCTGGAGGAGTTAGATCGCCTGATTGACCTCAACATTCGCGGCACCTTCATCGCGACGCAGGCGGCACTGAAGCAGATGAAGAACGGCGGCCGCATTATCATGATTGGTTCCTGCGTAGGTGAACGTAACATGACGCCCGGCCTCGCGGCCTACTCGGCCACCAAGGGAGCCGTCAAGATGTTCGCGCAGAGCTTGTCGAGAGAGGTCGGGAGCCGGGGCATCACGGTCAATAACATCCAGCCGGGCCCGATCGACACGGATTTGAACCCCGCCTCAGGCGATTGGGCCGTGCCGCAGAAAGCCAACACTGCTCTGGACCGCTTCGGATCGGTTGACGAGGTGGCCGCATTAGTAGCGTTCGTGGCCGGTCCGGATGCGTCGTATATCACCGGCGCGAACCTGACCGTGGACGGCGGCACAAACGCCTAACCAACTTGACGGAAAACGGCCTAATCGCGGACGTGCTCTTTCCGAAGAGCGCCGTGAATGTAACTATCAGGCGCCATAGGCCCCTACGTCAAGGCCAGCCTCACATTGGCGGGCGTATCGCGCACGGCAGTCCGATACGACACCAACAATGCGCCCAAGTAAAGAAGAGCGCGTTGCTCGGTCCGTGTCACTTGCCGATCATGTGCGCCGGATCCCGGTTGTTCTCTTCGCAAATGCTCTCGATGAGATCCGTATCCGGTTCTAGCCGCCAGGCCAGCTTGACGGACCACGGCTTGGTATAAGCCTTCGGATCGTCGATGGTGACCTCGATGTCCATGTGGCCAACCCTTGGCCGCGAGAAACGTTCGGTGACGCGCAGCGTTTCCGTCCCTGGATGCCCTTGCATGTCGAGCCATGTCCTGCCGTTCTGCCCGATCGTCTCTACGACGAACGTGTCCTTGTCCCAATGGCCGATCGAATACCCCATCCATGTCGGCTGTGGATCCTTAGGGAGCGGCCTTCCATCGGTGAAGATCTGCCGGTAGATGGTGCGGGATTCGTGCAGCAGCAGCACCAGGTCTTCGGTCTGCACCAGCTTCAGGCCATCGGGGATGTTGTCTTTTTCCGGAATGCCGGACGGCAGACAGGACACACCGGGGTGATCCTTGCCATTGTTTGCGATGCGCTCATTCAGGACGCCCCGCCCCCATGGCGTAAGAGGCACCTCGTCCGGCTTCAGATCGGCGGCCAGGTTCAGCAAATTCTTGATGGGATCTTCCGGCATCCAGAAGCCGGACAGATCGGGCTTGCCGTAAGACGTGCGCGGCATCGGCGCTTTCAAATCCACCTTGCCATCGGCGGTTCGCGGCACTCTCTTCCAGGGATATGGATCCCACTGTGCACTGGCTACTCCAGTGATGGTCAACAGTATCGCCGCTGTAGCCAGTGCATGGCAGCGCGCCTTCGTGAATGGTCGGATCACGTTGTTCCCTCTTCGCAAGATTTGGACGGCACTTCGGAGCGATTCCAGTTTACCGATTTCCTTGTGATCATTTCTTGATATCTTGGACCACGAGCTGTGCGAACGGAACCTGACGAGGTGACTATATGAGGATGATCCGATTGTGCGTCCTGTTGCTGGCTGCGCTTCCGCTGGTCCCTCAGGACAAGAATTCGCTTCCACCAGACATCGACCCGGTGACGCTCTCGCGGCTGCCCCCGGTCACTGCGGCAGACCTGGACCAAGACGGCAAGCGCCTTTTGGCCGCGAGGACCAACTACACGCCAGGGCCGGGACCGAGCCACGTCTCGATCTACAGCCCGAGGGATCTCGATCTGGGTATTCCCTCAGGCGAGAAGAGCCCGGTGGGTCGTCGCTACTTTCAAATCGCAGTGCTGATCACCGCACGCGAGATCGACCAACAGTACGAATGGACCGCGCACGAGCTGGCGGGCCGGCGGCAGGGCTTAGAGCAATCCGTCATTGATGTCGTCAAGTACAACCGCGACGTGGCGTCGCTATCCGGCAAGGACGCGACACTGATCACTTTCGGGCGCGCGCTGTTTCGTGAACACCGCGTCAGCAGTGAACTTTGGGAAAGCATGGTGAACCAATTCGGGAGTCAGCGCACTGTTCAGCTCATGATGATCATGGGCGAATACTTCAAGGCAGGCTTCATGATGAACGCCGTCGATCAGCACCTTCCGCCAGGGCGCGAGGCGCTGCTGCCACCATTGAAGAGGTAATCTTACAACTGGAGAATTGGATGAAAAACCATTACACAACTGCGATAACGGTTTCCGCCCTGCTGCTGCTTGCGATGGCCGCGCCGGCTCAAGTCGCGCCTGCCCAAGTAAAGCTGGACTCCGTCCGAATCGGCGCGAAGGACTCCGTTGCCTTGGCCAAGTTCTTTCAAGCCGCGTTCACTATGCAGGAGGTCAACCGCATCAACACACCCTCGGGACCGGAGGTCTTTGTGAACTTCGGCGCCACGGTGGACGCTGCAAAAGCCAATAAGAGCGAACCGATCGTGATTATGCATCGCGATTCCGACGACGTGAAGGATCCCATCGCCCATGTGATCCTCAACGTGAAGGACATGGCAGCGACAGTCGCTGCCGTCAAGGCCGCCGGTGGCTCAATGGCGGGCGATCCGCGTCCGTTCGGAAACACGGGCCTCGTCATCGGCATCGCGATTGATCCAGCCGGCAACCGCCTCGAGCTGATTCAACGGCCATAGTGCCAGCCGCAACCACCCGCCGCCAGACTCTGCAAGTGTTGGGGGCGGGCGTTGCAGCAGCTGTGATCCCACGCGGTCTATTAGCCCAAACCCCTGCATTCCCGAAGGGCGTCATCATACGGACGATCCTCAAGGACTACGCGCCGGACGAGTTGGCGGACGGCGTCACGCTCTTTCACGAGCACTTGCAGCTTGCCTCGGACTTTGGCGCGCGGTTCGGCGCGGCCGCCGCGGCAGCCCGGGCCGCGAATGGATTGCCTCCGCTTCCTCCCAGACCTGCGGGCGCTGCACCGCCTCCTGCTCCGGACATCATGCACGATGTGGACCTGATGTCCGCTGAAGTCACCAAAGCTGCGCGTGAAGGCAACATTGCCTGCATCGTCGACGCCGGGCACAAGGAGATGGGCCGCGACATCAATTTCCTGCGCCAGGTGGCCATGAAATCCGGCGTACCGATCGTCGCCGGCGGCGGGTTTTACTCGCAGCCCTTTTACCCAAAAGAAATCCCGACCATGAGCGAGGATCAAATTTTCCGCGCGCTCATCCAACAGGCCGATGACGACGTGGTCGGTGTGTTTGGCGAGATTGGATCGTGGGACGAGATTTCCGCCGATGAAAGAAAGGTGTTCCGCGCTGTTGGCAAAGCTCACGTCGCGACGAACATTCCGATCTTCACTCATACCGGAATTCCGGGGAAATCGGCGCTGGAGCAGCTCGATATTCTCGAAGATGCGGGCGTCAAACCCGATCGCGTTGTCATCGGACACCTGGGAAATCTCGTCGACCCGAATGTGTACGTGCAGAAACAAATTTGCAGGCGCGGCGCTTTTGTGGGCTTCGATCGGCAAGGCGGCAACAATGATGCGCAGCAGGTGCCGCTAGTCATGGCGCTCCTCGAGGCTGGGTTCGCCGATCACCTCATGTTTTCAGCCGATGCATCCAGCGGCTACGCCAAGACGATCACGGTTTTTCTGCCGAAGCTGAAGGCCGCAGGCGTGACCGATGAAGTGCTGCACCACATCATGGTCGACAACCCGCGCCGATTTCTTGCGTTCGTTCCCAAAAGGCCTCGACGGGATATTTAAATTGGGAAAATCGTCGACCGAGGCGTTTTCGATCAAGGCTAGCGACTATACGCTCATCTGCACCGCGTTCGGGTGGACAATGACGATCAGACCGGGCGAAGTTGGTCCCTGGAGATCTTGCGTAACCAAACTCATATGCGCTTTTTTTTTATACAGCGGCCACGTAAGAACTCAACAGGCGGTCGGCGGATTTCTTCAGTCGTCCGATCCCTTACTGAGCCGGGGATCAGGAATAATAGGTATGGCCTATAGGGTATACGATGGATCGCGCAGTTGATTCTCGGGATAATGTTCTAAACGAATTGGCTGAGATCGAAGAATGGTCGGCCCGGATGACGCCTCTACCGGCATGCCATAACAATGACGACTACATGACCATAGCCGTCGAGTTGATGGTGCGCACAACAATGCTTCTGACCTTCGTGGCGTCACTTGCACCTAACGAGGCCACGCTACGGGATGGTGTAACGCAAAGGAGAGCGATTGTCCTAGGATTGCTGGTTCGGATGAGAAAGCTATGTCACGCCCTGCTAATGCATGTCGTGGAGAAGCAGCGCGATCTCTGTACGATCTTTGATCGCCTGATCCTCGAAACGGAAACGAAGATGACATACCTGATGGCAGCGCGACGATCGAGCTTCCGTCACTTCGTCCAAATATCTTTCAAGCCGGAAAGGGAGATGTTGAATGACCTAAGACAGAAGCGCGCCACCCGCAAACTCTCGCCGATCGAAAAGCGAATGCTGTTGAGTGTCCGGCGTCATCTTCGGGATGATCGTATCAGCGTCAAGTGGCTCCAACAGAACAGAACATGGGATCTTGACGGGAAGAACTTCCGACAACTCTTTGCGGCCTTAGGCCGCGAAGGCGGGTATTCCTATGGCTTTGCTATCGGTAGTCATTGGGTTCACGGAAGTTGGTTTGACATCAAGACGTACCACTTGCGGAAGGAGGGCCGTTTGTATAAAGCGAAGCTGGACTACCNNAATATTTGTCCAGTAGCCATAATTTGCATCAGTGTGGTATTGCGTTATTTGAAGTGGGCAAAGGTCGATCCGGAGCGGCACGTTGGCGCGATTGTTAGACGAGTGCTTGCAGTGAGTGAAGCCTTGGATGAAGCGCACGAGAGTTCATTGCAGAAAAGGTCTTGACCGCCTATCATTCAACCTGCTCTCGGAGCTGTAGCTGGCCCCTCAGCCGCCTAGCTCGAACTTTATCGCGCGTACAGCGACACCCAATGTGGCTTTGGTAATGGGCGTGAAACCTCGGAGCGTCACCGGGGCCGCCGGACGGCTCTCACCTTCCCGCTAGTTCCGCCGCCGCAAAAGAATTGATCGCAGCCATCGCTTTCCAAGCCCGACACGCCCACACCGGCCGGCATATCAAGCTGCTCCAGGACCTCACCCGTCCGAGGATCGATTCGCCTCAGATCGCTTTCGTCGCCTTCCAAAGTGCCGTGCCAAAGCTCTCCATCCACCCAGGTGACTCCGGTGACGAAGCGGCTGCTCTCGATGGTGCGAAGAATCGCCCCGGTCTCGGGATCGATTTGATGAATCTTGCGGTCCCGATACTGGCCTACCCACAGCGTGCCTTCGGCCCAGGCGAGCCCGGAGTCGCGGCCGCCGCCGGGCGACGGGATCGTAGCAAGCACCTGGCCGGTTTCCGGATCGATCTTCTGGATGCGATCCTCGGCGATCTGAAACAGGTGCCGGCCGTCGAACGCCGTTCCAGCGTGCGCGGGGACATCGATCGAGCGGAGCGTCTGGCCGGTGGACGGATCGAAAGCGTTCAGTTTGTCTCCGGAGGCAAACCAGACTTGCCGGCCATCATAAGTGACGCCATGCACTCTCTCGGTGCCGGGAAAGGGCCCGTATTCGCGAACGATTGTAGCCCCAGATCGTTTCATAATGGCTCGATGCATGCTTCCATCCTAGTCACTCGGGCAGCGGAGCTGGGAGTAACAATGTCGTCGTGAATCCCGGCACGGGCGGAGTCATCCAACGGCGAGCCCGGGCGCGGCCGAACGCCTGCACTCTGCCTGCTGCGGCAAGCGAGTCGAGCGCGCGCTGCACGGTGCGCTGGCTGGTACCCAGTGCCAGCGCGAGGGCGGAGCTCGACCAGGATTCACCGTCGGTGAGACAGGCCAGCACCGCCCCATGCTCGTCTTCGACCGGCCGTGCGAGTACCACTACCTCGTGCGCACCGCACGGCGTCAGTAAAAATCCGCTCTGGGTGGCACTTACCGTGGCGAGTGTTCGAAGCATTCTGCGCAAGCGCCCGATTTCTACACGCAACCGCGCGCGGTGCGATTCGTCCGCGAGCTTCGCTCCGAATGCGCGCGCCAGCAGGACATCGCGCGGAACATCTCCGGGCCAAGCTTCGCCCAGCGCGCGTGCGAGTTCGAACAACACTGGACGGCTTGCGAGCGACACCGACTTGCCCGAGGCACGCACGACGTAACGGCACGCATCTATTACAAACAGCCCTTGGGAAGCCTGCAGCGCTTCGACATCCTCTAGCAGCAGAGTCCGCTCCGCGCCGTTGGCGATCAGGCGAGCGGCAGGCGTGTTTAATACCTGAGACGCACTTTCCACCTCCGCCATGAGCGCGGGGATATCGGCCTGGCTTGCAGCCAGCCTGGCGCGGGCGAGCGCGTCGCGCGCTGCCTTGGTTTTGAGACGTCGCAGCGCGATCCCGGCAGCTACCAACTCGTGGATGGCCCTCAACGCGGGCGGCAGGCTGGTGGGGTCGAGCTGCGCGAGCGCGTGCTCGGCTTCCTCGATGCGACTGATCAGCAGGAGACGGCGCACCTCGAGGTACCGCGCATGCGCGGCGTTGATCCGGTCGCCATGCGCTTCGAGTGTCGCGCGAGCCGCATCGAGCGACTTCACTGGCCAGCTCAGATCGCGCGAGGCGAGCGCTATCTCGGCTTCGGCCACCAGGCACCTGGCGCGAGCCACAGCCTCTCTGGGACTGAAAGCGCGAGCGGCACTTCGCAAGAGCGCCTTGGCCCGGACCAGATCGCCCAGCTGCGCCATCGCAATGCCGCGCAGCGCCAGTGCAGGAGCGTCGTCACGCAGGGCCACTCGCTTCAACGCCCCAAGCGGATCGCCGGCGGCCAGCGCGCGTGCCGCGGCCGTGATCAGCGAGTCCATAATTTAACGCGCACAACGGACTGCGCCTGTGCGCTTCGGAATCCCGCCACACTTGTCACTCCCAGCATTTCAACATTCAGGGTTAAGTTTATCTCGTGAGCAACAAACACCAGGTTATATCGAGAAACGCAAGCATCGAAAAGCCGGGACCGATCTTTATCGGCAGATGGACGCCGAAGATCCTCTTCTCGTTGAAAGAAAGGCCGCACCGGCACGGGGAGCTGCGCCGCAACGTTGGAAATATTTCCCAGCACATGCTTACCAGAACGCTGCGCAATCTGGAATCCACGGGATTGATCACCCGGCGCGTCACCAGATCAAGGGCCAGGGCCTTCGAGTATTCGTTGACCAAGCTGGGAAGGACAATCATCGTGCCACTCCGGAGTATGTGCCGTTGGGCCAAACGTTACAGCAAGGATGTGAGCGCCGACGTGCATGTTCCGAAAGCGCCTCCGAACGTTTAGGTACACGTATATTCCCAATTGCGTTCTTGGTCCAGGAATGGCTAAAAGAGTGAAATGTTTCGCAATAGGCAGCAATCCATCGAAAGGAGAGGTACAAAATGGCAACCAACATAGGAGAAATTAAGATGAACACACCCCCGATCGTGTCGCAGCAGGAGTGGGAGGCTGCGCGCCAGCAACTCCTCGCGAAGGAGAAGGCCTTGACCCGC
>PKZC01000210.1 GCA_003132905.1 Bryobacterales bacterium | reverse complement strand
TAGTCGTAGAAGATGCCGCCGATGCCGCGCATCTCGTTGCGGTTGCCGTCTAATCGGATTACGGCGTCTAGAACTTGTAGTTCAGACCGAACCTCACGAGGTTGATGCTGCCCACGTGGACGTAACATCGCGTTGCCGCACCGCAATTCGCATTGTTATCTTCGACAAAATCACCCAATTTAGTGATGTTGAGATATTCGATCTTGGCCGAAAGATTTTGCCAGAAGGCGTATTCGAGACCGCCGCCCCAAACGAAATCTGTCTTCGTCGTGGAGGCAGTAGACCTGGTGGCGGCCGGGCCGATGCTAGCGTTCAGATCGCTGAAGGCCGCACCCGCGGTCAGATAAGGCAGGAACCGATCGAACGCGTAGCCCACGCGAGCGCGCGCCGTGCCAATCGAATTGATCCAGGTGTCGCAGGTTTGACCTCCGCCTCCGCAGCCGAAGGTGGCGGTGTTGCCGCTGGAGCCCTTGAGCTTGCCCCATGACCAATCGCCCTCGGCGCCGAGAACCCATTGGTTCCATTGCCAATTGTAGCCGATGGTGCCGCCCCCTTCCCAACCAGTCAGGTTTGTTTGCGGGAACCCGGGGTCGCAAGGAACTGGAACGCCAATCTGGCAATGTTGGCTGTCGCCCCAGCCGTAAGTACCAACCGCACCGACATAGAAGCCGGTCCAGTTGTAAACAGGCGCAACCATCGGCGCGGCCTTGACCGGCATCTTGGTCGGCATGTCGGCGGCCGAAGCGGCCTGCACGACACCAAGGCTGAACGCCGCAGCCAACAAAGTCACAATTTTCGAACGCACCGCCACCCTCCACACGTTACAGAACGGTAATTTGAAACCTACCCTGTCTCGGCTGTGACACAAACAGGCGCGGACCCGGCTTCCCGTCAAAAACGCGATTAGCCAGACGAATCCGCGTTTCTGTGCCGATTCGGCAACAGTCGCATTGGAGCCGCGCCGCGGCCGCCGGCGGTCGAACCAAGCCACTATAATTCCTTGAGTAATTTAACTTCCCGGGGTCTCGTCCGTCATTTCTGCACACAGGCGGTGCGCTTTTCCTCGCTCATGGGTCGCTTAAATTGCTGGTGTTTAAACCTTCGGGCACCGCAGCATATTTTCGTTCGCTGGGGCTGCCGGGCTTCGTCGGCTTTTTGACCATGGCAGCGGAGCTTGGCGGGGGCACCTTGCTCATCCTCGGAATAGCCACGAGCTTTGTCGCGCTTGCACTTATTCCACTCATTCTTGGCACGATCTTTATGGTACACGGCTCGAAAGGGTGGTTGTTCACCAATGAGGGCGGCGGTTGGGAATTTCCAGCTCTCTGGACCGCTGCGTTATTCGTTCAAGTACTGTTGGGGAGCGGTGCTCTTTCCGTTGGTCACGCAATCGGAATTGGGTGGCTGTGACCTTAGTTCGCACCCTCTGTACGGTCATTCGCTGCGTAGCAATTCAGCCCCAGTGATGACCTTTGTCTGCTCTTAGTCCAATAGCGTCACAAATGGTGCGTCGCGGCGAACGCAGTCATGTGCCGCCATTGCACCAATGCTTGGCACGCGCTCGGTCAGGGCTGCTCATCCCACTATGCCCCAAGTGCCGCGCGTAAGCGTTTATCGAAATGGTCACCCAACTCTTTCAGCGCGGCGGCCCCATTACCGGAAAATGATGCGCCGTGCATGGTGGCCAAAAGCGTCGGCTTGAGTTCGGCCAATGTGCCGATTACCACCGGATGCATCGCAGTCGTTAGCTCTCCGTTGGCCGCTAGGTCGGGATTTGTTGGCTTATCTTAGGCAGCATCCTGGATGTCGAAGCGAGCCACCTTGCCCTCTCGAAGACGGAAAACGTGTCCGACCGTCTTGTCTTTAAGCCCGTGCGTCTGCCCCTGGAGCGGCTTGCCTTCGAGATCGCGGACAGACTGCCGGACCTCTGCGATGATCGCGCCATCCGCAGTTCGATGAAAGCCCACAGGCTCGACGTGCGGACTGACCATGGTCCACTGGCGCGTCCAGTACTCGCGTACGGCCTCGCGGCCATGGACGTGGCCACCATCCATACCGTTGGCCCAGGCGACATCATCGGTGAGTGCGGTCAGCACGCCGTCTATGTCCCGCGCGTTAAAGCGATCGTAGATGCGTTCAAGGACTTTGACGTCATCGTCCATTGGGTCTCTCCTTGCATAGTGCGCGAATTGCAGGTGGTCATTCGGTAGGGATTGACTGGGAACATAGTACATCTCCAGAAACGCGGAGACCTGCCTAAGTGGAGCTGCCGGGCACTACCGATCTTGTTACGACCGTTACAAGGCCATCGCTTGTGCCCATTCGACGGGGCTTTGTGCGCGTTACCGGCTGTTACCGATGCGGGTTCCGCTCGGCGCGCGGGGAGCAGGCCGCACGATTCAGTCGGTGTGTGACCTGCGCGCTACATCAGTTGCCGTCGCTCTTCGCTATGGTGCGAGTGGCTGGGCTACGGTGAGTTCGAGCGATGATGGCATATGTAATTAGCGACGGCAGGCTACTTGCGTTGAGACCATCGGAATGGTCGACGCTGCTCGTAGGCGTGGCCCTCTGCGGGATAGCCATTCTGCTTTTCTAATTCGAGGCAGTCGCCCGCGCGCAACGGGGCTAAAGCCCCCACGCCGCTTTGAATTCCGCCATGGCATCCTCGCGAGTCGCCGCGTAGCCTCGATCATGCGGATATTGTGGCACGCGCGCCGTGATCGTCCAAAACCATTTCCGATCTGCCGGCGCCGCGTGCGTCCACATGATGCGGCCGATGTGCTGTTTGCCGTCGAACACGTCGTAGTCGGACCATGTGCCGCTAGGGCGGGATTTGGAGGCGCGCTTTAGAAGAAGCATGAGCAGCCAAACGGCTCAGCCAATTTTCCAGCCAAAACCGATCTATGCGAGTGTACGCAAGATCACGTATACTCGCTCTGTGCCAGAAAAAATCACCATCCCCGTGGCTGGCTGCTGCCCGAAGTGCGGAAATCCGAACCTAATGGTGCACGAGGACTATAGTGACGACACTATCGTCACCTGCTCAAAGTGCAAATACAAAGCTCGGTGGGTGGAGTTCTTCCCGCCCAAGTCTACTGGGGCGCAAAGGGAGGTTGAGCCAGAGCCGGAAATTGAAAGCGGAACGGAAACGGCAAAGCCGGATCATCCGCATTTTCGACGACGTGCCGACTGAAGAAGAAGCCGGTATTGTTCACGGGGGCATCACCTTAAACGCGAAAGCGGCGAACCCCTGACCGCCAAGTCATGGAATTAAAATACAGCGCGCGCCGAAGAGAGCGTCGCTTAAATTACGTCAACTTCATTTCCCGAAGCCAATTTGTCGCTAATCGCCGATAACGCGCCGAAATACCCACGCCGAACATGATTGTTCGACGCTAAGCAGCGATTGAGCGACAAAATTTCAAAACACCGCGCATTCCACGAATAGGGTATTTGGCCTTGTGCGACGCGGGTTTGTCGGCGGACTGACCAATTAGAAACGTGTGTGCGCTGCTGCGGAATTGAAGTATATTTCTGAGCGCCAAATACAACCGGGCTATGCCTGATCACGTCTCAAATTCAAAACTTTTTGATTCGGACTGGACAAACACACACCTTTTACTAACCCCCCGCGAGATTCGCGCCGTTTTTGCTGACATTTTCTGCCT
>PKZC01000006.1 GCA_003132905.1 Bryobacterales bacterium | reverse complement strand
TCAATAAACCCGCGTTCTTCGCCTCAAGGAGCCATTAAGCGTCCGCACGGATTAATTCTTCCGAATTGGCCGCGCCGAGCCGCACAATCCCGTCGGGATCTCTGCTTACGCCGCCCACAAACATACCGAGCGCGTTTTTACACAGCCTGGGCCGATCTTTGCCATCGGCCGGCAATTCATGTTGCAGTAGCGAAGACTGAATTCCGGCGGATCAGCGATGTCCCACACTCGCATGACTATCGAACCCCAAGCGGGCACCGCCTCAGGCAGGCCGTGGGGAGCCTGGACAAGCATCGCCTGGGTTGTGGCGGCGATGGCGCCCCAGCTGATCCTCGTGTTTTGGATCATGCACTTGCCCTCACTACGACACAGCATCGGCCCTGTTCTCGACTTCGTCTTGTGGGCCATCTCGCCGGTCGTGCTGGGGATTGCTGTGTTGGTCCGCCGTCTTCCCGTCGCCCCCTATTTCGCCTGGACCACACCGCGCCCAAGCGCTGTGCTCATCGCCGTCGGCGCGGCGCTTGGCGTTGGCGTCCTGGTCCATGTTCTGGCCTATGAAGTAAACGGAGGCACGGAGATCGGCGCCGCTTCTGACGCATACCGTCAGCACCTCGCCACCGGTGGCACGCCATCACGTTTTCTGTTGAGGTCGAAACTAGCCTACATTTACGCTCCTATCGTGGAGGAGACGGTGTATCGTAGTTTCCTCTGGCGCGGCCTCGCGACGTCCCGGCTCGGCAATTGGGGTGCATGGCTGCCTACTTTGGTTTTCTTTGTCGCCAGCCATATTGCTGATTACGCGCTCACCCCGTAGAGTTGTACCGCGGTTGACGGGAAGTCAGATCGAACACATCGATCGGCGCAAGAAGTTTGAAAAGACCGAGGTAAACGGCGAATGCTCGCACGTCTCAAATATTTTCTGTGGCTGGTATACGCGGCGGCCGCATTGCAACTCATAGTCAGCCTGCTGCCGGATAAATCGCGCGGCGACTTGATCACATTCGTGGTCGTTGCCGTTATTATTCTCGCGCTCGCCTGGGCGGCGGCTCACGGGAAAGCGAAATACGCCGTATGGCTTTTGTTCGCATTCTTTGTCTTCGATACAATCAATACGATTGGAGAGCTTTGGGGTGAGGGGGCGTCGTGGCTGCAGCGCTCCCTTGCGCCCGATCGTCCGGTCGCCGGCCTTCAAATAACATTGGACGTTCTCACCAATTTGTTCGAGTTCGGTGCGCTCTATTTTTATTTTACGGTCAAGCCTGCGCAATGACGAAGCATTGAATAATGATTTGTCTGCTCGATAGATAATGATGCTGGAAGGCCAAAGGTCATGCAATCAATGATCGAATGCGAAAGAGTTAGGGACACATCAATGAATAAATGTCGCCTTGGCATACGGCTCTCATCCGTGGTGGCCGTTGTCCTGGGCATGGCAACCGGCGGCCTCGTCATTTCGACCCTGCCGCGCGCTGCGGGCGCCGCCGACTGGGCGCAAGTCCATAGCGATTTACCGGCCGACCCAGCGGTTCTTTTCGGCAAGCTTGCAAACGGCATGCGGTACGCGGTCATGAAGAACGCCACGCCAAAAGGCGCGGTAGCGATGCGCCTCGTCATCGACGCTGGATCGCGGCAAGAGAGTGACGCGCAACAAGGGCTCGCGCATTTCCTCGAGCATATGGCCTTCCGCGGTTCCCGACACGTGCCGGAGGATCAGGTCTGGCCGGGCTTGCAGCGACTTGGCATGACGGTCGGCGCCGACGCCAACGCGGCGACCGGTTTCAATCAGACCAACTACCAGTTCAATCTCCCGCTCAACGATGCCGAAACAATCAATACCGGATTGATGCGGCTGCGCGACATTGCTGGCGAGCTGACGCTCGCGCAACGCGCGATGGATGACGAGCGTGGACCTATTTTGTCCGAAGAGCGACTGAGGGACACACCGAACGACCGGAGCATGAAACAAGTGTTCCAACTGACATATCCGGGCAGTATAGCGGGGTCGCGCTTCCCGATTGGAAAGATCGACGTCGTCAAGCACGCGCCGGTCTCTCTGGTCCGCGATTTCTACAATGCCTATTACCGACCTGAACGAGCGACGCTGATCGTCGTCGGCGACATCGACCCGAAAGTTATTCTGGCGAAAATCACCGACCGTTTTGTGGACTGGAAGGCGGTCGGGCCGGCGGGTTCCGATCCTCGTCAAGTATCATCTGCCTCGCGCATTCCGGAAGCTAAACTGGTCGTCGGGCGAGGCGCTTCATCGTTGGTCGCCGTCAATTGGGTAATGCCAAAAGAACCAGATACGAAGGCGCGCGAACAGGCCGATTTGATCAAACTTGTCGGAATGAAGATTCTACATTTTCGTCTTCAAGACCTCGCTAACGGCCCGCAGCACGCCTTCACGCAGCCGGAGCTCCAAATCGACGGTTCGGTTCCCGAAGGCTATCTTTGGGGCGTCATTCTCCAGACCCGACCGGAGGACTGGCGCATTGCAGTGCAGGCGGCAACGTTAGCGGTACGTCGCATGCAAGAGTATGGCGTAAGCGCAGACGAAGTGACGCGAGCCATGGGCGAATTGCACGCGCAGTTGCAGGCCGAGGCCGCCAAAGCCACCACGCGGCCCAGTCCAGCGATTGCAGATGGGATCGCGAAGTCGCTCGACGAAGGCGACGTGTTCGTAAGCCCGACCGAAAGTCTGTCTGTCGCCGAGGAAGTGTTCAGAAATTTGACCGCAGGAAAGGTCAACGCCGGACTCGCCGCCATGATGCGCAGCCACGGCCCGGCACTTTATCTTGTCAGCCCGTCGCCGATTGAGGGCGGCCAGGCGGCATTATCTGAGACATTCGCCGCAGCCGAGCGGGCGCCGTTGACGGGCGAAACCGCAGCGGCACCGGTGGTATGGCCCTACAGCAGCTTCGGCCCATCCGGCCAAGTCGTCGATCGGAAGATGATCGCAGATATGCAGACGACGTTTGTCCGTTTCGCCAACGGCGTACGGCTGACGGTCAAGCCAACGTCTTTTACGACCGGCGAGATATTGGTTAGAGTCAGCGTCGGCAATGGCCGGCTCGGACTCCCCGCAGATCGGGACAGTGCCATCTGGGCGTTTAACCAGAATAGGTTTGTGTACGGCGGCGTGAAGGCAATTGATCTTGATGATATGCAGCGCGCACTGGCCGGCAGGCTCTACAAGGCAGACACAAGCCTTGACGATGATGGGTTCGTTCTGCGCGGACAAACGCGGCCGGCGGATTTCGTTACCCAGCTTCAAGTCCTCGCCGCCTATGTGAGCGCGCCCGGTTGGCGGTCTGGCGCAGTCGAGCGCGCCCGCGGCGAAGAGATCAGTGAACTGACTCAATTCAGCGGGTCACCTATGGGGGTATTCCAGCGCGACATCGGCAGTCTGTTACATAACGACAGGCGCTGGTCCACGCCGTCGCTTGCCGAAGTGCAAGCTGTCGGGCCGAACGGTTTAAAAGATCTGCTCGAACGGCAGTTGGCCTCTGCACCGATTGAAGTGACGGTGGTCGGCGACGTCTCGGTTGACGCAGCCGTTCAAGCCGTGGCCGGTACGTTCGGCGCACTTCCGCAGCGATCGGAGGCCGCCGCGTCGCCGCCCGCCGCCATGTATATACACTTTCCAGCGCCTACAGCTATGCCGATCGAACTTCATCACAACGGGCGCGCCGATCAGGGCGTGGCCGTAGTTGGGTGGCCGGCTGTCGATGAATTCGACCAGCAAACCCATCAGGATTTGCGCGTGCTGGAACAGGCCTTCGCAGCGCGCGTGCTCGATCAGTTGCGAATTCGCGATGGCGCTACGTACAGCCCCGCTACGATGCTCGGAGCGTCAAGGGTATTTCCGGGCTTCGGTTACTTCGTCGCTGCTACCGAGTTGCCGGCGGCGAAAATGCCGATGTTCTTCAGTGTGTCGCAATCGATCGCCGCTGACTTGAGGACGCACAAGATCTCCGCCGATGAATTGGAGCGCGCCCGCAAGCCGGCCGTGGAAACAATGATCACCCAGCAGCAGACCAACGGCTATTGGGCCTATTGGCTGATGGGGGCGCAGACCGATCCGCGCCGACTCGACATCATCCGCGATACCATCCCTGACCTGAAGCGCGTCACGTCGGCCGATGTACAGCGCGTTGCGAAAACGTACCTGATCGACGCGAAAGCCTGGAAGGCTGTAATCACGCCGGAGCCGGCGGGCCAACATTGAAACTACATACCGTCGGAGATTTGTCGCTCATTACGCCAGAGGCTGCTATCTATTCCGCGATGTCGAATACGCTTCACCAACCTATTCAATAATCAGAGCCGTGAGTCTAATTGCTGGGGCAAACGAAAAACATGTGACGGTTTCTAAGGACAGTGATACTTAAACCATTGGCGTTGACAGTCCGGCCAGCGATTTTGCCGCCCGCATTCGTGCATACAGTGCCACCACTTATCCTTTGTGCATGCCACCAACACTTCGTGCCGTGGAGAGGCGGCGGACGTAATACCGGCATATATGTCTGGCGAGCCGCCGGCTGGGCGAGAAGCCACCGGCGTCAACAAAACTCCCAAAGTTGCCGACAGCACGATCGCACGGGCGAGATGGAGCAGAAGGCCAGCTGTGATTCAATGAAGTGATGGAATCTTATCAAAGCCGCGCCTAAGTTGTCCTATACGACCAAGGAGGTTCGAAAACTTATCAGCATCAGTAGCCGAGGTTCGTCGGGCATAGTTCGGACACCCGCTACCTCGCCGTTGTCGCCGGGGGATTTTGTGAATCGCCGGAGTGTTTGGCGGCCCAAAGCATTTCTTTGTTGTGCGCAAAGATGGTCATTTACTCTTTTTGTATTTCGAGAATCTGAACGTAAATGTCGCGGCTCCCGGCGATTGGGGAGACGGAGTAGGCAATCCGCCCGGCCCCTTTGGCGCCTTTGGCGGGATCAAGGCCTTGGAGATAGGGTTTTAGATAGGGGTTGCTGATGGAAGGGGCCCCATCGCGAGCGAGCTTCAAAAGTGCCGACCCGTCAATGACGAAGTTGGCGACGCAAGTCGAGATTTTGGTGGGTTCGTCCCACTTTTTAACGACGATGGTGTTCAGGGCGATGGCGGGACTCAAGTCCAGAGACTCGAGTTGGGTGAGGTTATCCGCCCCCTCCGAAGGAAGCCAATCGGTGGGCCATTTCTTTGACTGTTAAAAATAGCGGCAGCACTTGGGCGCGTAATCTCAAAGTCAAACATGGAATGGTTGTTGACCCAAAAATTGACGATCCGTTCGCCGTCTTAGAATGGGATAAGATTACTGCGAATCCGATCATCCTTGGTCCTGGTCAGGAAATTGGAATGCAATTTGGGGAACTCAGCGGAGGCGAATTGCAAAACATCATAATTGATAACAGAAAGGTGTTTTTCGTCGCGTGGATTACTTATGAAGACGTTCTGAGTGATCCCCCTATTTTGAGGCAAACACAGTTGTCCAGGCGTTTTAATGCTGACGCTGAAGGCGGCGTTTCCTTTAGTTGGATGCCAACACACAATTGTGCTGACGACGATTGCCCCAAATAGGAGCGCCGCGCTGCCCTGTCGAAGCCCACGCAGAAATCCCATACCCGGTGCCGGCGCGATCACCTTCGGCTACCTGGTCGGCAGGCTCGACGCACTTCAGCAGCACAAACGCCGCAGCGCAGGGATCCCATGCTAGAGTTGTGCGTTGGAACGAATAACTGCGAAGCAGGGAGATGCCGTCATGCGCTT
>PKZC01000240.1 GCA_003132905.1 Bryobacterales bacterium | reverse complement strand
GTGCCACACAGCTCTCAGGATGTGGATAGTGCGATGCCTGTTCATACGTTGTCGCCTCGATTCTGCCCTGAAATTGCTCAAGCACGATCCACAAATGAAATTGGCGCAATGCCCCAAGAGAGCTTGCCGACCACGCGCAGATTTCCTGTAAATGATCCACTGGATCTTCGCACGCAGGAAGCCGTGAAAGAATTAGAGGCCCCAATGAAACGCGGAGTGAAAACACTGTAGGTTGTCCGAGTTCCTGGGGAGTTCGCCTGCCCTAACTGATTGTTTCACGTCTTCCAATCTCTTATTGATCCGATCCGTCATCTCGGACAAGTGCGGGCGAAGGCATGCTGAGCGCGGAATACTCGCGCAAAGTAGCCTAGCGTTTACCGGCTCCGAGTGGATCACGCGCTACTCGTACGGTCGCCCGCGCGGCACCTCGGACGCCGACCTCGGTACGTAGTGCCGACGATTCACTCCGAGACCTCACCCAGCACAGCCTCAACGCACACGAAGTGCTGCCACGGCGAGATGTTTACCTTGCAGCGGCTGAAGCTGCCACCTTCGCCGTACAAATGCCTTGCCACAACCAATGTGATCGAGAGTCCGCAGAGCGGTGTGGCGCGCCGCACGGCGAACGTCACGCGGCGGCGCGATCGGGAGATGGTGGAGCGCTGGGTCGCTTCGGCCTAGCTGCTCAAGGAGAAGAACTTCCGCAAAATCGATGGCCATCGAGATCTGTGGGCGTTGGCCACGATCTTGGGCCTCAATCTCTAGTTCAGCCAATCGCAGGAGAAGCTAGCGTAAAATAAACTGGTTGCTGTTGCCAGCCTTCAGCTACGGTTGGGATACCTCCGGATGCACGCGTGATCCAAATTTCCGCCGGTAACGCGAACGCCTTTAAACAAGCAGGGGGATGATATGACCGTTCTACGAAAGATCTTTGGGACAAGTGTTGCGATAGCAGTCGCTCTGACGATCAGCGCGCCGTCCTCGGCCATTGCACAAGCACCTGGTGCAGCGCCGGCCCAAGGCGGCGGAGGCGCGCAAGGCGGCGGTCGCGGGGGCCGAGGCGCCGCTCCGCAGTACACCCCGGCACCCGGTGCGAAGGACCTGAAAGCAGTCCTTTTCAACTGGGCCTGGTATATGGGCATGCTNNACGAAGTATCGAACCAGCATCAGCTACCAGACGTCGGGTGAACAGATACAGATCACCGGCACTCGGCCCAACGGCCAGAGTTGCTCCAATGTCGAAGTCCTCAGTGGAGCGTACGCCTGGAACGAAGACATTCCCGGCGCCGAACTCGTCGCGGGCAAAGGGAAAGCCACTCCGATGCCGGCAACGGTAGAGGAGCGGATGATTCGCCTGTGGGCAAGCCCGCAGGGTGCGTTCAAGGCCGCATTCGCTGGGACTTCGGACCCACCTCAAATGGCGCCCAGACCGCAACAGGTACCAGCCGACGTCATGACGGCAGGTAAAACGTCCGTCGCATGGGAAGGCAACAAGCCGGTGGTGACGTTCCCGATCCCGGGCGTCCCCAATGCAACTGCGACCGCCACACTTGACGCGAAGTTCATGGCCGAACGCGTCGTGGTGAAAAATGGCGCGAACACTTACGAGTTCACTTACAGTGATTATCGAGATTGGAACAATCCGCTCAACCCGGCCGAGGCGTTTTACGCGGGCAAGATGGCGGAACGCAAAAACGGCGCCGTCGTCCGCGACATTACGACGACGCTGACGGAAACGGGACAGATGTATGTCGTGATGCCTGTTCCGGCAAGCGTCAAGGCGGCGATCAAGCCAACGAATCAGCCTCCCAACTGGACCCTGACCTCCCCCGCAGCGGCGACGCAGACTGCAGCTGTCGTAACGCCGCGACTGGCCAATGGGAAGCCGGACATGACAGGAACCTGGGGCGCTCCCCCTCTTCTAATCACGGGTAGTGGAACCCGCCGATGTGGTCCAACGCAGGTGCCGGGTGGCGGACTCAACCCCGACATCGGCTGCAAAACCGGGCAAGACAACTTTTGGCTGGATTACGAGTGGATCTCTCCCTCGCGGTTTGGGCCGAGTCGTCCCGTTTACAAACCCGAGTTCTGGGACAAGGTTCAGGAACTCGATCAGTGGACGAACAAGTACGATCCGATCATGACGTGCCAGCCGATGGGGATTCCGCGGGAGGGCACGCCCCGCCGCATCTTCCAAACGGCGAACGACATTACCATGCTGTATACGACGAGCGATTACGGAGGCGGAAACAGGGAATTTCGCGTGATTCCAACCGACGGCCGCAAGCACGACCCGAAGAAGGCGATCGAGGCCACCTACATGGGGTATACCGTCGGAAGCTGGGAGGGCGACACGCTGGTGCTCGACTCCATCTCGTTTGTCGATACGACGTGGTTGGGACGAGGAGGCCTCTTCCATTCCGACAACATGCACATCGTGGAGAAATTCACGCGTAAGGGCGATGAGATTCTTTACGAAATCACCATCGAAGACCCCGATGTGCTTGTGGAACCGTGGGTGATGGAGCCGCGAACGCTGCGGCTCAACGGAGCTGCCGACGCCGGACTTGTGGCGGAGCGTGCGTATTGCGAAGTCTACGAAACGGGTCACATCGTGACGCAGATGAGACACTAACCGTTTTTTAGGAAGGAAAACTTCAGCCCGTTTCGGAGTCACTCCGGAACGGGCTTTTTGTTGTGTGCCGAGCATGTTCGAGAGCTCGAGGGTGAAAGTCCCTTTGACAACCGTGAGTTTCCGGCAAGCGTGCGTGAAGGGTGATATCGGAACTGGGATCAGGATTATCGGCGCTGGGAGGAACGGTCTTTGCGCTTCGTGTACNNCTTGTGGCTGATGCTGCGGACCTGATCCAGTCGGGCGATCAGTGCGTCGCGAGTGTCGTTCGGCAATGTGTTCGTGGTCGCCAGAGCTTGTTCGAACATGCGCACCAATGCATTGAGGTAGC
>PKZC01000096.1 GCA_003132905.1 Bryobacterales bacterium | reverse complement strand
ACTTCCAGCTTATCTGGGTACTCACGCGCGGCGGGCCGGTCAATGCCACACATCTGATGGCAACGCTTTCCTATCAGCGCGCGATTCTGTCCGGCTATCTCGGCGAAGGCTCCGCGATCGCNNACTGCGATGATCCCATTCTTACTCGCGGCCATTCTCATCTCGTGGTTTGGTTTGCAGCGCAGGAAATGGCAACAAGGCGAAAACAATGACTGACGCACTCGCCGCAAAAGCCGCCGATCCGCGCTCCGTGCTAACCGGTTCAATCGCCGACCACAGCGAGGGTATGAGCTATCTGGAAACGCTGCCGCGGCGGCTGGTGACGGTCTATCTGCCGCTCTCGATCATCATGCTTGTGCTGTTATTTCCATTCTATTGGATGCTGCTCACATCCATCAAGCCGGACGACCAATTACTCGAGATGGACAAAGTGAGCCCGTTCTGGACCACGGCGCCGACGCTTAAGCACTTCTACAATCTACTGTTCGAGACAAACTGNNTTTGTCGCGGTGTCGGCGACGATCGTGTCGATCATCGCCAGCGTGCTAGCGGCTTACGCTATCGTGCGTTTGCGTTATCGCGGGGCTGCGTGGGTCGGCGGTGCGATCTTCCTCGCTTATCTCATTCCGCCGTCGATCCTGTTCATTCCGTTATCGACGGTAGTGTTTCAGTACGGGCTATTCGACACTCCGTTCGCCCTCATTCTCACTTACCCGACCATCCTAATCCCATTCTCGACCTGGCTGCTAATGGGTTATTTCAAGACCATCCCGTTTGAGCTCGAGGAATGCGCGCTGANNAACCGCTGGCAAATCCTGACCAGGATCGTGCTACCGCTGGCAGTGCCGGGGCTTATCTCGGCCTTCATTTTCTGCTTCACGCTGTGTTGGAACGAATTCATATACGCGCTGACGTTTCTCTCGACCACCTCGCATAAGACAGTGCCGGTCGCGATCGTCAACGAATTCGTCGACGGCGACATTTACCGTTGGGGCTCGCTAATGGCTGGCGCAGTGGCAGGCTCTTTGCCATTGGTTATTCTTTATGCCTTCTTCGTTGAACACTACGTTGCGGCAATGACTGGCGCGGTGAAGGAATAACTCTGGCTCGCTAATTCAGGTTGGTAGCCCAGTCATACCGTCTCGCCTCTGATCCACTCGGAAACCGGGATTTGGGGGGCGAGTTCAAGCATGGAAAGAACTGCCAGCTCCTTGCTACTAACTATCGAACAGGTTTGAACTCACGCTCGCGGCCCGATGTCGCAGATGGGTCAATCGCGTCATAGCAATCCCGCGCCAAAATCGACCTTTGTCCGTTGTTNNTTCGCCGTTGATCGGATTGCACTGGCTGTGATTCAAGGCCCCAAAATAGGAGCCTCGAATCATGCGCTACGAACTCACCGATTATGAATGGACCGCCATCAAGCCAATGCTGCCGAACAAGCCGCGCGGCGTGCCGCGCGTAAATGACCGGCGCGTCCTCAACGGCATCCTTTGGGTTTTGCGCTCGGGTGCGCCGTGGCGCGATCTGCCGGAGAGCTACGGGCCTCCGACTACCTGCTACAACCGCTTCGTTCGCTGGCGGCAGGCTGGCGTTTGGGACCGGCTTATGAATGCGTTGGCCTCAGGCCATGATGCGGCCGTGCAGATGATCGATACGTCAGTTGTCCGCGTGCACAGAATGTCCCTATAGCTCTCCAATATTACTCCGATTTTCCACAGCACGTGAAGGTAATGCGGGCCGTCCTTTGCTTTCTTAAAATGCGCCAAATCGTCGTTTGACATATCCGAATTAAACGCGTCTTCGACAACATCTTTCGTAATCATGATGCGTGGGTATTTCACGACCGTGGCTTCAAGTGCGTGCGCATTAATGAGAGCCTCGCCAAACACCATCTGATCGTCCTGGTGCAAAAGTCCTTTGCAGATCGCGCCACGGGTAAAGAACCCCTCATGAAGCAGCGCCACCGTAAGGTCTTTGAGCTTGCGGAGTAACTGGGGCATCGTGATCTTGCGCTGCTTCGCGCCACCAATGACTACCGACAAAGGCTCCAGCCGCTACTAACATTAAGGCGATTCCCACCTCGTAGACCGCCAATTCCAGCTTGATGACCTGCGGCGCTATTGCGATCCGCCATTCATCATCAGTCTTGAATGTGAGTTCGGGCATTCTTAGCCTCCCATGCCTCTAGTGCATCCACGATATCACTGATCTCCCAAAGGCGCTTGGTCACGCCAGCGCGCCATAGCCGGGGACACTTTCAACGTTTGATGAACACACACAAAATTGTAGTAGAGGAAATGGAGCGCCATCGCGCACGCATGATTTTCAAGCTTCTTTGAAAATGCATTAGTCAATCGCGTCATGCGGCTCGAGTGCATTCTAATATTTAGATTGTTACGTTCGGCAAATGATGTGCTGATATGAGCCGGGGCTGCTGGCGGCAATGATGGCGATTNNCAGAGGCGGTATTTCCGTTCTGCGGGTGCCATTCGGGATACGATCCCGTAGAGGGGAGTAATGAATGTCCCGCAAATCGATTTTTGCCATCGTTGGATTGGTACTTGGGACCGTCCTTTGGCAACTTCTTAAAGAGACCTATTTGGCAGTCGCAGTGGAAGCTGCGACCGAGCGCGCTGCCCAATCTCTCCACATACCAAAACCAGAAATGATGGCCGGCGCAGCACCATATACGGCAGCTTTGCTGGTGATTGCCGTAGCCTTTTCTATCGCTTATCGCATTGGCGAAAGAGACCGCAAATCACGGCCATCTCTTGAGATTCTGTATGAGTTGGACAACCCAAAACATGTAGAAACAAAGGATGGTTTTTATAAAGAGTCCCCATCCAGCACCCGCTATTACGTTGAGATATTTAACAGAACTTGGGACAAAACGATTGCCGATGTTGAGATAACCTGGGACCAAACGCCATTCACTGAATTTATTGATACTGAGATTCGTCGCAGCTCACTTCAAAATCCAATATCAATACACCCACAAGAAAAGTTACGCGTTTATCTGTTTGGTATTGATGACGTAATTCAGGCTGCCCCAACCGACAGTGACGTTGTTGGTCATGCAAGTACATTTATCGTGCGTGCACGAGGTAAAGACGCACCGGAAATTACGGCTGAATTTGAATACTCCCCACTTAAATTTC
>PKZC01000201.1 GCA_003132905.1 Bryobacterales bacterium | reverse complement strand
GCTCTTTGTGCAGGCCGCGCATCTCGAGCTCCAGCTTAATCTTTTTCGCCACATCTTCCGCGCGTCCCATCTCAGGCGACATCGCGCCGCGCAGCAAAGAAATCCCGGGCCGCGACCGCTCGCCCAGCCAGGGACAATTGAGCTGATGATGCCTGGCGGCCGAGCCAAAGTCCCACNNGTTGTTCATGTCGAAGCACAGCAAAGCGCCCATCTCGGATTTGGCCAGCATCGCTTTTACGCGCGCCAGACGCTCCCGGCGCAGTCGATCCATATCGACGCGCTGCTCCCAATCCACTGCCATGGTTCCGTAAGTTTTCAATGCCACAGGATTCTCCAGTTTGTCGTTTATTTCAACATCGCGAGCGCGGCTTCCGCGACGGTCTTCTCAGTGGGAACCGTCACGTCTTCGAGCGGCGGCGAGAACGGAATGGGAACGTGCATCGCGCCCATGCGCTTCACCGGCGCCTCCAGATCGAAGAAGCAGTTCTCTTGGATCACCGAAGCAATCTCGGCGGTGACGCCATAACGTCCGTAACCTTCGTCCACCACGATCACGCGTGAGGTTTTCTTGGCCGATTCCACCAACGTCTTCTCGTCCAGCGGCCACAGAGTGCGCGGATCCACCACCTCGGCGCTGATGCCGTTCTCTTCGAGCAGGCTTGCGGCTCCCAGCGCCACCTGCACCATGCTGCTGGTAGCGATGATGGTGATGTCGCTGCCCTCGCGCTTGATATCGGCCAAGCCCAGCGGAATGGTGTAATCTTCCTCCGGCACCGGGCCCTTCAGCCGGTACATCATCTTGTCTTCGAACACGACCACCGGGTTGTCGTCGCGGATGGCCGATTTCAGCAGACCCTTGGCGTCGTAGGGCGTCGAAGGCATCACCACTTTCAGTCCGGGGATGTGGCAAAACCAGGCGTGCAGCGATTGCGAATGCTGCGCAGCCGATCGCCGCGTCGCGCCCAGCGTGGTTCGCATCACCAGTGGCGCTTTCCATTTTCCGCCCGACATGTAGTGAATCTTGGCGGCCTGGTTCACCATTTGATCCATCGTGAGACCAATGAAATCGCCGAACATGATGTCGATGACGGGACGCATGCCGGTCATCGCGGCGCCCACTGCAATTCCGGTGAACCCGGCTTCTGAAATTGGAGTATCGAGGACGCGCTGCGCGCCAAACTCCTCAACCAGGCCGGTGAGAACTTTGAACGGATGGCCGGCTTCGGCTATATCCTCGCCCAAAATAAATACACGCGGGTCGCGCCGCATCTCTTCGGCCAGCGCTTCGCGGATGGCTTGCGCGAGCGTGAGTTCACGAGTGGCAACCGCAAGCCCGCCTTTGCTCTCAAGCGTAGACATCTTGATCCACCTTATCGGGACTGGGATAGGGAGAGGCCAGCGCAAACTGCACCGCGCTATCGATCTCCGCCTTCACTTCTACCTGCAGCTTATCCAGCGCCGAGCGGTCCGCCTGCCCTTGCGCCAGCAGCCAGTCGGCCATGATACGAATTGGATCGCGATCGGTTTTCCACTGCTGTTCTTCCTGCTTCGAGCGATAGTATTCGCGGCTGACATCGCCGACGTGATGCCCGTGGTAACGGTACGTGTTCGCTACCAGCAGCGCCGGGCCTCCGCCCTCCCGGGCACGATCCACCAGCCGTTTGGTCGTGGCATAGACGGCGCGTACGTCCTGGCCATCCACCTGTTCCGATGGCATTCCGAACGCAGGACCGCGCATCAAAATATCGCCGGCCGTGGTTTCCGAAAAGTGCGTGTACTCGCCGTACATGTTGTTTTCGCAGACGTAAATAACAGGCAGCTTCCACAGCGACGCCATATTCATCACTTCATAAAGCACGCCTTGGCCGAGCGCTCCGTCGCCAAAGAAGCAAATCGCTACTTGACCAGTCCCCAAACGCTGTGCCGAAAAAGCCGCGCCTGTTGCGATGCCGGTGCTTCCCGCCACGATCGCGTTCGCACCCAGGTTGCCGGTAGCCGGATCGGCGATGTGCATCGAGCCGCCCTTGCCCTTGCAATAGCCCACTTCTTTGCCCAGCAGCTCGGCGAACATCAAGTCCACAGCCGCGCCTTTCGCCAGGCAATGTCCGTGGCCGCGATGCGTGCTGGTGATGTAATCGTCCGGCCGCAGCGCCTCGCAAACGCCCACCGCGACCGCTTCCTCGCCTATATATAGGTGAGCCAGCCCGGGCATCAGCGCGCGGGTATACAGATCGTTCACTTGCTCTTCGAACAACCGGATCATCAGCATGCGCCGATACATATGCAGATGCAGCTCGACGCCGGTTCTGGAACCAGGCTTGGACGGATTAACAGCGGTGGTCATCTTTTTAAAGCTCCGGTCTGGGAACTCCAGACATTCTTGCCAGTACCTCAAATACTACTGCGAAATCCTGCTCCACGTAGCCCATGGCGCGTGCCGCCGTGAGGAACTCGTTAGCCGTGGAAGTAGTTGGCAGGGGGACGTCGGCTTTGCGGCCCAGCTCCAGGGCCAGCAGCATATCTTTCTGCATCATGTTGACGTTGAACCAAGCCTCCTCAGGCATTTTAAGCACAAACGGGCCGCGATACTGCACCATGGGCGATGCGATGGCGCTATGCGTCAGGACGTCGACGGCCGTTTCGCGTTTGATCCCGCTCTTCTCGGCGAGTAAAACAGCTTCCGAGAAGGCCAGCATCTGGACCGCAAGATTCAGGTTCGTCGCGATCTTCATTACCAGTGCCAGGCCGTTCTCGCCGACGTGCGTCACTTTGGGTCCCAAATCCAGTAGGATCGGCTTGGCGCGCTCGAATGTTTCCGCATGGCCGCCCACCATCACGGAAAGCTTTCCCTGTTCGAGCGTTATCACGCTTCCCGATACGGGCGCATCCAGCATGTCCGCGCCTTTTTCTCTCACGCGGCCGGACAGAGCCTTGCTGATCTCCGGGCTGACGGTGCTCATTTCGATCCAGGTCTTATCCTTGCCGAGACCCGCGATAATCCCATTCGCTCCGTCGGCAATCTCCTGAAGTGCGGAGGAATTCGTCACCATCGACAGCGTAACATCGGCCGCGGCGGCCACGGCACGGGGCGAATCGGCCCATTTCATCCCGCGATCGATCAACCATTGGGCTTTCGAGCGCGTGCGGTTGAAGCCGGTCACCGTGTGCCCTTTGTCCAGCAGACGGTTCACCATGCGGCTGCCCATCACGCCCAAACCCACAAATCCTAAATTGGCCATTCTTAACAGTGTACGAGTTGCCGGCGGACTTTGTATTCTGGATCTCTATCGCGATGAACAGATTCGTGTCTCGCCTGCTACGTTTGTGTCCCGCGTGCTACGCAAGTTGTCGAATGGACACAGCTGGGCCGGAAAAGTCTTTCTGGTTCAGCACATATCGTTGGCACGGCAGTTGCTCTGTTTAACCACGATGACGAAGCCGGGAATCGCAATCGCTGTTCTGGCCGGGGTTTTGAGCGCCGGAGCCTTGGCTGCCCAGAACGCCACTGCGGTGATTCGAACCCGTCCTTTGCCGTCTTCACAGGCCATTGAAAATCTTGAATTGCAGGTCTTGCAGAATCCAGAGGACCTGCAGGCGCGCCTCAACCTTTTGCAATTCTATTTGGACACTGCGCCGCCTTCTTCCGGCGTCGATTCCGGCCGCCGATCCGTCCGTTTGCAGCACATCCTTTATCTTGTGGAGCGCCATCCGGAATCCGCCGTCAGTGCGTCGAAGGCGGCATACGTGTATCGCGCCAATGGTCCCTACGCCAATGCGGCCGATCATGACGAAGTGCGCGACCAATGGATCGCCGCCGTCCAGAGTCACACAAAAGACAATACCGTCGTCATGAACGCGGTCAAGTTCCTAGACAGGGAAGACCAGGAAGACGCCGAGCGAACGCTGCGCCGCGCCGTGGATGCGGACCCGAACAATCGTGAGCTCGCTGCAAATCTCGGCTTCCTTTATGCGAAGGAGATCCTATCGGGTTCTCCGTCAACAGAGCTGGAGCAATCTTCCGATGCCATCGTTCTAGCAGCCGCGGGAACGGCGCTCCCAAACCTGGCCAAGGGAGTTGACTCCATCAACGAGCGAATTTTCGGTCTTGCGAGCGAACTTTCGTCGCGTGCCCGGCAGCTCGCGCCGGACGATCGGGAAATTCAAGGTCCGATGCCGTTCATCCAGTACTTCATAGCCGCGGAGGAAACGCTGCGAGGCGCCATTGCGCTGCCGGCTCCAAGCGCTCCGAGCAGAATACGCGTTGGCGAGAACGTTCAGTCGGCCAACTTAATCCGGAAAACCGAGCCAAAATATCCAGATATGGCGCGGTCAACGGGCATAACCGGCGATGTTCGTTTATCTATTACTATTGGGCGCGACGGAACTATTCAGAACGTCCAGTTGATCAGCGGGCATCCGCTTCTGGTAAAGGCCGCGCTGGAAGCGGTTGAGACATGGCTCTACAAGCCAACGCTCTTAAACGGCTCACCGGTGGAAGTTGTCACCACCGTCACCGTTTCGTTCCCTCCGAATTAGCCTAGCTTCAGCGCAGCCAGAACGCGCTTCGGAGTCAGTGGGAACTCCTTCATCCGCACGCCCGTGGCATCGAAGAATGCATTGGCGATCGCGCCGGCCGCCGCGGCCATTACCTCTTCCCCCGCGCCACTGGATGGTTCGTTCAGCCGTTGCACCACGACGGGCGTCACCTGCGGGCACTCTTCAAACCGCAGGATCGGATAGCTGGCCCAATCCAAACTGGTGACGTTGGTCTTTGAAAACGTCACTTCCTCATGGAACATGCGGCTCGCGGTCTGTACCAACTGACCGCTGATCTGGCTTTCGACATTGCCGGGATTCACAACCAAACCCGCATCCACCGCGCCATAAAGATGCCTGGCGACAACTTTGCCTGTCTGCTTGTCGATCTCGATTTCAGCCACGGCCGCACCGTAGGAAGCCAGATGCGTACCCATTCCGATGCCTCGCCCAGTCACGGTCTTCGCTTGCGACACGTTCGAAGCCGCAGTACGTGGCGTCCACTTCGCGGCCTTGGCAGCGGCATCCAAAACCCCCAGCCAACGGGCATCTTTAATATTGTTGCGGCGAAATTCGTACGGATCCAGCTTCAACAAAAAGGCCAACTGATCGATGGCCTGCTCGGAGGTAAACGAAAACGACAGATCGAGCGGCGATCGTAGCCACGCGCCCTTCAGGTATCCCAGGCCCGGCACATGATGGTTCACCAGCCGCACGTTGGGGATGTCGTACATTCCCCCGCAACATCGCGGATTCACCTGCATCGCGGGATTGGGCTGCCATTCCGCCGCCGCCTTTCCAAGCGCGAGTTGCTCGGACGTTTCCACGTTGCTCCAATGATGTTGCCAGCCGTGATATTCGTATCCGACAATCTTTCCGTCGGCGTTGGCGGCGGCCCGAACTTCCCCCACGTGCGAGGGCCCGTAATTGTCCCAGCCATGTTCATCCCAACGCATGAACTGCAGGCGCACGGGCTTGGCGGCCAGTTGGGAGAGCAATGTCGCAGCCTGCGCCACATCGTCGTAGCAGCTATGGCCATAAGTTCCCGATCCTTCGTAATACTGCACGCGAACTTTGTCCACCGGCATTCCGATGACGCGCGCCAGCGTTCCACGCGTGCCATAAACATCTTGCGTCGAGCACATCACGGTAGCGGAATCGGACTTCACATCAGCCAGGGCGCAGTTGGGGCCGAACGGCGCGTGCGCCTGATACGGCGCGCGGCAGTTGTATTCCACTTTGTGCGGTGCCGCTCCAATCGCATCCGCGGCATTCCCTCGTTCCACCACCACGCGGTCGTCCGTCTTGGCAGAGCGCATTGCATCATACATCCCGTCGCTGCCGGTGAGCGTGGGCGACGAGTCCCACTGGACTTTCAATTGCCGGGCCGCGCGCACGGCGTCCCACTCGTTTTCAGCCACCACGCCGACAAAATCGCCCTTGCGGAGCACTCGCGCGCCAGGAATATTGCCGATCGACGTTTCGTCCAGCGCCATCACCTTCGCACCCGCTCCATACGCGCCCTGTCCACGAGGACGAACCACGCGCCCATGTAGCATGCCAGGAACGCGCACGTGCTGCATGTAGACATACTTGCCGGCAACTTTGTCGGGCATGTCATTCCGCGGAACCGCTGTGCCAACAACTTTGTACTCCGCCGACGATTTCACCGGAGCAGTCCCGGTAAAAGCCAAATGGAATGGTTTATCGCCCACCAATTCTCCATAACTTACCGAGCCGCCGCCGCGGCTTGAGACCACGCCCTTCGATATCGTGAGACCATCCGGCGGCGCGTTCAGCTTGTTCGATGCAAGCTTCAGCAAAGCCTGCCGCGCTTCGGCCGCCGCCGTTCGAACCTGCGGCCCGCCTCGTTGAATGGACGCGCTCGAATATGTTCCACCTTGATTCGGGGTGACGTTGGTATCCAAACGCACCGTCGAAAGCTGGCTCATATCCATATCCAGCTCTTCGGCCGCTACCTGCAGCAACGCTGTGGAATTTCCCTGTCCCAGCTCCGCGAAGCCGATGTAAACCGTTGCGGTGTTGTCGGCATGAATGGCCAGCCAGGTGTCCACCTGCTTGGCGTCGGGAGGACCGGCCGTTGTTCCGCGAGCTCCCGGAACCGTCTGCCCCAACAGAATGTCGCGCAGTGGAAAACCGACTACAATCGCGCCCCCCGCTTTCAAGAAATCGCGACGTCGTGTCGTGCTCCGGCTCATGCCTTAGCCTCCGCCATCGCGCGCGATGCCCGCTGCACCGCCGTTATGATGCGTGGATATGTCCCGCAGCGGCACAGGTGTCCGTTCATGGCTGTCCGGATTTGCGCTTCAGTTGGGGCGGGATTCTTGGCCAGCAGCTCCGCCGACTTCACGATCATGCCGTTATAGCAATATCCGCATTGCGCGGCCTGTTCGTCCAGCATGGCTTGTTGCACTGGATGCAGCGCCGGGGGCTGCTTCAGTTTCTTTTGCGCGGCATACCAGGCTGGCAATCCTTCGAGCGTAGTCACCGATTTCCCTTGCACCGCCGAAACCGGAGTGACGCAGGAACGCGTTTCCACGCCATTTACCAGCACCGAACACGATCCGCACTGCGCCAGTCCGCAACCAAAGCGCGGGCCTTGCAGCAGCAGTTCGTTTGAAAGAACGTACAACAGTGGCGTATCGGGTGAAGCTGAAACAGTCCACGGGCGTTCGTTCACCCTGATCTTGAGTTCGCCGGCCATTCGCGAGCCTCCCTGGGGTATTTAGACTTTCCTAACAGATTATCAGCTTCAATTGAGAATCGCCTCGCATATACTTCTATACCGTGAAGGACTACGATCCTCCACGGCGCAAAAAGGTTTCATGTCTTTCGGCCCATGTACGGTCTAACGGTTATGTGTGCCTGTTTTCCGTAATTTCCGGCGTCTAGCGGATCACATTCTTCGACAGCTGCTGGGAATACCATCGCGGCAAAAGTGAAGATTGGATGGGAAAGGGAGGACTCAAGGGCAGGCGCGACCGCCGTGACGCTGCCGCTGATGGACATCTGGAACTCTTCAAGACCCCCACGAAGTACGATGGCGCGGAAGGCCGGCGTCAGCACCAATATCCCGATGCCGAAAAGTTACCCGTCTGACGCCGCTCCTCATTCTTAATTCTGAATTCTGTCTCCTGCCTTCTGAATTCTTAATTCTGAATTCAGTCTTCTGACTTCTGATCTTCCTACTTACTCTTCTTCTTCGGGATTTTCGCCCCCGACTTACGTGCCTCGCTCAGAGCGATCGCTACCGCCTGTTTTCGGCTTGTTACTTTCTTGCGGCCGCCCGACTTTAACTTCCCTTCCTTGTACTCATGCATCACTTTCTTGGTCTTGGTCCGGCCCTTCGTCTTAGACGCAGACTTTTTCTTGGAAGCTGTTTTCTTAGCCATGAGTTCCTCATTGGCTAGATACTCGCCAGCGGAAACTGTTACCAAACTCGCTCTAGATGATCTAACGGGCATAAGCATGCCAGCGCAGGATGATCCCAAAATTAATACCAGCGCGTCAGTCCCATAGGTACAAAAGATATTGTCACGGGAAAGCGCGTGCGCGACCCGCCAATAACGCTCGACAAATTGCTATAGAGCCACAATAGGAGCATGACAACGTCGAACACTTGGTTTGCCAAAATGGCCCAGAAGGCCGCGAAAGTGACTGGTTCCAGTCCGGCCTTCTTGACGGTGTGCCTGCTTACTTTGGTTTGGCTCGGAAGCGGACCGCTCTTTCACTGGAGCGATACATGGCAGCTGGTGATCAACACCGTGTCGAACATCGTCGCGATGCTGATGCTCTTTCTCATCCAGAACACGCAGAATCGCGAAAGCGCTGCCTTGCAACTGAAGGCGGATGAACTTCTGCGTGCCATGCGTGGAGCGCAAAACGCGTTCATCAACTTGGAAGAGCTGAGCGAAGAAGATCTGGTCCGCATCAAAGAACGTTATGCCAAAATGGCGGAACTGGCGCGTGCGAGATCGGGCATGACATCTTTATCCGACCCGCCCCCGAATCAGGCCTGATTGCGAAGTCCCTTCCAGACGCGCTGCACTTTCTTCAAATCGCCCACGAACTTTTCATATTCCATATGCCGTTGCTCTTCGTCCGGCGCGCGCAGCACAGCCGAGGGATGCACGGTCGACGTCACATAGCGTGCCCAGGCATTTTGGACGAACTGTCCGCGTTCTTTCGTCAAGCGATAGGTGCTGCCGAAGATGGTCTGCGCGGCAGTGGCGCCCAGGCACACGATGATTTTGAGGTTGCAGCAAATTGATCTCCGCCTCCAACCATGGCTGGCACGCTCTGATTTCTATCCCGTTAGGCTTCTTGTGTAACCTGCGCTTGCCGCGCTCTTCGAACTTAAAATGCTTCACCGCGTTGGTTACGTAAAGCAACGACCGGTCAATTCCAGCATCTACCAGCGCCCGATCCAACAGCTTGCCGGATGGCCCCACGAACGGATGTCCTTGTCGATCTTCCTCGTCCCCAGGTTGTTCGCCGATCAAAACGATGTCGGCGGATTTCGGCCCTTCGCCGAACACGGCCTGCGTCGCATGAGCGTAGAGATCGCATCCCCGGCATTTCTGCACTGCTTCCCGAAGAGTGCGCAGAGCCGCTTGTTCCGGAATATAGTCGGCTGCGCTGTTGCTGGATTCTGTTCGTGGCATGGCCCCCTCAAAATTTCACCAGCAAGTTTCGGGCCGATTCAACCAAGTTTGAAACTAACTTCGCCCGAACTGGTCTAAAAAATGGCCGGTCTAAAAAAATATAGGGGCGCAATGAACGCATCGGATGTTCTGATCGAGACATTACAAGCCTGGGGCGTGGATACCATCTTCGGATTACCCGGCGACGGGATCAATGGAATCATCGAAGCGCTCCGCAAGCGGAAAGATAAAATCCGATTCATTCAGGTGCGGCATGAGGAGGCAGCTGCTTTCATGGCCTGCGCCTATGCCAAGCACACCGGAAAGTTGGGTTGCTGTCTGGCAACCTCGGGACCGGGTGGCATTCATCTGCTGAACGGGTTGTATGACGCCAAGTTGGATGGGCAACCGGTGCTCGCAATTACGGGCATGCAGTTCCACGATCTTACCGATACCTATACCCAACAGGACGTGGAACTGGACAAGCTGTTTGAAAACGTCTGCGTCTATAACACGCGCTGCATGGGCCCGGCTCACATGGAGAATATCGCCGAGCTGGCGTGCCGCGCGGCGTTGGTGTATCGAGGCGTATCTCATCTTTGCATCCCGGTTGACTTCCAGGAACTCGAAGTAAAGAGCAAAGGAAACGGGCGGAATCCGCGTAACGTTCCCAAGCATGTCTCCGATGTTGCGGCCGAGAGCGCGCGCATCCCTTCCGATGATGATTTGCGGAAAGCAGCGGAGATTCTCAACGCCGGAAAACGAATCGCGATCCTAGCGGGGCGTGGCGCTCTCTCCGCTTCCAGCGAACTGGAGCAAACGGCCGCCAAGCTGTCCGCACCGATTGTGAAAGCACTTCTGGGAAAGGCCGCGGTGCCCGACGACAGTCCCTACACCACCGGCGGCATCGGACTGCTTGGTACCCTGCCTTCTCAGGAGGTGATGGAAGATTGCGACACCTTGCTAATCGTTGGCAGCAGCTTCCCCTATATCGAGTTTCTGCCGGAACCTGGACAAGCTCGTGCTGTGCAAATCGATCTCGATCCGCTCCGCATTGGTTTGCGATATCCGGTCGAAGTCGGCTTGGTAGGCGATTGCCGCCGTTCGCTCGAAAAGCTTCTTCCTCTGTTGCGAACCAATGAAAAAAGAAGCTTCCTGAAACGAGCGCAAGCGGGGATGAAGGATTGGAACAAGCGCATGGATGCGCAGGCGGCCGACACCTCGAAGCCGATGAAGCCCCAACGGTTGGCTGCGGAACTCGGCAAGCGTCTGCCGTCCGATGCCATTGTTAATTGCGATTCCGGGACCATTGCCACTTGGTGGGCGCGTCACATTCCCGCGCGGAGTGGGCAAATGCACACCGTGTCCGGAAATCTCGCCACCATGGCTTGCGGATTGCCCTACACCATTGCGTCGCAAATCGCCTATCCCGATCGTTTATGCGTTGGCTTTGTAGGCGACGGCGGATTCAGCATGCTGATGGCGGAATTCGTCACCGCCGTTCGCTATCGTCTGCCCATTAAGATCGTAATCGTCAAAAACAATTCCTTGGGCCAGATCCGCTGGGAACAAATGGTGTTCCTCGGTAACCCCGAGTACGAGTGCGATCTTACGCCCATCCACTTTGCCGATTTTGCGCGTGCTTGCGGTGGCGCCGGTTTCAGCATCGAAGATCCCAACGAATGCGGAGAGATTTTAGATCGAGCACTGAGTACGCCCGGTCCAGTAGTCATCGAAGCGATCGTCGATCCAAACGAACCGCCCATGCCTCCTAAGGTCACGGCAAAACAGGCTGCGCATTTCGCCGAATCGCTTGCGCGAGGAACACCCGACCGCCGCAAAATCCTGGAGACCATGGTGCAGAATAAGGTCCGCGAGTTGCTGTGATTTACATTCTTGCCTAAGGAGATTCAAAATGCCTGAGAAGAAAACGCTGCAGCGTGCCCAGCAAGACAAACGCCAGGGCAAAGCTCCGTCCACGCAAGCGGGAGAATTTGTCAAAGAAGAGATGGATCATGTGCGCGAGGGAAAGCACGGCGCTCGCTCCGCTAAACAAGCCATCGCAATTGGCCTGTCGAAAGCACGGCGTGCTGGAGTGAAACTTCCGCCGCCGAAGAACGGGTCCGAGCGCACGCGCAAACAAGCCGAGCGCGACGACGCCAAGGGTTCGAACCCTTCTAGCCCCGTTTCGAAAAAGAGATCGCAGGGCGTGACTTCCGCTCTGAAACGTGAAGGGCATGCCGCCGCATCGCACACCGCGTTGTCGCGCCAGGCTCACTCCAGCGCCAAGAAGCGCGGAGCGGCCAACCGGAGCCAAGCCGCAAAGAAAGCTGCCCGGACCCGCGCCCGCAAGTCGCGATAAGTCTGGCCAGCAGGCCCAGCGATTATTCACTAAAGGATAGAATGAAACAAAAAACAAGACGTGTAGACGACGTAGTGCGCGGCAAAGGCGGCGAACTTCATCAAACTTCCAACGGGGATGTACTGATCCTTACCACCCAGCAGGGAACGCCCGTTTCCGACGATCAGAACTCACTCAAAGTGGGTCCGCGAGGGCCGACGACTTTAGAGGACTTTCACCTCCGCGAGAAAATCTTCCATTTCGATCACGAGCGGATTCCCGAGCGCGTGGTTCATGCCCGTGGATTCGGCGCGCACGGATATTTCGAAACCTACGAGCCGATCCCCGAGGTTACCGCAGCCGATCTCTTCCAACGCGCCGGCGAGAAGACTCCGGCCTTCGTGCGCTTCTCGACAGTGGCCGGCAACAAGGGATCCGCTGACCTGGCCCGCGACGTTCGCGGTTTCGCGGTAAAGCTTTACACCCAACAAGGCAATTGGGACATCGTCGGCAACAACATCCCCGTCTTCTTTATTCAGGACGCAATCAAATTCCCCGATCTGATTCATGCCGCAAAAGCCGAGCCCGATCGCGATTTCCCGCAAGCCCAGACTGCTCACGACAACTTCTGGGATTTCATTTCGCTGATGCCCGAAAGCATGCACATGATCATGTGGGTCATGTCCGATCGCGCCATCCCTCGGTCCTTCCGCTTTATGGAAGGCTTCGGCGTCCACACCTACCGGCTCGTAACGGCGCAAGGGAAATCCACCTTCGTCAAATTTCATTGGAAGCCGAAACTCGGCATGCAATCAGTGATGTGGAACGAAGCCGTCAAAATCAATGGAGCCGATCCGGATTTCCATCGGCGCGATCTTTGGNNAGCTCTTTGATGATGCATTTGCCGATTCGTTCGAGTTCGATGTCCTGGATGCCACCAAGCTCATCCCCGAAGAACAGGTGCCCATCCGCCGCGTGGGCCGTCTGGTGCTCGATCGCTGCGTCGACAACTTCTTCGCCGAGACCNNGACCGAGCAGGTGGCGTTTTGTACCAACAACGTTATTCCGGGAGTGGATTTCACGAACGATCCATTGCTGCAGGGGCGCAACTTTTCCTACCTGGATACCCAGGTCAAACGCCTCGGCGGTCCGAATTTTACTCACATTCCCATCAACGCCCCCAAGTGCCCGTTCCACAATTTCCAGCAGGACGGCCACATGGCGATGGTCAACCCCAAGGGGCGGGCGAATTACGAGCCCAACTCCTGGGGTGGCATGGAAGGCGGCCCGCGCGAATCGCATGAAATCGGATTCCGCTCTTTGCAGGCCGATGAAAAGGGACGCAAGGTCCGCGAGCGGTCCGAAAGTTTCGCCGACCACTATAGCCAGGCTCGGCAGTTTTATATCAGCCAGACCAAAGTGGAGCAGGGACATATTGCCGACGCGCTCATTTTCGAGCTAAGCAAGGTCCAAAAGCCGGCTATTCGAGCTCGGGTGGTTTCGCACTTACCGAATATCGACCCGAAACTGGCCGACCGCGTAGCCAAAGGTTTGGGACTGCAAGAGAAAGTGCAGACGCTGCCTCCCGCAGTTGAGACTCGCAAAGATCTGAAGCCTTCCAAAGCTCTCAGTATCGGTCTGAACCCGCCCAAGAGTTTCGCCGGAAGAAAGGTTGGTGCTCTGGTGACCGATGGCGTGGACAGGAAGCTTCTCGACGCGCTCAAGAAGGAATTGGAAGCCGAGGGCTCTATGCTCGAAATCATCGCTCCTACTGTGGGCGGGGTTGATACAAGTGATGGCACACACATACCAGCGGATGAAAAAATCGGCGGCGGGCCGTCTGTGTTGTATGACGCCGTTGCCATCCTTCCATCCAAAGATGGAGTCAACCCACTGCTGACGAATGCCTCGGCGAAGGATTTCGTTTCCGATGCCTTCGGACATCTGAAGTTCATCGCGTTCGTAAAATCCGCTCTTCCGCTCTTCGAAAAAGCCGGAATCCCAGCTGATTTGGATGAAGGCTTTATCGAACTCACTGGACCGAAAAGCGCTGCCCAGTTTGTCGCAACCTGCCGCAAGCTTCGGCTATGGGCGCGCGAGCAGGCGGTAACCACGTAACTCCCTACGTAAGAATTGCCTGTAACGTAAACCGCCAAGACAGCTAAGTGTTTGAAGGTCAGGGCCTTACGATTGTGGCCCCTGACAAGCATCCAAAGGGGCGGAGCAGTACGTGCCCGAACCCATTGGCAAACTCGCGAAAAGCTGGTTCACAGCATTTTTCGAGTGGTTTGGTGAACTCGCTCTTTTCTCTGCCCGCGTTGCGCGGGCCAGCTTCGGCGCTCCCTGGGAAGGCCGTGAATTGGTCCGGCAAATGGATTCCATTGGATCGAAATCCTTCCCTTTAGTGGCTCTAGCAGGAGCTGCCACCGGCGTAGTTCTCTCGCTGCAAACTCGCGATAGCCTCACACGCTTCGGCGCCAAGGCCATGCTTCCTGCCGTCATTGTCTTTTCGCTGATCAAGGAAAGCGGACCCGTCATCACGGCATTAATCGTCAGCGGTCGCGTAGGCGCGGGCATCGGCGCAGAGTTAGGATCGATGCGCGTCACCGAGCAGATTGACGCCATGGAAGTCTCGGCGGTAAACCCCTACAAATTTCTGGCATCCACTCGAGTTATGGCTTGCCTGTGCATGCTCCCGTTGTTGACGCTCGCCGCCGACGCCTCCGGAATCTTCCTCGGATGGATTTCGTCAACCCTGTCGCAGCCCATCACTTTTCAACTCTTTCTCCATAGCGGATTAAGAGACGCCACGCTGAGCGACTTTCTGCCCCCCACATTCAAAACGGTTGTTTTTGGTTTAATCATTGGCTTGGTTTCCTGTTTTCAGGGAATGCGAACCAGCGGCGGCACCGCCGGCGTCGGGCGTTCGGCCACCAGTTCCGTGGTGCTGTCGTCGCTATTCATCATTCTCGCCGATGTACTCTTGGTTCGATTCATTCAGGTGTTTTTCCCCTCATGACCACTATCGAACCGGTCCCGAGCGCCGCCCAAAGCGGCACCAATACAGATGCTGAATCATTGTTAGTCAGCGGACTTCACAAATCGTTCGGCTCCCAAAAAGTTTTGGATGGCGTCGATCTCAAGGCGGCCCGCGCCGAAACCGTCGTCGTACTGGGGCGTAGCGGAACCGGCAAAAGCGTCTTGTTGAAACTGATTGTCGGATTGCAGCAACCCGATTCCGGCTCTATCCGAATCCACGGTCAGGAAGTCGTCGGTCTTGAAATGAATCGCCTGAATGAGATCCGGAAGAAAATAGGATTCCTGTTTCAACAGGCAGCCCTCTATGACTCGCTCACCGTCGCCGAGAATGTCGATTTTCCCTTGAGCCGTCACACCACGCAATCCGACGCCGAACGCAAGGAACGGGTCCGCTCTTTGCTCGCGAGTGTCGGAATGGAGAGGGATTTGAACAAAATGCCGTCCGACATTTCCGGCGGAATGCAGAAGCGGGTGGGCTTGGCCCGTGCCCTGGCGCTAGATCCGGACATTCTGCTGTTCGATGAGCCAACCTCGGGCCTGGATCCTATCACGTCCGCTGAGATCGGAGAGTTGATTGTGAAACTCAAGCACGAAAGGAATCTGACGTCGATTGTCGTGACGCACGACATCCGCGGAGCCAAGGCCTTTGCCGACCGTTTTGTTCTGCTGCGCGAGGGGAAGGTCGTCATTGACGGAACCTTCGAACAACTGGACCAGAGCCAGGATTCATTCGTTGTCCAGTTCCTGAAAGACGCGGCTTAGGGAGGGTTATGTCGCAAGCGTTTCGACTAGGTTTGTTCATTGTCGCTGGCTTAGCGGTGCTCGTGGCCGGAGTCTTCCTGATTGGAAGCAGAGAGTCGCTTTTCCAGGCGACCTACCATCTCAAGGCCGAATTTCAGAACGTCGCCGGCCTCGCTGACGGCGCTGACGTGCGGGTGGGAGGATTGCACCAAGGCAGCGTAAAACGCATCCAACTCCCCAACCGGCCGGATGGAAAAGTAACCGTCACCATGGACCTCGATAAAGCAACACACGACGTTCTCAAGAACGATTCTGTCGCCGCGATTAAATCGGAAGGCCTGATCGGCGACAAGTATGTCGAAATTTCCTTCGGCTCCGACGGCGGCGCTCAGTTGAAAGACGGAGATACCATCGCGAGCGAACCGCCCGTGGACATGTCCAATCTTGTGAAGAAAGCCGACGGGCTTCTCGACACGGCCAAGACCGCGGTGACCGACCTGGATGGTACTGCCAGCAATTTGAAATCGATCAGCGCCAAAATCAACGACGGCAAAGGCACCGTGGGCGCGCTGATCAACGACAAAACCATCTACCAGAAGGCCAGTGCGGGAGCCACCGCCCTGAATGAAGATATGGAGGCGCTCAAGCACAACTTCCTGCTGCGTGGATTCTTCAAAAACCGCGGCTATGAAGACGCCGCCGACCTGACGAAGCATGCCACTTCCGCTCTTCCGCCCGGCGAGCCGATGAAGACCTTCGACTACGAGGGGCAAAAGCTTTTCAACAATCAGGCCAAGCTGAAAGACGAGAAGGCATTAAAAGACGCCGGTGATTACTTGCAGGCGAACAAGTTCGGTTTGGCCGTTGTGGTTGTTTCCACCGGGATGAAAGGCGAATCGGGACAAGACAAAATCTTATCCGAAGGCCGGGCCACTGCGGTCCACGATTATCTCGCCAAGAATTTCCGCCTGGACGACACGCGAATTAAGACCCTTGGCCTGGGCAAGACCAGCGATACCGACGATAACGGCAAGGTCGAAATACTGGTGTATCCACCCAGTGAAACAGGCGCTGCACCGAACGCCCCGAAGGGTCAATGACCCGGGCTCGGCTATTAGCCACCGCTTTAGCCGACACTAGGAGTGGCGCACGCGCCTATGGATTCAAAAGAGACTGACCTACCAGCACCTCCCAAACAAAATCCCGCCGAACGGTTTTTCTCAGATTTGGGACCGGGGCTGGTCACCGGCTGCGCCGACGACGATCCCTCCGGTATCTCCACCTACTCGATGGCTGGGGCCGTTTTCGGCTACGCCCTGCTGTGGACGGCGCTCATTTCGTTCCCCCTCATGGTATCGGTTCAGATGATGTGCGGACGCCTGGGCATGGTGACCGGCCGGGGACTGGCCGGCGTCATTCGCCGCCGCTACTCCAAGTGGATCCTCTGGGGCGCGTGTTCGCTATTAATCGTAGCCAACGTCGTGAACATCGCCGCCGATCTGGGCGGCATGGCCGACGCGACCCAAATGGTAACGGGCGTGAACGCCCTGGTTTGGACCCCGCTCTATACCGCTTTAATCGTCAGCTTTTTGTTCTGGTCCTCCTACCGTCAGATTGCCAGAATCTTCAAGTGGATCACGCTCGTACTGCTGGCCTATGTGATCACCGCCTTCTTTGCCGGCGTCGACTGGCATCACGCGCTGCTCGCAACGCTCATCCCGCATCCCGTTTGGTCGCGCGATTATGTCGAGGTGTTAGTGGGCATTCTTGGCACCACAATTTCTCCTTATCTGTTTTTCTGGCAAGCTTCGCAGGAAGTGGAAGAAGAGCGCGCCATGGGCAGGCCGCTCGCGCAACGCAGGGGCGCCACCGCTGAGGAATTGCGTGGTCTGCGGGTCGACGTGATCACGGGGATGTTTGCCTCAAATTTCATTATGTACTTCATCATCCTCACCACTTCTGCGAGCCTGCATGCTCATGGCGTCGTGAAGATCGACACCGCCAAGGAGGCCGCCGAAGCGCTCCGCCCGCTGGCCGGAAATGCCGCATACCTGCTCTTTACGTTGGGACTGATTGGAACCGGCATGCTAGGAGTGCCGGTGCTCGCCGGATCCTGCGCCTATGCTATCGCGGAAGCTTCAGCCTGGCGCGGATCTTTGGAGAGAAAGCCGCGTGGAGCGAAAAAATTCTACTCCGTGCTGGGGGTCGCAATGCTGTTGGGCCTCGCGATTAACTACGTTGGACTGAACGCCGTAAAGATGCTCTTCTGGTCCGCGGTTACCAACGGCATTCTTGCGCCGCCGCTCATTTTGCTTATTCTGCTGCTGACCAGTGATCGGACGGTCATGGGCGATCAAGTAAGTCCCATGCTGGAACGAACGCTCGGCTGGGCTACTTTCGCACTCATGACGGCAGCGGCGGTCGCCATGCTGATAGCCTGACGGCTATTTTTTCTTCTTAGGAAACGAAGAATTGCTCCAACTGATCGGGCCGCACTGGATTCAAGTCTTCGATCGACGAGACATCCTGGTGCTGATAAGAATGAATGGCCACGCCCAGTAGCCGATCGTTGGTCTCGGTTTCGCCATCTTCAGTTTGAGTTGCCTCAATGAGGCCGATGATCCGCACATCCAAGAGACAACCCACGTGGGCAGGCTCGTCCATCAGCACCATAATGTCGAGCGAGTCGCCGTCCCCGCCCAGGGTACTGGGAACAAAGCCGAAATCGAAGGGGAACATCATTCCCTCAGGCAGGAGTCCCCCCAGTCGAAACAGATCCGACTCCGGATCGTAGTCGAACTTATTCCGGCGGTTCTTGGGCGTCTCGATGATGGCGCAACACTGGCGTTTCTTTCGATCCAGACGGTTCGGAAAAGCACTCAGGCCTGCCATTGATGTAAGTAATGGATGTAAAAGTTACTTCTCAAACACTTTCTCGACTTGCCCGATTTTCTTTTGGATCTTACCGCCTAGCTTTTCGTCCTGACCCTCGGCCATCAGGTTGGGGTTGTTAGTGGCTTTCCCAGCTTGCTCTTTGATCTTGCCCTTGGCCTCATGCAGCTTACCCTTGATCTGATCTTTAGTACTTTCTTTCATTTTGTTCTCCTTTTCGACGCTTCACCATGCACGTGGAGCGCCGAACCAGAAACCGTGATCAATCGGTGTGCCGGACGGTGATGCCACCGCCGGATGTGNNGTCCACCGCCGTTCAAAGGCGCGCGCAGTTCGTTGCGATGCCACTCGATACTGCGCGGGATGGCGAAGTCCGTCCAAACGCCGCCTCCGGCAGTGGACGCGTCAAGATCGACATGAGCATCCCTATTGAGGCGCACATCGATTCTGCCTCCGGACGTGTACAAACGGCAGTCCGCCTTCGGTTGCCCCAATAGGGACGCAGTAACTATGCCGCCCGAAGTAGAAGCATCGATCGAACCGGTGGCATCCTTGATGAAGATGCCTCCCCCCGAGGTGTGTACGATGGCTTGGCCCTTTCCGCCCGCCAGCGTGATGCTGCCGCCCGAAGTTCTCGCGTTCACAGCGCCTTCGATGCCGTCAATGTTGAGCATGCCGCCGGAAGTGTGGGCGTTTACGTCGCCATGCAGGTGGCTGACGAAGATAGGTCCACCCGATGTTTCCAGATCGGCGTTGAATTTCTCGGGCACCGTAACGCGATACTCCACTTCACCGAGCCACGTTGAATACTCCAGGCACTGCCAATGCCGGCACATGGAATGGCTGCCGAAAAGAGTCGGCCAAACAGCCAGCATGGGCTCCCAACCTCTATGGAAGGCGCCGGACACACGGATATCCGAGCCCACCTGTGTAATGTCTAGCGTGAAATCGCGCCGCATCCGGTCAAACTCCGCTTGGGAAGGCGGAAATCCGTGAAAATACACGTCAGCCTGGACGGTTTTAGCATCACCCGGCTGAACGCGAAGGGTCCCGATGTCGACATTCAACACCAGTCGGGTGGCCGAGGAAACCGGAGCCGACTTCCGGACGTGGTCCTCCGGTTCAACAGCCAGAAGAACGAGCGCACAAGCGAACCAGGCGGCAAGTAAACGGAGCACGGCAGCCTCCTATGTAGATGTAATACGTGCCAATCCACATTCCGTTCGCAAAATTCCGCTCAGATTACTTTCGCCTGGCGCATCACTCCTTCGGCCTTCTCACGAATCCTGGTCGCCACCTCGTAGGGGTCGCCCTGCGTGAACTCCGGCAGGAACAGTTCCACCGAGAGTGCTCCGGAGTAGTTCTTTTCGGCGAGTTTCCGCAGAATCCGAACCAAAGGGGAAACGCCATCGCCTGGAATCAGCCGTGTGGTATTGTCCAATAGCTCGCGCGGCATGTCCGGCACATCCTGATAATGCACATGAGCAAGCTCACCCGGGTGGAGCAGGTCGAGGTCTTCGAACTTGCTGAGGCCCGACCAGAAGTGATAGCAATCCAGCATCGGACGCACGTTGGGATGCGCGGCCTCGCGGATCAGCTTCAGCGACGTGGTCAGCGTGGAAATGAATGACGAGTTGCGCGCGAACTCGATCATCGCGGTCATCTTGAACTGCATAGCCGCGTCCCCACCTTCGCGAATGCAATCGAGAGCGCCCTTGTAATCGTCGGCGGTGACCTTGCGGCTGGTGACGGCGGGACAGTAGATCTTGGTAAGGCCGAACGAGGAGAATTGCTCGCAGCGCTTCTTCCAGGTATCGAGCGCGGCGGCCCGGTTCGGATTAGGAATCCAAAAATCCGGGAGCACGGACGCGCAGGAGACCGGGGTCAATCCAAGATCGGTGACTACGCGGCGCGCGGCCGCCAGGTCCTCGGTCTTCAGAAAATCATCCAGCATCCGATCGGTCAGCTCCACATTCTTGATCCCCGCGCGCGCCCAGCCTTCGAGCGACTTGCGGTATCCCGCGGCCGCCGAGGTGTTCTGGTGCAGACACAGCGCCATTTTCCCCGAAGCGGCATCGGTGGGGGCGACAGCCAATGCCAGGGGAGCGAGAAGTGCGGTTCGTCGAGAGAACATGGCAGATACTATATCGCTATTGCGCATTACTGTATGTCATTCCCCGATACATCGGAAGCCGATGTTGTAGTCGCGATCGCCGATTTCAATCCGGCTGCGATAGGACGCGCGAATGAGACTGGGGTCGTCGAACCAACCTCCGCCGCGCAGCACTTTGAACTCACCCGAACCAGGCCCTTTCGGGTCTATGGATTCTCTGGAAATCGCCGAGGAGTGCCAATCGTTAGTCCACTCCACCACGTTGCCTAGCATGTCGTGCAGCCCGTACCCATTGGCTTGCTTCTGCCCAACCGGGTGCGTAGTGCTTTTGCTGTTGCCCTGGTACCAGGCGATCTGGCCGACATCGCCATACCGGCTCCCCGTACTCCCGCCGCACGCCGCGTATTCCCATTCGGCTTCGGTGGGCAGCCTTCCTCCGATCGCACCGCAGTAGGCATTTGCCTGGATCCAAGTGACCTGTTCCACCGGCAGGGTGGGGCCCTTGAAGTTGCTGGGATTTTTCCCAATCACGCGTTGGTAGGCGGCTTGCGGGACCTCGGTTTCCCCCAACCAGAACCCTTTGGTCAAGGTGACGCGGAGCGTGGGCTTTTCATCGCCATAACACTCGGTGTCTCCCGGCGAGCATCCCAATAGGAACGATCCCGGAGGTATCCACAAATAACGCAGCCCGTCCTTCGCATTCGTCTTTGGTGCATTGGTCTGGGCGTCGCCCCGCTTCGCGTCACCTTGCTTCGTACTTATATTTTGAAAAGCCTTCACGCTGCTCGGCAGAGTGGTGGCGAACAGGATGGAGGCCAGCGCCAAAAGTCCTCGATTCGCCACACGATGAGTATCCAAATTCAGCCTCCTGATCGTGCCTACTTTAGCAGAGTGATTCACGCTTGAGGATGGCGGGCCGATCGCGTTCTCAAATTGCGGCTTCCGTGGGCGGTGGGTCTGCTTGGNNGGGCGGCGTAATAGGTGGGGTTCTGACGCATCAGGTGTCGTGCGTGGCGCTCGACTTGTTCTTTTGAAAAAACGAAGCCAGCTTGTTCTGAAAAATCATCCGCCGGATCCCAGGGAAGTCCTTTGTGCTGATTGCGCAGGAAGAGCTCGGCGGCTTCGGTGAGCTGGCGGCGTTCCAGGCGGCGGCGATCTTCTTGGATGTTGCGGAGCTGCTCGATGGCTTTTTGGAACTGGCGGGAGAGGCGCGAGCCGTGCAGGCCAAGCGTGGCTAGCATCGGGATTAGGGTTTGGGGGCTGGGGTCTTGGGACAACAGCTCGGCTTCGAGAAATGGGATGCGGTTGAGACGCCAGGCGGTGTTGGCGATTT
>PKZC01000303.1 GCA_003132905.1 Bryobacterales bacterium | reverse complement strand
CTTGGTGGCGCCTACAAAATAGATGACGTGCCGGGTTGTGTCTACACAGCTGATTCGCATTACGTCAACCGTCCAGGCATCGAATAGGGTGAGTTCTATGTCTCCCGCGGGATATGGATTCGGAGCGCCACCGCATGTACTCGCGGATGCATTCAGATTGATCCACTCGCTAATCGGATCGTCCGGACTATACCCGAAACGATCCAGGCACTTGGATTGAGCCCCATTGGTATTTGTNNACGCTGGGGCAAGCAGCATCCGGGCCGGTTGGAGCGATTTCAGCGGCTACGCGTAGAAAGGTTCCCAGGTTGCACAGCGACCTCTCCACAGGTTGGCCGGTGATGGTGGAAACGCACGCGCCATCATTCACGTAATAGCCGACGCCGCTGGCTCCAGCAACTCGGGAGCGCAGACGCCGCTGTCCGTTGTAGAACAAATACTCGAAAGGTTGCGTGTTCGCCGGTAACTGCGTCTGCCATAGGTTGCCGGAAACGTTCTTCCAGGTGCTGCTCACCGGAACGCCTCCGCTAACAATCGGAGTTTCACCGGGGTAATTTCGCCATGTCACCGCCGCATTGGCGCTACCGGAATCGGCGAAAGTGAAGTTCAATATTCCCGGATTCGTGGGACTGAGCGGAAGATAGTAAGTGCCATCACGAAGAATGACCGATACCGGCTGTCCCGGATTGGAACTGAGTAGATTTCTAACCGCGCTCTGAGCCATGGCTAACGACGCGAACGGACCGTCGGTGGCGCTGGCATTCGGAGACTGCAACGTTCCGCTAAAGTGGTCGTTCCCATTAGGAGCGACGTAGAAGTTTTGGGTGGTGTTTATCGGCGCGCCTGTGGCAATGACAACTGTGTTCGCGGTCTGTCCCTGTACCGTGAGCACCACGCTGAGTTGGCCCTGATTCGCCAGGCTGGCCGGAAGCACCACGTTCACTTGGTCCAGGCCGGGATAGGTGTTTTGTGATCCCGCATAGAGCACCTGCACGGGTGTTCCACCGATAGTGCATGTGACGGCTGCGAGCGAACTGCGGCCCTGGATGCCGGTGCCGAAGAGTTCCAAGACGGTCTCCGCGCCATTTGTGGAATTCACAGTGATCGGCGACGGTACACAACTCAGGGGAGTGGCGCCACAGGTGAACGCGAGCGACGAGGTCTGCGAGCCATCGGAAGCAACCTGTATGACGATCGCAGCAGCAGCCCCTTGTCCATTGCTGTTGGCCGCGAAAAGCCCCGGCGCCACGGCAGCCACCAATACCGCACCGGTAGAAACTGTGCCGTCGAAGCTGGTGATAGTCGCCGTGGCCGGTCCCGTGGCGGTTTGCGCCGGGATTTGAAAATTTACTTGCCCCGGCGAAACAAATGCGATGGGAGCCGGGCGTGCCACTCCGCCGCTGTCCTTTATTGACACGGTGGTGCCCCCAAGCGAGACAGGCCAAGTAGCGGAAGTAGCCGACAAAATTGTTGTCGCCACATCGGAACCAAAGGCCGTCACGATGGACGCAGGTGCTACGGGCTGAAAATCACTCGCGCTGGAAACCACCGTCAAAGAGTTCGCCGCGTACCCGAGCGCCGACATAAGGACCAGAATCAGCCCTGCCCGGAGCAACAAAAATGGCGGCGTGGCCACAACGTTTTTAAACATCAGACAACCTTACCTCAGTTCGAATCGAAGAAATTCATGCGGGTGAAGGAGAATTCGCCCGCATTTCTAACGCCATAGTCTTCGGAGGATCCCGCCGCCAATGCCAATTGGGCAGACTTCGTCCACAGCCACGGGTCGGGGTCCGAAGCGATTAAGAAATTTTGGGTCTGGTGGAACAACTAGCAGTGCTAGATGCTCGCGTACCAAGGGCGCAAGGAGTAAGCAAGTTCCACACCGGATTCGCTACTCCCCGCAGATCCATTGGAACTTGCCTCTTCCAGGCCCGCTTCGATAAATCCGCGCTGGCGCAACCAATCTACAATTTTGCGCGCGTTCTGCTCAGGCGTGGAATGGACTGTCTCCAAAGTCACGTCGGGATTTTGCGGCGGTTCGTATGGATCATCCACGCCTGTAAAGCCCTTGAGCTCTCCCGCCCTAGCCTTGGCGTAGAAACCTTTCACGTCGCGCCGCTCGCAAACTTCCGGAGCAGTGTTGACATAGACCAGTGCGAAATTCTCCTCGCCAGCCATAGCGCGCACCTGATTGCGTGTTGAGTTGAACGGGCTCACCGCGGCGCAGATGACGGTGCCGTTGTGACGGGCGATCTCGGCTGCCACAAAGCCAATGCGCCGGACGTTCACATCGCGATCCTCGCGCGAGAACCCCAGGCCTTTGGAAAGATGCGTGCGTACCACGTCGCCATCGAGCATGGTGATCCGGCGTCCATGCTCGGTGAGCAGAATGGCCAGGATCTCGGCGATGGTCGATTTCCCTGAACTGGGCAGACCCGTGAGCCAGATGCAGACTCCTTGCCGGCATCGCGGCGGGAAAGTTCTAGCTAATATCGCAGCCGTTTCCGGACGCGTGAACCAGGATGGCAGCAGCTTCCCTTTGGCGAGATAATCGTTGCGAACCTGGGTAGCGGAAATCGAGAGTGTTTTCGCTTTTTCGGGAATCCGGGTTACCTGCTCATAACGGTCCTCGGTGGGAATGTAAACCAGATCGTCATAGAGCGCGGGCTGAACACCTATTTCCTGGCTGTAACGCGACAGCAGTTCGTGGGCCTCATAGGGACCATAGAAGGGTTGCCCCTGAGAGTTGTTATCCGGACTGGCATAATCGCGTCCGACAATAAGGTGATTGGCGCCGAAGTTCCTGCGGACGATCGCATGCCAGAGCGCTTCTCGCGGTCCCGCCATTCGCATGGCCAGAGGCAAGAGCCCCAATAACGTGCTGTTCGAATCGTAGTAGCGATCGATCAGCATTTTATAAACTTGCACGCGAGTAAAGTGATCGATATCGCCAGGCCGCGTTACTCCCACTACCGGGTGAACCAGCAAGCTGCCGCCCACTGCTTCCTTCGCCCGTTTGGTAAGCACTTCCTGAGCTCGATGCATAGGCTTGTGCGTCTGGAACGCGACGACATCGCGATTTCCCATTTGCTCCAGCCGATCCCGCACCTGCGCCGGCGTAAGCCGCAATTCGGGGAAATCATAATGCTGGGGCAGTTCTAGGACCTTCAATGAACCGCTCAGATAATACTTGCCCCAAGTGCGCATTTCCGCAACCAGGCTGTGATCTTCACTGCAGGTTCCGCATACCATCTGCGGCTCCAATTCCATCTCGCGCTCGAAGATCTCCTCAATTTCCATGATCGCGATCAGGTGGTTGCTGGGGCTGCGCAGTCCGATTCGCTTCCCCGTCCACCCGGCGGCATTGTCCACCGGCAGTGTAATCGGAATGGGCCACAGCGTTCCGTCCGGTAGCCGCATGTGCTCTAAAACAGAAAGATATTCAGCCCGATTCATGAAGCGGCGCAAGGGCGAAAAAGCGCCCACGGCCAGCAGTTCCAGGTCGCACAAGGAGCGGGGAGACAGTTGCAGCGAGGAAAGCTCCGTGGCTTCCTGGGCCAATTCGGCGCGTTCCTGGGGCCCGACGACGAGATCGACCAGGGCGCCGCCGTAGGGTGGTACTAACAATTTAAGTTCGGGATCAATATGTTTATGTTTTCGCATATCAGTCTTCCTTGAACGCTGCTAGGAGCCGGACTCCGCTCCAATAGCGAGTTCGCCCTGCCGTCTCCTTGCTCGCCATGCCTTTAATAGTGAAAGAGGCGCCCAACAATAAATCCAAACTACGGTTGCGTCTAGCCGGCGAAGAAGCCAGAACAACAGGCGATCGCTCAATCTTTCCAGCAGGCCCGGTTTGCGCGCATTTTCTGCGTCCGCCGAAGCATAAAGCGGGAATGTTCCGAAAGACTGCTCCCGCCAACGCGCGACGTACCGGTCCGCCTTATCCTTGAACTTCTTGGGGAGATTTTCCGGGCGCTTCTGGGATGGAACGATGTGATCGCCCTTCACCAGCGAATGATGCTGGCCTGCGTATATCGACAAACGGTCCGCATCTTCGAGCGTGATCATTCGCGATTCCAGCGGAATATCCAGAAAGGTGCATATGTCCTGCAGCGTCGCGGCTGGATCCCGGACCAGTTCTTCATAGTTCAGTTCATGCAGCGGAACCCCACGCGCTACCAGGCGGTCTCGCTGCTCCTTTAGCTTTTCGCACGCTAGCAGTGCCCGCAGCAGCATTCCGCGCTTGGCGAAGTAAGGCTCGCTCTTTCCCGCCGATTTCACGCTGCGGCATATGGCCAACGGATTTCGCCAGAGAATGATGAAACGAGCGAATGGGAAAGTCTTCGACAGCCTTTCGAGAGAATCCCAATAGTTGGGCGATTTTTCACCAAAGATCACAGCTCCGTTGCGCAGCGCGTAGCTGCGATAGACTGTTTCGGCCGCGCTTCTGAGGTGGCTCGACCGCGGCAGAACGGCGCGCGGTTCAATCCGGTGACGCGTGAGCGCGCTGTTCCAGAAGTCCCAGCGTTCCAGCCAGTCCGCTTTCGCGGCGCCGCCTACAAAAAGCGGCTTCAATAGCGGAAGCTCTGCCTCATACATCAGGCCGATCTGCGAGTGTTGATTCAGCAGGGTTTGCAACAGTGAGGTTCCGGAGCGCCAGACCCCCACCAGAAACAGCGGCCCTGTACCCTCGTTCATTTGCAAGCCTCTGTGGTGGGTCCATAGACATCGAGCCGCCCCGCGGTTTTCGTCTCGTCCGACGGATCCATCGTTCCGATGAAGACTCGGCCATTTGCGACGGTTGGCACCGCGAACTTCGTTGCGTTTCCGGCTTGATCTCGCGTCGGGCATTGCGAGCTATTCCACAACAGGGGAATCGTACTCGGGGCCAAGATGTGCTCGGCATCGTAGGCGAAAAGTACCGCCGGGATAGGCGTCACTTTTGCATTGCCGTTCGGCCACCCATTTCCGTTGATGGCCCAGACAATCGCGGTTCCGGTTTTGTCGTCATTCGAGGAGACTACCGGAACCGTGCCATATCGAAATTTGGTGACAGAAGTGGCCGCCGGGGCCTTACATACTGGGCCGGGGCTGCAGGCAGTGCCGCTGATTCCGTACCTCTGTATGGGTGAAGCGTTGGCAACCGAATATAGATTCTGGCTCCAATAAGCGCCGGCGCTATAGAACTCTCCTGTCGACGCGGGGATGGTTTCAAGATTCAAATTCGTTCCCGCCGGCTTCGGACAGATATTCCCCGCCGGGCCCGCATAACCACCCGGATTGGTCCGATCCATCACGTAAAGGTTGCCGTCCTTGCCGTTCGCAATTGCAAACACCATCGTGCTGGAACCCACCATGTTGGGGATCAACATCACTCCACCCGATCCAAGATCGCCATCGCCAACGTCGTCGCAGTATTGCCTGTACGGGGTGAAATAGCTGCTCACCGTCAGGTTGGTCGTTAACTTTACAAAGCTGTCTCCATAGTTCGATCCGCCGTCTTCGGCGTCAAACGTTCCGTCTCCGGTGGAAACATAGATATACGGGTCATCGCCAGGTCCATAGTCGATGCCAGCCGCAAGGCCTGCTCCGCTCATCCACACGCCTCCGCCTTCACCGGTCGGTGTGGTGGTCCAAGCCAACGGCGGGGCCGAAAGATTCAGTGCGTTAAAGCCGAACACCCAGCCGTTCGGTACGCTCTTCCCGACAGTGCCGGCTCCGTCCATCCCCGAGAAACCGACATACACTTCTTGGTCTAGGTTTCCTGGGATATTTTGCAAGAAAAGCAAGCCAGGCCTCTGAATATGATTGAAGGACGTAAATTTGTTCTTCCCAATGGTGACACTTGGAATGACCACTGGGCCGTTGTACCTTTCCAGGCCAGTGCTGATGTCGAGAGCGTGCAAGCGATGAACGAAGCAGGCTGGGGCTTTGGTGGTAGGACAAGTACCGGCGGTCGATTCCGTCCAGGTGACCAGGTACATGGTATTGGTGATGTAGTTGATCACTGGTGTACCGAGGATACCGACCTGGGGATCAAACGTCCCACAGGTCCTCTGGCCAATGTCGGTACACGGAACCGCTTTCTCGTTGGGTTGCAGCAGGCTGATTGTTTTGATCACCGCGCAGTCTGTACTGCCGCCATCGATGAAATAGACCGTGTCATTCATGGTAGCCACGTAAACCACCTGGCTGTAGCCTTTAATTCCATCCGCCACCACAAGCGGTTCGGCGTAGATTTGCCCATCGATGACGCCCGGTCCGGTGGAACAGATTTTGCCAAAGGTCTTCTTCGTGACTGTCGCTTGGGTGAGCGTGGTTTCGGTACTGTTCAGCCCGTCCCGTTGATTGTTGTTATGCCAAGTCATCACGTTGGTGGTTTGAGCAGAGAGCACACCGGCGCTCAAGACTATCAACGGCAAAACAGAATGCCATCGCGATAAAAGGTTGCGAGTCAAAGCTCCTCCAGGTGTCATTAAATGCGCATTCATGGCAGATATCATATGTTTAAGGAAGTAACCCGTATACGTCCAACTCGGATTGAGTGCCCACGTATACCTTGCCGTTCACCACCGTGGGCACGGTGAACTTGTTGGCCGGGCCGGCTTGGTCCCTGGCCGGTTTCATGGCGCTGTTATAGAGTTCGGTGGCGATGTTTCGGGCGTCGTAGGCGTGCAAAATGGCGGGATGGGTTGAAATTGGAGGCTCCAACTTGTCGGTTCGTTCTGTGGCCCACACAATCCCGTTGGTGCCCCCGTTAGCGGAAACGGACGGTGTAGTTCCCACCACGAATGTTTCGGGGCTTTCAGCGATCGATGTTACCGGGTCGATGTTGCCCTTGATTATGGAATATTGGCGAAGATAGTCACCTTGGCCCCCACTAAAAATTAAGCCACCGTAGTAGACGAACCTCTTGCCTGAGGCAGCTTCCCAATACGCCGGAGTACTGAAGTAGCCATTGATTGATCCTTGAACGGTCTGTACCTGGCCGCCTAGCTTTCCCATGTTCTGCGTATTGACGAGTTCGATCGGGCTGGCGCTATCGCACTTCGGACCTCCTTTACCGGCGGCCAATAATTCGTGGAGCACCGGACCAGTCTGCTGCGGCAATACCATGACACCGCCCGAGCCTAGATCGACGTCGTTTTCCGACCTGCATTCCTGGTCGGACGGCGTGAAGTAATCTTCAACCGTAAACTGGAACGTGCCTTTAGTTGCGCCGGGGGTCAGGTGCAGCCTGACCACACTGTCCCCATAATTGGCGCCGCCCGTGCCGGCATCCCAATATCCATCGCCGACAACGACGAAGATATTGCCCGCATCGCCCGCGGCCACCGCATTGCCGCTGCCCCACAGTCCACCCGATACCCGTACATCCTTGGCGTTATATTCCGGATTGGGCACCGAAGTCCAACTCGCCAGTTGTTTTAGCGTAGAAGCGTCATAGGCCATCAACATTCCCGCGTTGACGAACGCTATATAAACGACGCCTTCAGCCGTTCCGGTTTGCGGAAGCAGAAGTAGTGCGGGCCGTTGATTTCCCGTCACCGCGTTCAATCTGCCAGCGCCGATAAGGCAGCCGGTAGTGGGAGAAGTGACCCCGCAAATCACCGCGGGGCTGCCTGGTTTTTCGGCTCCACTGGTGATATCGAGAGCGTGCAGACGGTAGTAGTAACTGAGTTTTCCCGCGGCTGTCGTCTCCTGCGTCCGGGCCACCAAATAAATAGTCTTCGTGGCCGTGGAGATAACGGGTGTTCCCGTGATTCCTTGGGTGGGTTGAATCGTGCACGAGCTGGTATTGCAGTCGGACGGAACCGGCACCACCTTGGGAGGATTTGCGAAGCTTACGTACCACAGGGGAGCCGGATTCGCCGAGGCGCTGTCGGCATCGAATGCATAAACGCTATCAGCCTCGGTGGTCACATAAACAACGTTATGCACACCCTTGCCCGGAATCGTTACCGCAGGCACATACAGAGGTTGCGTATACAACTGGCCATCTACCGGGTATGAGAAGAGCTTGCCGAATTGAGTCGGATTTACGTTAGCGAGCGTAAGAATCGTCTCTTGCAGATTCTGACCCGTCCGTTGCGGATCGTTGTGGAATGTAACAACCGATGGAATAGTCGCTTGAGCGAATGCGGTATCCGCCGGCCTTGTACAAACGAAGAAGGCCGTGGACGCCAAGTAAACGGCAATGTTTAACTTATTACCGAAGATCATTTCTCTTCACCTTAAGTAAGTGCATATATCGTTTCCGAAAGATCTACTTGATGTCGTCGTCATCATCGTCCGGAGGTGTCGGATGACGAGTGTCGTTCAGGAAGAACGCAGCCGTCTTGGTCGTTTTGATCTGAGTGAAGGATCGGGGGGCGGCCGAAAGGTTGTAGAACTTGTGGAGGTCGCCACTCGCGCGTTTATCGGCGAACTGAAGGGCGCCCTCCTGGATGCCAAAGTTGTGCTCGACAAACCGAAGCATGCTTCCGAAATCCTGGTCGTCGTTATTGATGTAGCCGGCCGGTGTGAAGGCTGAGATGAACAGTAAGGGGACGCGGAAACCGTATTGGTAGTCGCCCTGCGGCTCCGGCAGAATAGTGGGCGGCACATGATCGTACCAGCCGCCCCAATCGTCCCAGGTGACCAGAATGGCGGTGTCGTTCCAGTAGCCATCGCCGTTGTCGCAGTCTGTGCTGGCGCCGATGGCATTAACGACAGTCGCCACCCAGGATGGTCCGCCGCCGTCAGTACTGATAGGGTGGTCAGAGTTCTGGCCGGTGGGGATCACCCAGCTCAGGTTGCTGAGTTTGCAAGCGGCTATGTCATTGAGCACACCGGCCGTGGTGAGATCGACATTTGCCGTCCATTCCGGGCCAGCGCATTTTCCACCCGGGCCAGTGGGTTGGCAGATGTGTTGGATCGCGTTGGGCGCGGTCCAAATAGAGCCAGGCAGCGGGGTGTAGTAGCGCCAGGTATAGGATCTGAGCAAGTCGGGCATGGTCTGATGTTCGAAGCAAGGATAGATCTTGTTGTTCGGAAGCTCACCGGCAGGCGAGATCATCTGCACCACGCTACCGGCCACAGCTAAGCAGCCAGCCTGTACGCTCTCCGAGGTGTTTTCTGCGTCGAAGATTCCATTTGCATCGTCACTCGCACTGGGAGCGGAGGTGCCGCCGAACAGAAACTGGTGGGCGGGAAAACTGGAACCCTGGTTGGTTTGAAACATGTAGTTGGCGAAGCCGTACTGCGTGGCCAAATCGAGGTAGGGATTTATGAGGCCTTTCGAATTGTTCACGAACCCGAATTGTGACCTCGCAGGGCAGGTGCCTTTGCAGCCAGCGTTAGCGGCGCCGTCCATCTTGCATGCTTTCGAGGTGGGGGAGAAATCGCATTGGGCAACGAACGCCAGGTTGTTGTTTTGCGGAACGTAGTTGGACGACATCGGGACGGCATTGGGTTGAGTGACACCGGTTGAGGACGTCTTGTCGAGCCAGTTCTTGGTTTGGATGTTGTACTGCGCTAGCGATGGATTTGTGCTGCAGCGAGTGGCCGACCCGTAGGGTGGACTGCACAATCCCTGGAAAAGATTATCGGGTGTGCGGTTTTCCTGAACCACAATAATGACGTGCTTGAAGTGCGTAATTTGCGCGCACGCTGGCAGGATCAGGAGGGGCGCGAGTAGTTGGGCTCGATACAGGAGCTTCATATTTGAGAGGAGTTTCATTCTGGGGTTCTCCTAAAAGACTGGTGTTGCGGATGTCGCTATCTGGATGGCCACAGGGGTCTTGGTTGAGATGCTTGCGGCCGTAGGCAGCAGGCCGTAAACGACTACGGCGTTATTAAAGGTTGCCATGTACACTTTGCCATTCACGACCAACGGAGGAACGTATTTTCCGAACGTCCCCACCGAATCGCGGGCCGGCACGTCCTGGCTGTTCCAGATCTCCTCCAGAGTCTCGGCGTTCAGGGCTCGCAGGATGCCGGGCACTACAGCGCTATCCGCGCTCTCGTTGATCGGCATGGAGGCCCACACAATCCCGGTGTTCGGGTTTTCCTTGTTGGCGGACAACGCCAGGATGGCTCCCGGAGAGCCAAAAGAGGCATTGATAGTGCCTGTCAGGACGGGGGCTGTACCGAAGGTGCTCCCGTTAAAGTGAAACGCCTCTAGGAAAGACTTCTCGTCCCAGGTGTAGACCAGGCGGCCGAGCTTTGAGCTGTCCCAATAAACTGGACCGCCTTTTATTTTGTGCCCTCGAGAGACCGTAAAGACCTGCGGGATTTGCGTGTTGCCGGTCTGCTCGTGTCCTAGGTTAGCGCTGTTCAATAGATAAAAGACTCCCTGCTTTCCGCCTCCCACCAGCAAATCCGTGTTGGGAAGTAAGGTAAGGCCGGAAGAGCCTACGTCTGTGTCGTTTACATCCAGCGTGGGACCGTCGTCAGGCGTGAACCAGTCCACCAACTGGAGCAGTTGTCCTGTAGTCGAGAACTTTAACGCGGATTGGCCGAAATCGACGCCGAAATTGGGATCCTCCGGGGTGGCCCCGCTGTTGCCAACCAGGAAATAGACGTTGCCCTCGGCGTCCACTACAGGGGCGCGGCCGGACTGCCAGATACCGCCGCGGTTGCCGTCCGGGGTGGTGCAAAATGCGCCGGCCTGTTGCAGGCTACTTTCGCTATAAGCCATGACCCAGCCGTGATACGGGTTAAAGTCTTGTTGAGAACTCCAGGCGATAACGACCAGATTGTTGGCCAGCGCCAGGCCGGCGCGCTGCAGTTCCATTTTCGGATCGAAGTTGATCTCGCCATTCACGCTGCCCACGCCGGTACCGGGGAGGGTCGCGGAGATCTTAACGGATTTAATCAAAGCGCCCGTCCTGATATCAACGGAGTGCAGCCTATAAACGAAAGCGTTCTTTTCGATGGTTCTGGCCACAACGAAGATGGCGTTTTTAGCCACGTTGATAACCGGAGTGCTCATGATGCCGACCGTACCGTTGACGTTTCCATTCGCCGACCCGGTAATCTGCTTCCATGTAGGCGCCACGGCATCGGGTGGGTTGGTAAGGTTCAGCGTCCACAAAGGCGACGCATTGGCTCCAGTATTTGAGTCGGCGTCGAAGGCATAAATGATGTCCTCCATGGTGCACACATAGAGCACATTATGGACACCCTTGCCTGGGATGGTTACTCCTGACACATAAAGTGGTTGGGCATATACGGAACCACTTACAGTAAGGCTGAACAAGGCGCCGAAGCTCGAGCTGTTTACGTTGCTGACGGTCAAGGTCGTTTCGCTGAGGTTGGCCCCGGTTCGTGAATTGTTATAACGATTCGTTATCACGTTCTCCGGACCTGCAGCGAGAGCCGAAGCAGTCAAAAAAGTAACGAGACAAGAGACGATGCTGTATCGGTTGAGCATAAGAGTCATTTCTCGTTTATCAATTTTCATTGGACTTTCCACTATTCCGGGTGACCGAAAGCGTCCGTATTTCTTTACCGGCCGCTCTCTTACGCTTGGGCAACGCCCTGGCGTCCACAGGCAGAAGGCCATATACGACCACTGCGTTATTGAAGGTTGCCATGTGCACTTTGCCGTTCACGACGAGTGGAGGAACGAATTTCGCATAGGTCCCCACTGAGTCGCGGCTTGGCACTTCCTGGCTGTTCCAGATTTCTTCCAGAGTTTCGGCGTTGAGAGCCCGGATGATGCCGGGCACCACAGCGTTGCCTGGGCTTCCAGAAAGCGGCAACGAAGCCCATATGATGCCCGTGTTCGGGTTTTCGTTGTGGGCCGATAACGTCAGAATCGCGCCCGTCGTGCCGGCCTGGGCCACACCGGTCAGCACCGGAGCGGTATCGAATGTAGCTCCGTTGAAGTGATAGGCCTCTAGGTAAGAAGACTCGTTCCACGTATAGATCAGAGGCCCGAGCGTCGAGCTTTGCCAGTAAACTGGGCCGCCTTTTGTGCGCAGTCCGGGAGATACCGAGAGAACCTGCGGGATCTGGCCGTTGCCGGTTTGCTCGTGTCCCAGGTTGGAACTATCGAGTAAATAGAAGACTCCCTGCTTTCCGCCACCCACCATTAAATCCGTGTTGGGAATCAACGTAAGACCGGAGGAGCCTACGTCTGTGTCGGTTGAATCCAGCGCGGGACCATTGTCAGGCTCGAACCAATCCGTCAGCCGGAGTTGTTGTCCGGTGGTCGAAAACTTCAACGCCGCTTCACCGAAATCGACGCCGAAATTAGGGTCCTCCATGGTGGCGTCACTATTGCCGACCAGGAAATACACGTTGCCCGCCACGTCCACGGCAGGGGCGCGTCCAGCTTGCCAGATGCCGCCGCGGCTTCCATCCGGAGTGGTGCAAAATACGCCGGCCTGCTGCAGGTTGTCTTCGCGATAAGCCATCACCCAGCCGTGATACGGGTCCATGTCCTGCTGGGAACTCCAGGCGATCACGACCAGCCCGTTGTTGGTTACCGCCAGCCCGGGGCGCTGCATTTCCTGTTTCGGATCGAAGGTAATGACGCCGCCTACGCTGGTGACGCCCGTGCCGGGGATGGTGGCGTTAATCTCCACGGAATTCAGGTCGATACCCGAAGCAAAGTTGATGGAGTGCAGCCGATAAACGAACTTTCCGCTTTCGAGCGTCCTGGCTACAACGAACATGACGCCCTTGGAAAAGTTAATCACCGGAGTGCTCATGATGCCCACCGTGCCGGTGACGTTTCCAATCGCGGAGCCCGTAATTTGTTTCCACGTGGGCGCTACCACTTGAGGGGGATTTGTAAGGTTCAGCTTCCACAAAGGCGACTTGTTGCCACCCGTGTTTGAGTCGGCATCGAAGGCATAAATAATGTCGTTCATGGTGCACACGTAGAGCACATTGTGAACGCCCTTGCCTGGGATAGTTACTCCTGGAACATAGAGGGGCTGGGCATAAACAGAACCGCTGACGGCAAGGCTGAACACAGCACCGAAAGTGGCGCTGTTCACATTGCTGACATTCAACGCAGTTTCGCTAATGTTTGCGCCGGTTCGTGAATCGTTATAACGACTCGTCAGTACGTGAATTGGTCCGGCGGTGAGAGTAGACATGGTCAGCATGAGAAATGCACACGACGCCAGGTTCGCGCCGGACGGCACGCTGACCTTGGCCCAAAGTGAACCAATGTGCTCAGGGCAGTAACCCATACACGTCCAGCTCTGACTGAGTGCCGATGTACACCTTCCCGTTCACCACGGTAGGCACGTTGAATTTAGCAGCGTTACCAGCTTTATCCCGAGTGGGATTTGTCCCGCTGTTATAGAGTTCCAGGGCAACGTTCCGCGCGTCGTAAGCATGCAGAATAGCCGGCTCAGTTGAAATGGAAGCGTTCAGCCATTGCGTTCGCTCTATCGCCCAAACAATCCCGTTGGTTTTTCCGTTGGCGGAAATCGACGGCGTGGCTCCTACGCCGAATTTCTCTGGAGTTTCAGCAATCGAAGTCACCGGGTCAATGGCGCCCTGGACCAACGCGTATTGGCGAAGATAATCGCCCTGATGGCCGAAATTCAGTCCGGCATAGTAGATGTATTCTTTGCCTGCGGCAGCTTGCCAATATGCCGGCGAACCCCAGTAGCCATTGGGTGCGCCTTGGACGCTTTGCACCTGGCCGCCGAGCTTGCCCATGTTCTGCGTGTTGACCACTTCAATGGGGCTGGCGCTGTCGCAAATCAGGGCGCCTTTGCCCGCGATCACCAGTTCGTGCTGCACAGGACCGGGCTGCTGCGGCAATATCATGGGACCGCCCGAACCGAGATCAACGTCGTTTTCTGCTCTGCAAGCCTGATCCGACGGCGTAAAATAATCCTGCACTGCTAACTGAAAAGTTCCTTTGGTTGCGCCCGCCATCAAGCGAAGCCTGACCACGCTGTCCCCGTAATTTACGCCTCCGGTGCCCGCATCCCAATATCCGTCTCCAATCGATACGAATATGTTGCCGGCATCGCCCGCTGCCAGACCGCCGCCGCTGCCCCAAATCCCGCCCGACACCTTCAAATCCAAAACGTTCAGCTCTGGATTGGGGACAGAGGTCCAGGTCGCCAGTTGTTTGAGACTGGCGGCATCATAGGCTAAAAGGGTTCCCGCATTGACAAAACCAATGTAAACAACGCCCGCAGACGTGCCAGTCTGTGGGAGCCAAAGCAACCCGGGCCGTTGACTGCCGGTAATCGTATTCAGTCTTCCCGCGCCGATAAGGCAGCCGGTAGTGGGAGAAGTGACGCCGCAAATCACCACGGGGCTGCCGGACTTTTCCGCGCCGCTGGTGATATCGAGCGCATGCAAGCGGTAGTAGTAACTCACTTTGCCGGTGCTGGCCGACGTTTCCTGAGTTCTCGCCACTAAGTAAATGGTCTGCGTCGCCGTGGAAATTACCGGCGTTCCCGTGATCCCTTGTGTGGGAGCAATGGTGCAGGCGCTATTCTCGCAGTTCGCGGGCACTGCAACCACATTGGGCGGATTGGTAAAGCTGGTGTACCAAAGAGGAGTGGGATTCGCTGTGGCGTTGTCGGCGTCGAACGCATAAACACTGTCCGCCTCGGTGGCGACATACACCACGTTGTGGACGCCTTTCCCTTCGATCGTTACTCCAGGCACATAAAGAGGCTGCGCGTAGATCTGCCCGTTTACCTTATACGAAAAGATTTTTCCGAACTGAGTTGCGTTGACATTGGTCGGCGTCAGAATCGTTTCCTGCAGATTCTGTCCCGTCCGGTATTGATCGTTGTGCCATGTCACCACCGACGGAATCACCGGCTGCGCCAATGCTGTATTGAGCGCCAAGCCAGACACAAGCACGGTTGCCGATGCAAGGCGAAGAACCATTCCTAATCTGTCTTGCACGCGTTTAGCGGGATGTTTCATTGTGTTCCTCAATTGCCAGCGTTTTTTTTTCAATTTCCATCATTCCTCCGGCCGTATCGGTGTGAGTGTGTTTTGAATACGGCCGGATGCGAGAATTCACTATTCTCAGGAAGCCACGGTCATGGAGTGGGCCAGGCTGCCCTTCGCTTCCAACTGTTCGTGAATCCAGAAGTAAGTCTTCGCCAGACCTTCTTCCAACGAGATGGAAGGTTCCCATCCCAGCACCTTCCGCAGCAGGGAATTGTCGCTGTTGCGGCCGCGTACCCCTTGCGGCTTCGAGACGTCGTGGATCCGGCCGATCTTCTTGCTCGCGATCTGCGCCACCATGTCGACCAGTTCATTAATGGAGATCATGCGGTCTTGGCCCAGATTCAGCGGCTGATTGAAGTTCGATTGCATGAGCCGGAAAATTCCTTCCACGCAATCGTCCACGTAGCAATAGGAACGGGTCTGATTTCCGTCACCCCACACTTCGATGGAATCCACGTTGTCCGCCATAGCGATCTTGCGGCAGATGGCTGCGGGAGATTTTTCACGCCCACCATCGTAGGTGCCCAGCGGCCCAAAGATGTTGTGAAAGCGAACCACGCGCGTATCGAGTCCAAAATCCTCGGTGTAGTGACGGCAGACGCGTTCGGCGTACAGTTTTTCCCAACCGTAGCCGTCTTCAGCGTCGGCCGGATAAGCGTCCGTCTCTTTGAGCGGAGCGATATTGGTTTCTTTCTGGAGATAGCCCGGATAGATGCAGGCGCTCGAGGTATAAAGATACCGGTCCGCGCCGTTGATCCTGGCTGCNNTCGATGGTGTGAAGATTGATCAGCGTGTTGTTCCGGACGATAATTCCTTTGTTGGATTCGATGAATCCAATCCCGCCCATATCGGCCGCCAGCGCGTAAACATGCGAGATTCCGCGAGTGGCTATGAGTGCGTTATCGAAACGCCGCAGGTCCAGCAGTTCGAATTCGTGCGCGTCCGTGGGCGCGTATTCGGGTTCTTTGATATCGACGCCCCGCACCCAGTAACCGTGCTTGACTAAGTAAGTGGTGAGATAATGGCCGATAAATCCGCCGGCGCCTGTAACGAGTACTTTGCCTTTATAAGTCTGCATGATAAGTTCCTCCAAATAAGATCTCGTCCGGTTGGGTCTTCCCTCCGGTCGATTAGTGACAATTCGGCAACTTGAATGAAACTAGTTCTGTGGACCAGTTGTAAACGCCGGGCGCGGGCTGGTATTGGCCGGTAAACCAGAACGTGCACTGATCCACCGGGTCGATCGCCATGCCCGATACCGCACCCCAGCGTTCGATCTTTAGCGCGGGTGGAGGATTCGGAACCTCCACACTTACCCCCTGGAAGACGATCTCCTCGGTGAGTAGCGTACCGAGCGGCGTGGAGGGGCTTCTGGCATCAATGGCCAGGCCGGGGAGTCCACTGTAATACGAAGTGGCCGCCGCACCCGAAATGCTATAGCCCATGGCGATGTTCCCCACGTTATCCTCAGCGGCGGCACTCATCCAGCGGCTGAAACCATCCGGCGTGGTTGAGCTGGTTGCCGCTTGTAAGAACCCGCTCTGGTAAATGGTCGGAATGGTCGAGAGGTTACGCAGCTCATACCAGCTGACTCCAACGGGGCTGGTGGCTGAGGTCTGGGCAGCCTGAGAGAACACCAGCGATTCATAGGTTCCAAAATTCCTATAAGCCGCACGGCCCATCAGATAACCGCCCACTGAATCCAGCGGCGTTGTCGCTGGTGCAGGCTGCGGCACGCAATTGGAGTTTCCTGCGCCGCAGGCCGGCATGAGATTTGCGAAAGCGTTAGTATCCACCTGAAAAGGCCCGCTGAGCGTGCTCGCCGATGGTGTGGCGTAGTTCACATGGAACTCGTAGCGGTAAAGATGATACTGAGAGACCGCCGGGGGCACAGTAACGGGTTTAGCAAAGGTGAAAATATGGTTCGGCGACCCAGCCGGAGGCGGAGCCGCAGCGTCCATGTCCGAGGGAAGCAAGTGGAAGAAGCCGGTGTTGTTGTTGTATTCGGTTGTGAAACAGATGGTTTGTGGATTGGGCGCGCCGAGGAGCATGGCGGATCGTTCTAAAGCGCAGACCACGGAGTATGCAGGAGTGTAGTCGCCCGTTCCCAACGGCGGTGGGGGGTTGAGCATGTCGAAAACGATGTAGTATCCGTCCGGCCATACTCCGAGCTTGGGGTAATCCATCTGGTACGCCGGATGCAGGGCATCGATATACTGCAGGGCGTACTCGTTGTACTGCTGCGTCGCGTCGGAGGTTTGCGAAATCGCGATGCATTCCGTGTTCGATCCAGACCGCATACCCACCACCCACACCGAAGCCATTTTGTCGAACTGGACGGTTCCGTCCGCGTTGACCCCGTAGGTGCAGGGACTGTTTGACGACCAGAAGGCGGTCCCTTGGACGCCTACCAGTGCCTGGCCGCTCTTGTTGTAGACTTCCAGACCGAAATCCGCCCATTGCATCACTTGCGTAGTGCCTACGGCGAGAGTGGCATCGGAATCGATTGCTTGCATATCGAAGTTGGGCGCCGAAAGTCCCGGCATCACCAAGAGATTCACCGGGGCGATCTGGCCCAAAGCTGGAGTCGTGTTCGGCGCCTGATTGGACGATGCGGGCACCGGCGGGTTATAAGGATGGGTCTGCGCGGTGCTAGATAAGGCGGGTGTCAATCCCGAATAAGAAATGGTCCCATTCGGCGGCGGCGGCGGATCCCCCGGCGGATTTCCAGTCTCGAATAGGATCGGCTTCGCGCCGATCTGGACCGGCTGGCTAGGGCTGATGGTGGTAACCAGGCCAGTCAAGTCGCGATACTGTGTGTATTGCGGTGGCGGAATAAAGGTGGAAGAAGTACACGTGCCGGCGTTGCAAGTCTGGGTCGTATCCCAGACGGCGAGCGCGGTATAACCGCCGGGCCGAGTGAGCTGACAGGTATATACGGCCAGAAACGTCGACCCGCCATTGGCCGAGCAAGGCGCGGGCATGGATGCGCCCACCATCCAGTTGAAAGTGACGTTATATGCGGTGGCGGCTGGCGTAGCGCCGATCGGTGGCGGATAATACAGCGTTCCCCAATCGGGCGCATCCCAGCCGTACCAATACATGTTGTGGATGCCCGCCGACCAATGCAGCAGGAAGGTGCGTGCCACGAAGGCTGATCGCAAATCCGGATCGGGGATGGCCAGTGGTCCTCCCCACGACGATTCTGTATCCCAGATCGGCTTTGGTCCTACCCCGGCCTGGATCATCGAAAGTTTGATATTGACGCTCTTGAAGCCCGTGATCGCTTCCGCCACATCGTCCTGCGTGACATCGGGATAGCCATGAATTGCGATTGCGTCCACACCCAGCGGCGCGCCCGGCGTAGTGAGGTAAGTCTCCAGATAGCCCGCTGACGTGGGCGAGGGCGAAAGAATGATCGCGCTGGGGTTGTTGGCCCGGATGACGTTGTACGCGGTCGCAGTTAAGGTAGCCAGGTCTGCGAAGCTTCCGGTATAAACGTTGATCACGTTCGGCTCGTTCCATAACTCATAAATCTGAATCGGCCCAGGAGATCCGGGCCCTCCGTTATAGCGAGTGACCAGGGCGGTCATGAAATCCGTAAGATATTGAATATTGCTGACCGTGCTGGTGCAAGCGGATATGACTGTTCCCAAGTAGGTCGTGCAGGTGGTGGTATCGGAGGCTGCCCATGGTGGCACGTTCGCATTCGTCCAGTAGATAGTGAATGGGGTGTTCGAGCCGGGCACCTGATGAGCCGCGGCATCGGCCACATACTCATCGAGCGCCGTCCAGTTATACACTCCTTGGGTTTGTTCGATAAAAGGCCATGTAGTCCCCAAGCCCTTTCCCAGCGCGCCAAACTGCACGGTTGGCCACGTGGTTTGATCGTAGAGAATCATCCCGAATAAATTCGCGGGAATCGTTTCGGAGCTGAAGCCAAAGAGCACATTGAAGGTCAGCGACGTAGTAGCGATATTCGGGGGCACCGACGAATCCGCTACCTGCAAGCCGATCGTGTAGGTGGCATAATTGGCCGCCGGCATTCCACTGATAACGCCTGTGGACGCGTTGAGCCCCAAGCCCGTAGGTAATGCTCCCGATGTAATCGTCCAGTTGTAAGGCCCGGTTCCACCGGTCACCGCTAAGGTGTTGCTGTAGGGAAAAGTGGGATAGGCATCGTCTAGACCCTGCGTGAGAATCAATAACGAATAATCGTACGCACTTGGCAGGGTGTACGATCCGTTAGGGTTAATAACTTTAACCGCTACCGGATTCGCGCCGCCTGGAAATGCTGGGGCGGTCACGACAATTGCGTTTGAACTGGTGCTGGTGATCGCAACCGGCGTGCTCCCGAAAAGGACTTGAGTTACCGACTTCAGGTTGAAGCCCTTCACTGTAACGGTGTTGCCACCCGCCAGCAGTCCGGAGGATGGTGACACGCTTGAAATGATCGCTCCGCCGGAGAAATCATAAGCCTGCGGAAGAATCCCGGTTCCATTCGAACTTACAACCGTGACACTCACCATCCCGGAGGCATGGGTCGGCGCCACCGCAGTTAGCGTCGTCGACGAAACGAATGTCACGGAGGTGGCCGCCGTAGCGCCGAAGCTCACAGTGGATCCGCTCGTGAATCCAATTCCTGTAATGGTGACTGTATTGCCGCCGCTGATTGGCCCGATTACGGGGCTCACCTGCGTGACGTCCACGGGCGTGTAGTTGAATCCGTTATTTAGTGTTGTGGTCAGTCCGTCGGTGTCCGTGACAGTCACGTTCACAAGACCGGCCGCTTGGGCCGGAACTCCCACAGTCAGGGTCGTGTTGCTGTTGAAGGCGACGGACGTCGCGGGCACGGTACCGAATAGCACCGCTGCACCCGCGCGGAAGTATTGACCGTTCAGGACGACCGTATATCCACCGGCCGGTAGCCCGAATGCCGGCGTTATAGATGTCAAACTCGGCGGAAGGTGATAGAGCAACCCTCCCGTCAAAGTCGCAGCCTGGCTATCGGGATTGGTTACCGTTACGTTCACGTTGCCTTCTGCGCTGTTGGTGGAAGCTGGCGTGGTGGCCTGCAGGCTGGTTTTGCTGACGAATACTACATTGGTCGCATTATTAAGACCGAAACTCACGGTCGCGCCAGTTAAGAAGTTGTTCCCGGTAATCGTGATTACCGCGCCGCCGCTGGTGGATGAGACCGCGGGCGAAATGGAAGTAATCGTGGGAGCAGCATATTGGTACATCAACCCGTTGGTCAAAGTGGCCGCCTGGCCGTCCGGATTCGTTACCACCACGTTCACCGGACCCTCAGCTTTATTGGTTGAGGCCGGTGCCGTGGCCTTCAGGCTGGTGGAACTGTTAAAGGTAACCGCGGTTGCGCTATTCGCTCCGAACATCACCGTCGCACCGCTCACAAAATTGGTGCCCGTAATCGTGATCCCGGCTCCGCCTTTGGGCGAAGCTGTCGTGGGTGAAATTTGTGTGATTGTCGGCGCCGGAAATTGATACATCAAGCCGTTTGTTAGCGTCCCCGCTTGACCATCGGGATTGGTCACGGTTACGTTCACTTGGCCTTCCGCTTTGTTCGTGGAAGCTGGGGCGGTGGCTTTCAGACTGGTCTTGCTGGTGAACACGACGTTGGTGCCGGCATTGGCTCCGAAGCTGACCGTCGCGCCGAGAACGAAATTAGTGCCCGTAATCGTAATCACGGTGCCACCCGCGGCCGTGGCGACAGTGGGGGAGATCGAGGTGACGGTGGGCGCGGCAAGCTTGTACGTCAGGCCATTTGTCAAAGTTGCGCTTTGAGTATCGGGATTGGTCACCGTCACATTCGCCGGGCCCTCGGCGCCGCCTGTGGACGCAGGGACGGTGGCTTTCAAACTAGTTTTACTGACGAAAGTGACGCCCGTTGCACTATTCGATGCAATCGTGACCGTCGCGCCACTTACAAAATTAGTTCCCGTAATCGTAATAACCGCTCCGCCCTTGGGATTGACCGCGGTGGGGGAAATCTTCGTGATGGTGGGAGCCGGGCTTGCCTGCGCTTGTGAAAGCGGGCATAGCAACAATATCGGAGCAATCATCGCTGTCAGGCCGGCGATGCGCAGAATAGAAGTCAAGGATGACGAACTTGGTTTTTGTGATCTCATACGCTCTTTCTCTACGAACGTTTATTTCCTGCGGCGCTCGGCCGCTTTCGCTTCATTGAAGATGGACCTCGATGGCTTTCGCGCTCTCGGAGTCAAATGTAAATTCGCCGCGCAAATGCCGTCCTCCGGATTGCGCCGTCAATTCATAGCTGCCGTAAAAACCTCTTAAGCGAACATCGCCGCTGGCATCCGCAACTTCTTCGGCGCGGGTCCACCATTGCTTTTTGATCAGATCCTTTAAAGCCGTGTAAGCCGGCTTCGGCGACATGTCATTTCTCAATAGCCCCGCCGGGGCGTTCTTCCAG
>PKZC01000286.1 GCA_003132905.1 Bryobacterales bacterium | reverse complement strand
ACACAAGACCCATCAGCGACATTGGCCGTGCACTGCGGCTATGGTTTTGATGCCGGTTTCAGCCCCTATCATCGATTGGGAAAGCATCGCCACTTTATAAGTGCGGCATAAATATCATGACAACGATCCGGTCCGGCACCTCATGATGGAACAGACCTTGGCGCGCGGAGTTCAATTGTTGACTCCATGTGGAGACAAAAGATGTCTAGCGATACGAATGAATGGGGCCTACTGAAAGACCAGTTTGACATGCTGGTGCATGATGAAAGCGTGCGTTCCAACAGCACCGAAAATATCTTTGATGATCAATTTTATCGTCGCTTTGCCGAACTGATAAACGGGGTTATGGAGCGCAATAACAAAACCGGTTATATCGACTGGTCCCGACGCTAACTATTTGTTGGTTCGGATTATTGGATCGCAGTCGGCTCTACGTGCCCACCATGCTCGCTATTGGCACATAGCGTCGTTCGCTGCATTGCAGCACTTACGGTAGCTATTTGGGGCAAAGCGGACATCCCAAATGAGTTTTAGCGAACCTAAACGCTGAAAATCTGAGAAGGTTGTTCTGCTCGGCTCGTGCGACCGAGGGCTCACGGGTAAAAAAGTACAACGGAACGGGTGCCGCTGTTCGATGTCAGCGTTGTGCCAACAGGCGGCATTTCGCTGATGGCAATCCTCACAAGCTAGTTGAACCCCGACCGTACCGGTTGCAGACTGTTTCAAAGTAATAGCGCGATCCTGAATACTCGCGGTTCAGTCTCGACGTGGAGGTCGCTATGCACAAGTCAGCAGCCAAGACCGCTCAACCCTCTAAGCCTAAGCCGCCGCCGCGATGGCCACCGCTGCCACCACGGCCACCAGCGCCACCACCAGGGCCGATGAGCCCCCGGGCGGATTGATCACTTTCGGGCTTGGTTCGGGCGTGGAATAGATCGCCATGCGGTTTGCAGCTTTTGTGACCCTGCGTGCATCGGCGGAGCTTCGTTTGGGATCGCTTGCCCGATGCCTCCGCTGCGCAAATTGAGCAGTTGTAATCATCCTAGTTGATTGTTCTGCGATCTCGAACGCGAAGGTAAACCGCTGAAAATCTGAGAAGTTTGTTCCGCTTGGCTCGTGCGTCCCAGCGCATCGCTAGTAAAAAGATGCAGCGGTACGGCTAACGGCAAATAAAGTGCTGCCACCTTGCCAATGTCCGCTTTGCACCGTTAGTGACCGAAATGTTGCAGCGCCACGAATGACGTGAAGTGCCACAAACCGACAAATTATTGGGGCAACCAAGCCCTTCGACTGCGGTCTGGCTTCGGGCCAGCCGTGGCAAACTCTACAGCTATCGTCTGTCGGGAAATTGATGCAGTATCCTTCCGCACTTACATTCGAGTGATCAACGATAATTTTTGTGGATGCTCTGGGGCTTTTCAGTGCGAGACATTCGCGCCGTATCGATATCAATCGTCGGGGCGTTCCTGGCGCTGTTTCAAAGTCATCCGGTTTGGGCCGAGATCCGCTTGCAAGGGGCGGCAGAGGATATTCGATTGGAGGCGCATGACGCGACGATAGAAGAGATTCTTGCCGCTCTGCACCAGCGCTATGACTTGCGCTATCGCGGCACGACATTGAATCGCCGTATTACAGCGACCTATGAAGGGTCGTTGCGCAAAATCTTACTGCATGTACTCGATGGCTACGATTATGTGATTGGACCAATGGGGAGCAATATCGAGGTGATCGTGCTCAGCACCGGAACGCCGCGCCAGGCCGTGGCGCCCGTACCGCTCGTGCATCACCGGTCAGATTAGATTTGGCCCATCTTCTGCGTTTCTGCGTAGGATCTCTCCGGCGAAGACACCATCTCCGCCGGAGAAGTATTGACACCCTAACGGATCAAAGGTGGTCGCCGCGCTTGTCGTCGCGGTCGGCCAGCCTTTTGAACATGTCGTCGTTCGGGCTTTTGAAGACCGCGATGCAGCCGTTCGCATCGTTGCCGCCCTTTGAACTGCAGACCGTGCTGACGCCGGCGGGAATCGGCACGTAGACCTGGTTGGTTACGGGATCGGCAGCGACGGAATGGGCACTGCGGCCGGCGATGGTCTTGTTTGCCGTTATAACGTCCGCATCCGCCATGATTTCGCTGCCGGGCTGGTCGTCGTGCCCGAGGCCGGGCGTGTCGGAATCGACGATGCCGAGCAGTTGGTTCGTGCCGACGGACGAAGATCTCGCCAAGAAGTAGTGGCCGTCACCTTCGTTGTACCACACCTCATCGGAGCCCGACTCATTGGCGAGCGTCTTGATGACGTGACCGTTGCGATCGTCGATGATCGCCGTCGGATGGTTGGCGCCCGCCGGCCCGTTGCAGCCGAGCAGGATCTGATGATCCGGCCCGATCGTCAGGCCTTGCGGCGCTTGGCAGCTTGCGAGCGGAACGACGAACGTGGTCTCGACCGCCAGCGTAATGGGGTCGATCACCGCCACGCCGCCGGTGCCGGCCGGCTGACCGACGATTCCCGGGATGGAGATATAGAACTTGCCGGTGCGATGATCCCACTGGCATTGCTCGGCGCCGTTGTTCGAGTTCGGCGCGCCGCTCGTTCCGTCAAACGAGATCTTCTTCACCACCGCATAGGTGGTGGTCGAAATAATACTGGCGAATGGCGGGGAGTCGGCATTGTTGGCCACCATGACGAGATGATGGCGCGGGTCCAGGCAAAGCTCGTCGGCTCGATCGACGCCGCCGGTCGAGATCGTGTGCGTCAGGTGTTGCGAAAACAGGTCGATCACCTTGACTGTGCTGTTGCCGTCGCCCGCCCAGACCTCTCGATGGCCGACGGTCAGCACGCCATCAGGGCCTGCTCCATTGTTATTCCCGCCATTTGGACCGCTGAACCCAGCCGGAAGCTGGGTCAGCACCGTATTCGTGGTGGTGTCGATGACGTCGACCGCGAAATTGGTGCGGTCGCCGAGAACGTAGATACCGATGACGGGATCGACGAAACTGATGTCGAAGGACTGTATCTTCTGGCCGCCCGGCAGCGAGATCACGGCGACGGGCGCGAAGGTTTCATCGGCGCGCACCGGGGCAGTAGGCGTGAGCAACGCAGGCGCAAGAGCGAGCGCAAAACAGATCAACGATCGATGATAGGTCATTGTCGCCTCCCTAAATTTTATTAGCGCTCCGCTCAACTGGAGCGTGCTCAAACGCTAGTAGTCCGTTTGAACGCCGCATAGAGTATTCGGACACCACTCAGCACTTATTTATAGGAAATTTATAATCTCTCTGTGTGAAATTCTGAGTCGTCGTGGACGATTGCAATGTCGCAGTTGGGTCAATCGCGACCGAGCCATCTCGCGC
>PKZC01000393.1 GCA_003132905.1 Bryobacterales bacterium | reverse complement strand
GTATCGTGCGGCGATGCTTGAAAATCCCAAGCCAGTTTGCCACTATCGGGATTCAGGGCGACGATGGAACACGTCCAAAGGTTCTCGCCTTTGCGGCCCTGGCCGGCCATCACCGGGTTTGGATTTCCAGTGCCCAGGTAATAAAGATTTAGATCGGGATCATACGTGCCGGGCACCCAGGTCATCCCGCCGCCGTGTTCCATTGCTTCTGGATCGGGCCAGGACTCGGCGCCCGCTTCCCCTTTGCGTGGCGTGGTATTCCAGCGCCATTGCAATTGACCGGTCTCGGGATCGCGAGATTCGAGATAGCCGGGAACATCCAATGAATCGCCACCCACGCCGACGATGATGTGATTGCGGATCACGATGGGGGCGGGCGTGGAAAAATATTCCTGCTTCACATCCGCGATTTCGACGTGCCAGCGTTCGGTGCCATCCTTGGCATTGAGAGAGACGAGGTAATTATCAGGCGTTTCAAAGTNNCCACCCGCCATACATGCCGAAGCCACGGCTGCCAATATGAATGCCGCCGTGCGATTCCCACTGGTAGTGCCAGATCTGACGGCCCGTTCGCGCATCGACGGCCCACGCGTGATCGGGCAGCGTGAAATAAAGGACGCCGTTGATTTCGAGCGGCGTGGATTTGATAGATGAAGTCAGCGTGCCGGTGCCGGGATCGAGGCGAGATTCCCAGGCCAATGTCATAGAAGTAACGTTAGAGGAATTGATGCGCGAGAGCGTGCTGAAGCGGCGTCCCGAGTAATCGCCATTGTAAGTGGGCCAATTGTCGGTTGGCGGCTTGAGTAACAGCGCTGGATCGAGCGTTTGAGCGGACAACGCGCTAGCGGTGATTGCGGACGACAACAGAGCGATAACGGGCGCAAGTTTCATTTCAGGGTCACTAGATAAGCAAGCATGTTGTGCATGTCGGCATCGGTGTATTTCTTGAGAAGCTCGGCGTGCGCGGCGAGTGGATCGTGCACCTCCACTTTTACATGCGGGCCGCTCGAAAAAGAATGATATTCGCCGGACGCATCCCGGAGAGCGACGTCAAAGTCGTCAATGTATTCGAGCGTGCCTGAGACGGCTTGGCCTGAAGAGATGGTGACTGTGACCTGCGAACGGACGGCCTGCGCATCCGGCGAGTTTGGCCGCGCTCGGGGGTATAAGAAGCGCGATTGCAGAGCTACCGGATCATACTTCTTTGCGATACCCGCCAAGTCGCCGGTGGGCGAATGACAGGCGTGGCAACGGCCGGCGCCATTGAAATATTCCCGCCCTTTGTCGCGATCGCCCGTCACAATGTTCAGGATGGTGTAGGCGTTGCGATCGATAGCAGCTTGTTGCCGAGAGCGAAGGAACGCCGCGATGTCTTGAATCTGATCGGTCGGCAGATGAAACGCGGGCATGCCTTTGCTGGGCCGGCCCTGCTCGATCACCGGACCGATTTTGTCGCCGCGCTCGTCGTCCAAAGCTAGCGCCGATCGAACCAGGTCGGGCCCGCTATCGCCGCCTTGCGCCGTAGTTCCATGACAGAAGCCGCAGTTGCTCACGAAGATTTTCTGCCCGCGCTCGACGGCGGCTGCATCGGGAACCGCACGGCTGATCAACATGTTCCCGCCAGGACGAGGGACCGGTGCGGGCGGGGCTTGGGCGGCAAGGAAGCCCGCGCTCAAAAAGAACAACGCCGGGAGTGTTTTCATGCCACGGGATATTCTTTCACCTTTTGACGCCTGGCGTCGGATGGCCATCACCACACTAAACTGTATCAATGAAGGCTCGCGCGCGTCACTCGGGAATCAAGAAAAGGCGGACTACGTTGACGCTCCCGATCAAGGCACTCGCAAAAGCCGAACGGATCGCACGGGCCAGGAACGTGAACCTGAGCACGGTCATCTCGGAAGTTATCGCTGAAGGCTTGCAACTCCATGCAGCGGCAGAGCGCAGTGAAGAAGTCTTAGGCGCTTACAGGAAGGCCTTTTCTGGCTTCAACAAGGAAGAGATGTTTCTGCTGGATGGAATCATTTTGGAACGACCGCCCAGGCGCTAATTCGTAATCGATCCTGCAGTTGATCCCTTTCTCTTTGATACCAGCGCCCAGAGCTGGCACCGACGCCGCGTTGTATCGCGCCACCAAATCCATATATCCGCGGTTACTGTTCTTGAGCGAGTTCGAGGCTACAGTCTTATGTGGCATCGTTCCGCCAAGGAAAAGCGCGAGCCAATCGAGGCGGCACGAATTGCATATCTGAGCGCGATGGGGCGAGTTTGGCCGCTCGATGGGGCCATTGTGGTGGTAGCTGCTGAGATCATGGCTATGCTCCCTGATCCGCCAACTCCTCCCAGGCGCGCGCATCGGCTGACGGAGTCCCGCCAAGAGTGTCTGTCTCGCTGGCGATTCGACGGGATGATCGCCGCCACCGCACTGGTTGCCCGATTACCCTTGATCAACAACAATGCCGCGGACTTCGAGGCGGTGCGGAGTTCCATCGAGCGGAATCCAGCTCGATTTCCGAGGCTGGGCCCGCTGGAGCTGGTCCGCTGCGCTTCCCTTGCGTAAATAAGGCCCGCCCCTGGGTCCTTGCGCGCAACCCGGACTTCTGCATATACTGGATCTTCATGCGTCGTCGCGCCTACAGCTCGTTTCGATTTTGGTACTGGTTTAGCGCCTGAATCGGGGCGAGTGGCGTTGGCTTAAGCAATAACGGCTATAGTAAAAGCAACCCACTCGAAAGAGTGGGTTTTTCATTTTTTGAGGAGATAGAACCATGATCATCTCGATGAAACTCCACTCGACGAAAGAGGAGATCGAGCAAGTGTGTGAGCGAATCCGGGATTTCGGTTACAAGATTCACGCCATCGAGGGTGAGGAGCGCGTGGTGATTGGCGCGGTAGGCACCGGCGACACCACGGTCTGCCTGGAGTCTGTCGAGGCCATGCCGCAAGTGGAGAAGGCGGTGCGTATCTCCGCCCCCTATAAGTTTGTGAGCAAAGAATATAGAACGGAACGCACCCGCATTCGCGTGGATGGTTGTGAGATCGGCGGCGATGAGTTCATCGTGATGGCTGGGCCATGCTCGGTGGAATCCGAGAAGCAGATCATGCAAGCGGCGGAGGGCGTGGCACGGGCGGGCGCGAAACTTCTGCGCGGCGGGGCATTCAAACCGCGGACGTCGCCCTACGATTTCCAGGGTCTGGAGGAAGAAGGGCTAAAGCTTCTTGCCAAAGCCAAGCGAGCTACTGGTTTGAGTATCATCACCGAGGTGATGAGCGATCGCGACGTGGATCTGGTTGCCGATTATGCCGACATTCTGCAGATCGGCGCGCGCAATATGCAGAACTTCGCGCTGTTGAAGACTCTGGGGAAGTGCCACCGCCCGGTACTGCTCAAGCGCGGGATGAGTTCGACCATCAAGGAATTGCTGATGTCTGCTGAGTACGTGGTAGCCCACGGGAATTCGAACGTGATTCTGTGCGAGCGCGGCATCCGTACGTTTGAGACTGTGACGCGCAACACCTGCGACATCGCGGCCATCGCAGCGCTCAGTGAGCTTACACATTTGCCGGTGATTCTGGATCCCAGCCACGCCACTGGAAAACGCAGCCTGGTGCCTGCTCTGGCGCGAGCCGGCGTTGCTATTGGAGCCGATGGATTGATCGTGGAAGTGCATCCGGCGCCCGAAAAAGCCGTCAGTGATGGCGCGCAGTCGCTCGATATTCCGCAGTTCCAGGCCATGATGCGATCGCTCCTTCCATATATCGATCTATGGAAGGAATCGCGAGTAACAGAGGCCGCCGCGGCGGTGTAATAGGCCCCTTGGTAAAGGCGCGCTTTCAGCTTCGGCATTTCGTGGTGCTGTTGTTGATAGCGTGCGCGCTAGCGGCTGCCAGCGTTTATTGGTTAAGAGCCCGCGGGCCGGTGCATCCTTCCGATCTTGTTGGCTATTTGCCCACTGCCAACGCCAGCGTGGTTTATATCGACGTGCGTGCACTGCGGCGGTCGGGGATTCTTGGGATGATAGCAGGCTCAAAAGCCGCCGAAGAACCGGACTATCAACAGTTCGTCCAAGCAACCAAGTTCGACTATCGCCAGGATCTGGATGCCATTGCAGCGGCGTTCAAAGATGGCCGGGTATATTTCGCGCTTCACGGACGCTTTCATTGGAGCAACCTGAAGGACTACGCCGTCGAGCAGGGCGGCTCTTGCCACAATGATTTTTGCGTCGTACAGGGTAGCCAGCCCAGCCGGCGTATTTCATTTTATCCGTTGAAATCGGATGTTGTCGCGATGGCCATCGGTCCGGATGATTTCGGGGCGTACCAGATAACAGACCACTCGCATACCCTGGCACCGGCTCAGCCGAAGGAACCCGTGTGGGCCGTCGTCCCGGCCGTAGCGCTTCAGCGTATGGACATTCTGCCTGCGGCGGCGAAATCTTATGTGCCCGCATTGGCAGGCGCGGAGCAGATCGTGTTTAGTATCGACGCAGATCCGGCTCAGCAATTGCAACTCGGAGTTCACGTCACCTGCAAAGACGCTACGGCTGCATCGGCGCTGCTCACGCAGTTGGAAGCAACCACCAAAACTCTCCGCGAATTGCTGGCGCATCAGCGTCCGAAGCCTGATCCGTCCGATCTGAGCGGCGTTCTGATGGCCGGAACCTTTAGGCGCGACGAACGGCAAGTATACGGGGTTTGGCCGATTCCGAAGGCCTTTCTGGACGCAGTTGCCGGAAGCGTGAATTAGGGAATTGCTGCGGGTACTAGAACTCGAGTAACTAGGCGCATCCGCGCGCGAATGCAAAAATAGACTAGGGCGTGTTCACACTAA
>PKZC01000385.1:6137-7026 GCA_003132905.1 Bryobacterales bacterium | reverse complement strand
GCGCTTCGATCGGCGTCCACCCGCACGACGCCGCGAAGGTGACAGCTCAAACCTTTGACGAACTCCGCGCTCTGGCCCAACATCCCAAGGTGGTGGCGTTCGGCGAGATCGGCCTCGATTACCACTACGATTTTTCGCCTCGCGACGTCCAGAAATCGGCCTTCATCGAGCAAATGGGGATCGCGGCTTCGGCGAAGAAACCGATCGTCATTCATACGCGCGAAGCCTGGGACGATACGCTCGCGCTGATTGAGGAACATTGGACGCCGCACTCGATCGGAGGGATCATGCACTGTTTTTCGGGCGGTCCGGAAGAAGCACGCCGTGCTCTCGACCTGGGCTTCTATCTCAGCTTCGGCGGCATCGTAACGTTTCCTAAGGCGCTGACGGTGCAAGAATCGGCGAAATCGACGCCGCGCAATCGTATCTTGATTGAGACCGATGCGCCCTATCTCGCTCCAGTGCCAAATCGCGGCAAACGCAATGAGCCGGCCCTGATAGTTCATACGGCGAAGAAGCTGGCCGAACTGCGGGGCGAATCCTACGAAGAACTTTGTAATGCCACGACGGAAAACTTCCACCGGCTCCTGCTGCTAAACTGAGAAGTTCTCCATGGGACTCGGCAGGCTCGGCCAAACTCTAACGGCGCGCGAGATCTTCGAACTGGTCAAGAAAGACCTCGAACGCGTGGAGCGTGAGATCAGCCTGGAATCGGTGGCTAGCGTCGACGCCGTCACCACGATTTCGCGCTACCTGCAAGATGGGGGCGGCAAGCGCCTGCGGCCCATCCTGGTGCTGTTGGCATCGCAGCTCGTCGGCGGAGTTAGCGACGGCACTATTCGCATGGCGGCGGTTGTCGAAATGATCCACGCGGCCACCCTGGTGCACG
>PKZC01000385.1:0-6054 GCA_003132905.1 Bryobacterales bacterium | reverse complement strand
CTGGAGCGCATCGGCAAGATCGATATCTCGGAAGCCGATTACATGGAATTGGTTGATCGCAAGACCGCCAGCCTGTTCTCGGCCTGCGCGCGCTTGGGATCGATGATGGGTGGGGCTAGCGAAGCCACCGAAACACGCTTGGGCGAATTTGCCTGGAATCTGGGGATCGCGTTTCAGCTGGTGGACGACATGCTCGACTTCACGTCGCACGAGAAAGTGCTTGGAAAGCCGGTAGGTAGCGATTTGCGCGAAGGCAAGGTCACGCTGCCGCTGATCTACGCGCTGGAAGAGGCCACACCCGAAGAACGGCAATTGGTGGCTACCGTTCTCAAAGACGGGAATTACGATCAAGCGCCGTTCCAGAAAATCCTGCGCATGATCGAGGTTCGCCATGGATTCGATCGCGTGCGCGAACGCGCGCAATCCTTCACCGAGCGGGCACGCGTCATTATGGCCGAATTTCCCGATTCGCCCAATCAGCGAGCGATGTACGCGCTCACCGAACTGGTCACCGATCGCGATCACTAACTTGAGGTAGCTAATGCCCCGACTCGTTCCCAGCGCCACGCGCATCCCTGTCCCCGGAAACAAGCAGATCGAAGAGTACATCGGTCGTGTGAATACGAAGGACACCGCCGTCAGCATCGCCCATATGCACAGCCCGTCCGGTTGGAGCGAGCCTGGCCAGCAGCCCGAGTTTGACGAATACACCGTGGTGCTGAAAGGCACGCTGCATGTGGAATCGAAGAGCGGCGTGCTCGAAGTAAAGGCGGGACAAGCCGTCATCGCCCAGCGCGGTGAATGGGTGCGCTACAGCACTCCTGGCCCCGAGGGCGCCGAATATATCGCCGTTTGCCTGGCAGCATTCGACCCCGCGGCCGTGCATCGGGATGCAAGCAACACGCTGAGCAACCCTGCGCATTGACATTACAGTGCCGGTTGCGTACTCTGAAGGCCGGAGCAGTACGCTCTGTCGCTCGGCCTGTGCTCGCATGCTTACCACTGATATTCTGTCCTGGAAAAGGCTCTCCGAGCGGCAGCAGAAGCCCGTCCATCTCATTCTTTTCATTACAGATCACTGCAACGCTAAGTGCGGCACCTGCTTCTACTGGCAGAACCTGAACCAGGGCGAAGCGCTACAACCTGAGCATATTCAGAAGATCTCAGAGGCCATGGGCGAGCTGGTCTGGCTCGACCTTTCCGGCGGCGAGCCGTTCCTGCGCAAAGACATTGACCAGATCTGCCATCGGTTCCTCGATCACAACCAGGCCAAGTTCATCAACATCCCGACCAACGCCTTGCAAACCGACGTCATCCGAAAATCGGTGGAAGGCATCCTCGCGAATCCGAATAAATTCCGGCTGAACATCGCCATTTCTCTCGATGGTATCGGAGAAGTTCATGACCGCATCCGCGGCGTGCCGGGCAATTACAAGCGCGCGATGGCCACGATGGAAGCTCTGCGTGAAATTCGCACGCGCGATAAGCGGCTGTCCTTGAGCGTAGTTTCCACCGTGATGAGCAGCAACATTGAGGACATCAAGCAACTGCTGAACATGGGCGTAACTCAGTGGGACCTGGATTATCATTCGCTCAACATTCTGCGCGGAAAGTGGATGGATCCCACGCTCTCCGCGCCCACGCCCGAGCAGTACGCCGAGGTCTCCAAGCTTCAGTTGCAGCTCTGCCGACGCTATTTTCATGGCCGCTGGGGAGGCATCGGCGGATGGACCGCCACGGTGGGCCGCTTCATGCTGAACCGCTACTACATGCAGGAAATGAAAGGTCACCCTAGGAATATTTCCTGCAATGCGGGCGACGTGAGCTGCGTAATCGATGCCAACGGCGACGTGTCGTTCTGCGAGCTCCTCAAGCCGGTGGGAAATCTCAAGGCCTATAATTGGGATTTCAACCGTCTCTGGCACGATTTTCAGGCTACCCAGCTTCGCCAGAAGGTCCAGAGCGGTTGCCACTGCACACACGAATGCTTCCAGACCAAAAACCTCATCTTCTCTCCCTGGCGCCTGGTTTAACTGATGGTGACGGAATCGCGGCCATAGGGAGCCTGTAGCCCGTGTTTAAACCGAAGTTCAAGAAGCTGGTTCAGCCGCTGATACCCTCTTTCGTGATGCGCTGGGTGGATCCGTTTCATACTGAGCTTTTGGAACATCTCACCGAAGCTGCCCGCAAGTTACCCGCCGGCGCACATGTATTGGATGCAGGCGCGGGCGAATGTCCCCACGCGCCGCTTTTCGCGCACACCCGCTACGTCCGCCTGGATCGCGGCATTGGCGACAAGGCCTGGGATTATTCGAAGATCGAGGTCTTAGGCGATATCTCCGAGCTGCCGTTTTGCGACAACGCGTTTGATGCCGTCATCAACATCCAAGTGTTGGAGCATTTGAAGGAACCCAGCATCGGTATCAACGAAATGGCGCGAGTGCTGAAGCCGGGCGGCGAGTTGATTCTAACCACGGTGCAATGCTGGGAGATTCATCAGCATCCGAATGACTTTTTCCGCTATACGCGCTATGGGCTTACGTATTTGTTCGATAAGGCTGGCTTAGAGAGCCGCGTCGAAGCGCTGGGCGGGCTGTTCTGGCTGATTGGTTTTCGTTTGATGGCGATTCTGGGCTATTTCCAAAAGAGCTGGCGTTGGCTGATCTTTGCCGTGCTGGCACCCATCTTTGGCTTCGCCATTCCGGTGGTCTGCTATTTCCTCGATCCGGTGGATCGCCGGCGCGACTACACTCTGGGCTATTTTTGCTGGTGCCGAAAACCGTGACCAGTTCGCTGATCATTATCACTTTGAATCGTGCGGCCCTGCTTGAACGGACCCTCCAAGGGTTGGCTCGGCAAGCGCGGCAAATTGACGAGATCATCGTGATCGACAATGGACCAACTCGCGATACCAAGCAAGTCGTGTCTGGATTTACAGCTCGCTATGTGCCCGAACCGCGGCGCGGCTATGGATTCGCGCGCAATCGCGGCCTGGCCGAAGCTCAGGGCGACGTGATCTATTTCTTGGACGACGATTGCGTTCCTGAAGCGGATTGGTCGGATATCTTGTGGAACGTGCTCAACGCAGGCGATGCGGATCTCGCCAGCGGCTCCCGCACTCCAGGCCAGCCTGGCCTTGCGGCCCGGCTGGAATATCTCTCCACCGACGGTCCTGTTTTGTCGCCCGGGATTACGGCGGGCCCGGCGCGGCACCTTTCGACCTCGAACTTGATCTTGCGCCGCGACGTGGTGTCTAAAGTGGGCTGCTTCGATACCACCCTCAGCATGTGCGAGGATCGCGATTTCACCACGCGCGCACGCAAGCTCGGCTTCCGTTTGCGATATGAGCCGAAAGCCCGCGTTACTCACTATCCCGCGATTCACCGGCTTTCCGACTATCTCGGAAAGATGCGCCACTATGGAACCGGAACGTCGCAATACTTTCGCCGCTGGCGCGACGATGAACCATTGGCGCGGCTGTTTCCCGCCAGCCCCTCGGCACGGCTGCTCTTGCTGCCTGCGCTGGCAGCGGCGGGCACTGCGTATCTAGTGGCTCGCAACCTTCCGCAATGTCCCGACGCGTTGCCGCTCAGCCCGTTGCTCTTCATGGGCCAGGTCTGGTGGCAATGGGGCGGCTTTGAATNNGCGTCTGGAGCGGCGCAGAGAGCAGCCCCAGCCTTGTTGAACCGCAAAGTAGTCGCCCTCGGACGCGCGCTCATCCCGCGCTTCGTGATCGATCAGATCAATCCTTTCGACCGTTTCGTTGTAAACGCTGTCCGCGAGTTTTCCGCGAAGTTGCCGCCGCATTCGCTCGTGCTCGACGCTGGCGCGGGCGAAGCCCAGTACCGGCCGGATGTCGCCGAAGCCGGCCATCAATATCGCGCCATCGATCTGGGCGTCGGCGAGGGTGACTGGAACTACGGCAAGATCGATGCCTGGGCGCGAGTGGAAGCGCTGCCTTTTCCCGCGCATACATTCGACGGAATGCTGAGCGTGGCCGTCCTCGAACACACGCCTTTTCCGCGCCAGACGCTGCATGAGATGGCGCGCGCCTTGAAGCCCGGTGGTCAACTGATGATTATCGTTCCAACAATGTGGGAAGAGCACCAGATGCCGCACGATTATTACCGCTTCACGCGCTATGGCGTGAAAAATCTGTTGGAAGAAGCCGGATTCGCGGTGGATCAAATTCGCCCGCTGGGCGGCTACTTCTGGTTCATGGGCCGCAAATTCATCGACCTGCTGGAATTTTTCGAACGTGGAGCGCGCGTATTGCTGTGGCCGTTTCTGGCGATCCCGTTCGGCTTCCTGCTGCCAATGCTCTGCACCCATTTGGATTGGTTGGATCGCGATAAATACTACACCATCGGCCAGCTATGTTTCTGCCGCCGCATTCGCGAGCCCGGCACTTCGGACGGTCCAGGCATCCTGCCCTGAATCGAGCCAATCCTCAACCCCTAATCCCAATGCGGGAAGTTTCATCCCATCCGCTGACCGCTTCGGATCTCGACCTCAAGGCCAGCCAGGGTTGGAAACCAGTGGCTGTAATCTGGGAACGGCAGGTCGGTGACGATGAACCTGCCATCGCGATAACACCGAACCGGTGCCCTATGGACTCAAGATCGCCGAAGGTTTTCGATATGCTCCCGCGCCTCATCGAAGTCGGCCCCCGAGTTTTCAGTACACAGGAGTGGGTGGTTCGGCGCGGCAAACTTATGAATGTGGGCTGATCAAACCCACGTCTAACGCGGAACCGCGCGGTCGTTCCGTAAAATTGCTCCGTCCTTCATCACGAAGATCACGCTCTGCGTCAGCTTGATGTTCTCAACCGGATTTCCCGGCACTGCCACAACGTCGGCGAGCATCCCAGGCTTCAGCGCGCCGATCTTATCCCGCAAGCCGAGCAATTCGGCGGCGGACGTCGTCCCGGCCATCAACGATTGCGCGGGCGTCATACCATCGGCGGCCATGAAGGCGAACTCGAGTGCGTTGTCGCCGTGCGGATAGACCGCGGCATCGGTTCCGAGCGCGATCTTCACGCCTAGCGCCAGCGCCCGTTTCACCATGGCGTCCTGTTGCTGAACAGCGCGCGTGGCTTTGGCCTGCACCAGCGGAGGAAATTTCGATTCGGCCAATCCCACGCGCGTGGTCAGCGTCGGGACCAGAAACACGCCGCGATCGTGCATCATGCGCATGTCTTCGTCATCGATGAAGGTTCCGTGCTCGATGGAATCGATTCCGGCGAGAATGGCGCGCTTGGCAGCTTCAGCGCCGTGAGCATGCGCGGCGGTTTTACGGCGTAGCGTGTGCGCTTCGTCCACCAACGCGTTCAATTCCGCCTGGGACAACTGAGGGACGTCCACATCGTCGGTGGGGGACAGCACCCCGCCGCTGGCGCAAGTCTTGATCACATCCGCCCCGTATTTGATGTTGAAGCGCACTGCGTAGCGCGCCTGATCGGGCGAATTGATCACGCCTTCTTCAGGCCCGGTTTCATGGCCGAACAGTCCAAAACGAAAGCCCGCGCCGTCATCGCAATGTCCGCCGGTGGATCCAAGCGCGTGCACCGAAACCAGCATTCGCGGGCCCGGAACATATCCGGCGTTGATGGAATTACGCAGCCCGATATCGATGAAGTCGGACGATCCGAGATCGCGCACCGTGGTGAACCCAGCCATCACCGTCTTGCGCGCGTTCGCGGTAGCGCGTATCGCTTTCTCCGATATCGGCCGCTGCAAGGAAAGCAAAGCATCGCCGTTGTAATCGGGATTGAATTCGTCAGACAGATGCGTGTGCGCGTCAATGAAGCCTGGAAGCAAGGTGGCATCGCCCAGGTCGATGATGGTTGCGCCCGACGGCGTAGTGTCGCCGCCAACCGACTGAATCACTCCGTTTGAAACCACTACCAGGCCTGGCGTCACAACCTGGCCGCTGGTGGAATCAAACATGCGGGCTGCTTTCAAGGCATAGCTGCCCTGCGCCAGGAGCGCACCCGCGCAAGTGAACACCACGGCCGCAATTGCCCCCGACCTCTGGATCCTCATACGATGCAGA
>PKZC01000311.1:2627-2900 GCA_003132905.1 Bryobacterales bacterium | reverse complement strand
CGATGAAGGCGGATTTGCGCCGAATCTGAAATCGAATGAAGAAGCGCTCGATGTCGTGCTGGAAGCCATCACCAAGGCGGGCTACAAACCGGGTACCCAAATCGGCATCGCACTCGACCCGGCGGCCAGCGAATTCTACGACCAGGCGAGCGGCAAGTACGTCTTCAAAAAGTCCGACAAGAGCCAGCGAACCTCCGATCAGATGGTCAAGTTTTACGCCAAGTGGGTGGAACAGTACCCCATCATTTCCATTGAAGACGGCATGGCCGAAGA
>PKZC01000311.1:0-2529 GCA_003132905.1 Bryobacterales bacterium | reverse complement strand
TGTCGCACCGCTCCGGCGAAACTGAAGACGCGTTCATAGCCGACCTGGTGGTGGCCACCCGCGCCGGGCAGATCAAAACCGGTTCGGCCAGTCGTACCGATCGCATAGCAAAATACAACCAGCTCCTGCGCATCGAAGAGGAGCTTGGAGACGACGCCAGGTACGCCGGGCGGAAGGCTTTCCATCAATAATGCTCGGCACAAAGAAGCCGCTTGTTCTGACGATTCTCGACGGCTGGGGTTTTTCGTCAGTCACGGAGGGCAATGCCATCGCCGCCGCGCGAAAGCCCACCTATGATTCCCTCTTGCGCCAGTACCCGAACACGCTGGTGCAAACTTCCGGCCCTTCCGTCGGCCTTCCCGCAGGACAGATGGGCAACAGCGAAGTCGGCCACNNCAGCGAAGTGGGCCATTTGAACATTGGCGCCGGACGTGTTGTCTACATGGATGTCACTCGCATCGACAAAATGATCGCCTCGGGCGAGTTCTTCAATAACCCAGTCCTGCTCAGTTCCATGCAGCACGCCAAGGGACATCGTCTGCACCTGATGGGCCTGTGTAGCGACGGCGGCGTACATTCATTGTTGACGCATCTTTATGCGTTGCTCCAGATGGCCAAGAAGCAAAACGTGGAACACGTGTTTGTCCACTGCTTCATGGATGGCCGNNGCTATTACGCCATGGATCGCGATAAGCGTTGGGACCGCGTGGAGCGCGCCTTCAATGCCATGGTCCTCGGCAATGGCGAAAAATCGGACGATCCCGTCGCGGCGATGAAGCGTTCCTACGAGCGCGGCATCACCGACGAATTTATCGAACCCGTTACCATCGTGGATGCTAATCACCAGCCCGTCGGCCTGATCCGCGACGACGACGCCTGCATCTTTTTCAACTATCGCGCCGATCGGGGCCGCGAGATGACCATGGCTTTGATGGATCCTACGCTCGAAAAGCCTTCCCGCTCCAGTGCGCCGAAGAATCTGCATTTCACCACCATGACCGAGTACGACAAGAGCTTCAAGGTTCCTTTCGTGCTGACGCGCGAGCATCNNCTTCAACGGCGGGAACGAAAACCCATACGCGGGCGAGAGCCGCGAGATGATTCAGTCTCCCAAGGTGGCAACTTACGATCTGAAACCGGAAATGAGCGCGCAAGGCATTACCGACGTGGTGGTGAAAGCCATCGAGGGGCGCGAGTTCGACATGATCGTCATGAATTACGCCAACGCGGACATGGTCGGTCATTCCGGCAAAATGGAGCCCACCATACTCGCGGTTGAAGCCGTCGATGCCGGGCTCGGCCAGATTTACGATACACTGCGCCGCTGCGGCGGAACGTGGATGATCACCGCCGACCATGGCAACGCCGAGATGANNCCGGTGCCGTTCATCCTGGTGAGCGATTCGCGCGTCATGCTGCGCTCCAGCGGCGCGCTCCAGGACATCTCGCCCACCGTGCTCGGATTCATGGACGAAAAACAGCCCAAGGAAATGACCGGCCGCGACCTGCGCCTTTGACCTATACACTAAAACTATGTCCAAACAATATTCAGCACCGCCGTCCATGTCGATCGATCCCGCCGCCAAGTACACGGCCACGTTCGAAACATCGAAGGGCAAGATTGTCTGCGATCTCTTCGCTAAAGACGCACCCAAGACGGTGAACAATTTTGTATTCCTCGCTCGCGAGGGCTTCTATGACGGCACGCAGTTTCATCGCGTCATCAAGGACTTCATGGTTCAGGGTGGCGACCCGACAGCTAGCGGCCGCGGCGGTCCCGGTTATAAGTTTGAGGATGAGACCAAAGGCAATCCCCATCGCCACAAAATTGGCTCGCTTTCCATGGCCAATGCCGGTCCGAACAGCAATGGCAGCCAGTTTTTCATCACTCACATTGCCACCGATTGGCTGGATGGCAAGCACACCATTTTCGGCCAGCTCACCAGCGGCCAGGATGTTGTCGACAAGTTGCAACAGGGCGATCAGCTGAAATCCGTCACCATTCAGGAAGGCTGATAGCGTGGCTTTTCCCATTCACAGAATGCGCCGCCTGCGCGCGACCGAGGCGATGCGGAACTTGGTGCGTGAAACCCTGCTCGATCCAGGCGATTTCATTTTGCCGCTGTTCATCTGCCCGGGCGAAGGCGTGCGCCGCGAGATCAGCTCCATGCCGGGACACGCGCAGCTTTCGGTGGATCGGCTGGTGGGCGAGTGCGCGGAAGCCTATTCACTTGGCATCGGCGGCGTCATTCTGTTTGGGATTCCAGAAACGAAAGATGAAATTGCATCGGGCGCTTACGCCGACGACGGAATCGTCCAGCAAGCCATTCGGGCGCTCAAGCGCGAAGTTCCCAAGCTGCTCGTCATGACCGACGTGTGCAATTGCGAATACACTAGCCACGGCCATTGCGGACTCGTAATCGATGGCGAAGTGCAAAACGATCCCACGCTCGAGTGGCTCGCCAAAGCGTCGGTATCTCACGCGCGCGCCGGCGCAGATATTGTCGCTCCCAGCGACATGATGGACGG
>PKZC01000212.1 GCA_003132905.1 Bryobacterales bacterium | reverse complement strand
AAGGTCGGCCTTTTGCCAATACTTGGTGAGAAATGCGGGTTAGCTGTCGTTCAATTCTTAGTCTGAGGAGGCACGAAGCCCGGTGGCAGCGCCGCGCCCGCGCCGAAGAAATAATCTTCCATTTGCTTGAGCAGAAATTCCTGCGCTTCCTGCGTACCCAGATTGAGCCGGTACTCGTTCATGATCATCTTCATCTGTTCCAGCCACATCTTCCAAGCTTCTTTTGAGACGTTCTCGTAGATGCGCTGGCCGAGGGGATGATTATCGAAAGGGGATTCGTCGAGTCCCGGCATTTCCTTCTGGAATTTGACGCAAAAAACTGTCCGGCCGGTGGTTCCGCTTGCGCTCATTGCTCTTAGGATAGCGCAGCGCTTGGGACGGCGATGGTTGACCCACGTGTTAACCCACGTGTTCGGGCGAAGGATCGGGAGCGGCTGCGGCCGGTGTGGCCGAGCCTTTCTTTCCACTCAGATACTCGGAAAGACGCAGGGGCTTGGGAGCGCCTTTTTCCATGGCCCGTTGAACGGCTTTTTGGTAGCGGCGCAGGGTTTCACGCTTGACGGGTTCGCGGACCTGGCATGCCTCGATATCGAGGAGAATCTCTATCTCCCATGGTTGGAAGGTGTTACGGTTCATGTTGCCACGAATCAGCTCCTGCATCAGGCGATTAAAGCGATTCAGCCGAGCTTCGCTATCAATGGTCTCCACCGAGGTCTCCGCAAGCATATCTTATCCTCAGTACTTATCGGCATTCCGCTGGGGAAACTTGAACAAATAGTTCTAAGGGGCCGACAATGGGAGTCGGGGAGGCATTTGTGCCCAAAACGGACCCAAACGAGCAGAAGTTCGATGAACCGCGCCTGGCGCTGAACCGCATCTACACCAAGACCGGCGATCAGGGACAGACCCACCTGGCCGGGGGGCAGCGCGTTCCGAAAGACGCACTCCGCATCGAGTGTTACGGGACCGTGGACGAGCTGAACGCTTTCGTCGGGATGGCCTGCATCTCTGCCGGTGAATCGGTGCCTGGGATCGCGCCGATTCTGCTGCGAGTGCAGCACGAGCTGTTTAACCTCGGTTCCATCCTGGCGACCAAGCCGGAAGACGTGCATCCCAAGCAGGCTCGCATCACGGACGCTGAAGTCCGCCAGTTGGAGATTGAGATTGACCGGATGAATGCCGATCTTGCTCCGCTGCGCTCCTTCGTGCTACCGGGCGGCACGCGGTTGAACACGGAGCTGCATGTTTGCCGTACCGTTTGCCGGCGCGCCGAACGGCTGGCGGTTGGTCTGGCGCGGGAAGAACAGATCCCTCCGGAAATCATTCAGTATTTGAATCGCCTCAGCGACGCCTTTTTTGTTTGGAGCCGCTGGGTGAATCAGTCGCAGGGGGTCCCGGAAATCCTTTGGGAGCCGAACAAATCCGCTTCAGGCAGCGCCTAACGATATCCGATCTCGTGGTGTTCGTAGGCCTCCCGCATGCGGCGCAGTTCTCCGACATCGTTCCATAGCGCATCCCGTTCGCCGCCTCGCAAATGGTTGTCATCGACTACGTGTTGAATGGCCCCAATGGCGCCGTCCAGATTGCCCTTGTCGAACCTGCCGTCGCGCCAATGGCGGGCGAAATCCCGCAGCTGGTGTTCGGCGCGCGTCAGCCGTTCGCGATCGCCATGCCGGAGATGCCACACCCCATAGCCGCGGTTCAGGTCTTCATGCACACGGTCAATCAGCGCGGAAACCGATTCAGGACGAAAACGGCCACCGGGCGGCCCAAACTGCGCTTGCGCCACGCCGGACAGCGCGAGGAAACTCATACACACGACTAAAATCCCCACGATCTTTTGCATGCCTTGTGAAACCCCTCGACTCACCATACCGTACACTGTCGCGACGATGCGAACAAAGAGGCGCACGACTTTCCTCTAGGCCGGGAATTGAGTTATTCTTTATGAATCAGATCGGGTCCATCAACCTCAGCGCCTCGTACGCGTGTCCAAAGTCAGAAACAAAATTTGAAACGCAGGGTCATACGCGGCCTGATGATACGAGGAGGATTCTAATGACACACAGCTTTCGTTTTTTGCGAACTGTCTTAACAGCTTCGGCCATTCTGGCACTCACGCTGGCCGTCCGGATGCCATCCCGCGCGCAGCAGATTTATGGCACCATCACGGGAACTGTGCGGGACGCCTCCGGAGCTGCGGTGCCGGATGTCACCGCTACGGCGCGCAACGTCGGCACCAATCTAACGGTTACCGCCCGTTCGCAATCCACCGGTTCCTATTCCATTTCGAATTTGCCGGCCGCCACGTATGAGCTCACCTTTACCAAGGAGGGCTTCGACGCCGAACGTCACACCGAGGTGCTGGTTAATGGCGATCGCACCACCACTGTCGACGGCGATCTCAAAGTCGGTACAGTGGCTACGAAAGTGGACGTCATCGGCACGCCGCTGATGAACCAGGTGGACGCCACCACCGGCTACGTGGTGGATCAAGCCACCATCGAGCAAACGCCGCTGGGCACGGGCAGCTTCACGCAACTGGCCATTATGAGCCCCGGAGTTCACGCCGATTTCTTGGGCGGCGCGGGCAGCAACTCCGGCCTCGGTAACCAGGCTATCTTCGCCAACGGCCAGCGCGACACCAGCAACAGCTTTTCGCTCAACGGCATCAGCACCAACAATTTGTTCAACGGAAACTCCACCAGCCAGGTTGGCGAGGACCGCTTCGTCTTCAACATCGGCGAGAGCTTCGGCGCCGGCGGCTCCATTCAGACCAGCACTTCGGTGTATGGTGCAATTGGACAGGCTCTTCCAACTCCGCCTCCCGAGGCGATTCAGGAGATCGCCGTCAACTCCGCCATGTACGACGCCAGTCAGGGCGCCAATAGTGGAGCGCACATCAGTGTGCTCACCAAATCTGGCAGTAACGGGCTGCACGCTGAGGTCTACGAGAAGTTCCAGAACAGCGACATGAATGCGGCGCCGTTCTTTTACAATGCCTCGCCTATCTTGTCGCCCATTTTCCTGAACCGCAATCAATTTGGGGCCACGCTCGGCGGCCCCATCAAGAAGGACAAACTGTTTTACTTCCTCTCCTACCAGGGCGTGCGCATCGCAGACTCTTCCGATGCCACCAAGGAAGTCACGGTTCCGCTGACTCTCACCGACGACCGCAGTGCACAGGGAATCATCAACACCATTCAGGGCGCCTACGGAAAAACTCTCGCGGCCAGCCAGCTCAGCCCGCAGGCGCTGGGATTGTTGCAAGCCAAGGGCGCCAACGGTCAGTATTTGTTTCCCAGCGCTCAGATCACTAACTCCGCTCTCGCCACCCAACTCGGCTATGACGCGGTGGTGCAAGGGCCCAATGCCCAATCCAACGTCGATCAGGGAATCGCGAATGTCGACTACATTGTGAGCGACAAGGACCGGCTGGGCGTGAAATATTACGTTCAAACCGATCCCACCTCGAATCCTTTCGGCGCGGCGGGCGTGTTGCTCGGATTTCCGCAACAGTTGTCCTCCGGGAGTCAGGTGATTTCCCTGGACAATACCGTCATTCTCACTCCGTCCTTGACTTGGCAACAGCGTGCTGGTTTCACCCGCATGCGGGCCTATTCGAATACTGGCCAAGCTTACACGCCCAGCCAGTTTGGAATCAGTCTTCCAGGAGGCGCTTCTGCGTTTCCGCAAATCGAAATCGGCGTAGCCGATCCAACGCTCGGCAATGAGCTCCAATTCGGACCTAGCACCAGCTTCGGCAATGCGGGTATGTTTCAAAACCAGTGGGAATATGGAACCTCGCTCAGCTGGGTGAAAGGCCGGCATACCCTGCAGGTTGGCCTCTCTTGGGATCATACACAACTCAATATCATCAACAACAACGTCAACACCGACGTCGTCGAGTTCAAGACTTTCGAAACTTTTGCCGAAGGCGATCTTCGCTCCGGCAATTACTCGTCTGCTTTCGCCGGGTCAGCGAATCGCTACTATCGTTCCGACACCGTCGGTGCGTTCGTTAACGACAATTACAAATTGCGCAGCAATCTAACCGTGACTCTGGGCCTGCGTTGGGACTTTGACGGACCGCTCTCGGAGAAATACGGGAAGCTGACGGCGTTCAACGGCAACCTGTATTCGTACAATGCTGCCACGGACACCATCGTGAACTCGGGACTCGAGATCGCCGGCAACAATCCCAACTTCGCTACACCGGGGGCCAGCGACACGCTGATGAAGCAGCGCCAGTGGGGCTTCGCGCCTCGCATCGGTATTGCCTGGTCGCCAACGTCCCATCTCACCGTGCGCACCGGATTCGGCATGTACTATGACCGCGGCGAATTTTTCAGTTATCTCTCGCCGCCCGCGGGCGCCGGCTTCAACGGGCCGTTTGGCGTCACTCTGGCGCCGCCCTTTGTTTCGCCCGAGTTCGCCGCCAGCGGCGCCACTTTGGCGAGTCCGTTTGGATCCGGTCTTCCGCCCACGCCCGCCGGAAGCGCGGCCGCATTCACGGCCTTGTTGCCGAATATCAGTCAGACCGAATCGGGCAATTACCCCGCGGGTAACGCGTTCGGTCCGTTCGTGTTCGGCGGCTACGACATTAACAACAAGCTTCCTTACACCGAAAACTGGACTTTCGACCTCCAATACCAGGTCAAGGACTGGCTGTTCAGCGCCGGCTACGTCGGCAATCACGGCCAGCATGAGATCCTGCCCATTCCCTTCAACGAGCCCCTCCTCGCCACTCCGCAGCACCCGGTGAACGGGCAGATATATTCGTACGGCGGCACGAACTACGACGCGCAAGGAAACTACGTAAATCTCTCAACTGAGCAGATCTCCACCGGCGAATACTCCGGCAACGCGCCCATCCGTGTGCCCTATATCGGCTATGACATGAATTCCGTGCTATATGAGGCGGAGGGAGTGTCCAACTACGATGCGCTCCAGCTTCAGGTTCGTAAGCGCTATTCAAACGGGCTTCAGCTTACCGCAAACCTACACCAGGTCGCATTCGCTCGACGAGCAAAGCGGCCTGGGACTGTTCTTGACCGGCAACAATCCGGACACTCCTAGGACCAGCTATGCGTCGTCCGACTTCGATCGGCCCAATGTGTTCTTGATCAACTACAGTTACACTATTCCAAAGCTGACCTCGAACAAAGCCCTCGGCGCCGCAATCAACGGTTGGACCATTGGCGGACAGACCGTGGCTCAGAGCGGAGAGCCCTACAGCGTCTATGACTATTCGGGGTCGGTAGGAAGTTTATACTTCGGAACCGACGTCGAGATTTCCAATCCGATTCTGCCCCTGAAGCCAGGCGTGACGGCGGGCCAGGCGACGCTCCAAGGCACCACCGGCGTGAATCCGGCCAAGCCCGTGCTAAACATCAGCGATTTCTATCCGCAATTTGTGCAACCGGGAACGAACGGGGTACCCCCCTGCGAAGGCAGCCTCTGCGATGTCTATGAGTCAAACTTCTCCAGTACCGGGCGCAATCTGTTCCGCAGTCCCTTTGGGGTGCGCTTTGATACGTCACTCGGCAAGGAATTCGTGTTGAACGAGCGCTTCCGTTTGCGCTTCAACTTCGATGCCTTTAATGTCTTCAACCATCCGGATTTTGATGCGCCGAATAACTTCGCTCAATTCTTCGAAGGCTATTCGGCGCCGCCCTTAGCCACTCCGGAAGGAAGCGCGGGTTACATTCAGCACACCATCGGAAGTTCGCGATTCCTGCAGCTTTCGCTGCACCTGCGGTTCTGAATTAGGCTCGCTTGCTCGGCGGCGATCCCGCGATTACCTGCGCATGATTCAGCGCGGAGACCAGCGCGACGCCGCCCAGCACGTTTCCGATCAAGGTGGGAAGCATGTAGCCCGCGGCGAACGACAGCCAGGTTTTCGCGCCCGTCATCACGAGAAAGAGCACTTCCACCGACCCGGCTACGATGTGCGTGAGCCCGGCCAGGCCGACGATGTAAGTCATCAGAATGATGATCGGAATCCTGTTGGAATCCGTTGCGGCGAGCATCCAGACCACCATCGCGATCAGCCATCCGGCGAAGATGCCGCGCAGAATAGCGTTGCCAAATGAAACGTCGGCCGCTTCGGTGGCGAGTTGTCCCAGAGCCAGATGAAACTTCGGATGCAGCACCGGCGTGTTGCCAATCACCCAGGCGAAGATATGAGCGCCCGTGATGTTCGCCGCAAGAACCACGCCCCACAAGCGCAGCACTTGCCAGAAGGTGGCAAGATTCCGGCGAGCCAGCAGCGGGATGATGGCGGTGAGCGTGTTTTCGGTGAACAGCTGTTGCCGTCCCACGATTACGATCAGAAATCCCAGCGGATAACCGAGGTTGGTAATCAACGGACGCCAGGGAACGGCGGGGATGTAGGTGCGAAACAAAGCCTCGGCGACAAACGAAAAGCCCATCGATAATCCAGCGGCGAGGCCGGACCACGCCAGCGCCGATATTGGCCGGCGCAGCTCTTCGTCGCCATCTTTACGAATGGCTTCGTGTACCACCAGCGCGCTGACATTCGTGCGGTCTTCGGCCTCTTGCTCCTGCCGCTCGGTGAGCCGTGGCATGGCCGGCGCGTCGGTGATGGTGTTGCCCTTCTCGTCGACAATCACAAAAGGTCTCGATAACTAGACCCGGCCGCCGGGAAAGCGTTTCCTCCTGCTACGCTCAGTGGAGTGAAACTGCTGATCTTCTCCGATATTCACGGCGATAAAGCCGCACTTGAGAAGTTGATGGCCATTGATGCGGATTACTATTTCGCGGCCGGGGATCTGGCGAATTTTGGACGGGGATTGGACGCCATGGGGCCGATCCTGCAAAAGCGCGCGGAACGGATGTACGTGCTGCCGGGCAATCATGAATCGGAGGCCGATATCGCTCGCTTCTGCGGCGAGTTTGGTTTTCACATTTTCACGGACGCAAGATGGAGATTGCCGGGTACGATGTCGCGGGGCTGGGCTATTCGAACCCAACGCCTTTCGACACACCGGGCGAGTACAGCGAGCAGGAATTGACGGAACGGCTCGATCGATTTCGAGGGCTGGATCCGCTGGTTTTGATTTGCCACACGCCACCGAAAAACACATCGCTCGATCGGGCGGCGGAAGGGAAGCATTTCGGCAGTGAGGCTATCCGCGAATTTATCGAACGGGAGCAGCCGCGCTATTTTTATTGCGGTCACATCCACGAGGCCGCCGGCCAGCATGCCACGCTCGGGCGAACCCAGGCTTGGAACGTCGGAAAGCGCGGCCAGTTGCTCGATTTGACGCCCCTGTTAAAATGAATATTCCATGACCCTCGAAGAACACGAAAGAGAGTACGCTTCGCTCCGCCAGCAAGCTGACGCTGTGCGGAGCTATCTTTGACTCGTCCAACAAGAAGCTGCAGTTAGCCAAGATCGAGCAGCAGATTTCCGATTCCGATTTCTGGAATCAGGCCCCGGAAAAAAGCCAGAAGACCATGCAGGAGCGCAAGCGCCTGGAGCAGGCCATTGCCGACGAAGCCGAAGTGGCGCGCCTGACATCGGATCTGGATACGCTGTTTGAGCTGGGACGCGAAGGCGAAAACGTCAATGCCGACCTGGACCGCGAGATCCAGCGCTTCTCGGAGCGTTTGGAAGTGCTCGAAACCGGAATGCTGCTCAACGGCCCGAACGACGGGAAGAGCGCCATTATGGCCATCCACCCGGGCGCGGGAGGCACCGAGAGCCAAGACTGGGCCGAGATGCTGCTGCGAATGTATCTGCGCTGGGCCGAACGCCACAACATGCAGGCGGTTATCACAGATCAGCTGGAAGGGGAAGGCGCGGGAATCAAATCGGCCACGCTTGAAATCGAAGGCGAAAATGCTTACGGGCTGCTGCAATCGGAGATTGGGGTGCATCGTCTGGTGCGGATCTCGCCGTTCGATGCCAACGCACGCCGGCATACTTCGTTTGCATCGGTGTTCGTCTATCCGCTGATCGACGACGAAATTAATATCGACATCAAGACGGAGGATCTGCGCGTGGATGTATTTCGGGCCTCGGGCGCCGGCGGCCAGCACGTGAACCGGACCGAATCGGCGGTGCGCATGACGCACATCCCGACCGGCCTTGTGGTGCAGTGCCAGAACGAGCGATCGCAGCATAAAAACCGGGCCAGCGCGATGAAGCAAATGCGCGCGCGGCTGTACGAATACGAGATGGCGAAGAAGCAGGCGGCGAACAAGAAGGTGGAAGACGCGAAGCTCGAAATCAATTTCGGCAGCCAGATCCGCAGCTATGTGCTCGCTCCGTATCGCATGGTGAAAGATCATCGCACCAAGCTTTCCATCGGCGACGTGGATCGCGTTTTAGATGGCGACCTGGATCGGATGATGCACGCGTTTCTGGTTTTCAAGCATACCGGGAAGATAGCCGGAGACGCGAAAGAGGATTTGCCTGAATAATGAAGTTGCCCGTGCCGCTGAGTTGATCCGCGCGGGCGAACTGGTGGCTTTTCCCACCGAAACCGTATACGGGCTCGGGGCCAATGCGCTCGACGTGGCGGCGATCGATAAAATCTATGCCGCGAAGGGGCGGCCGCCGTCGAGCCCACTGATCGTTCACGTGAGTTCCATCGAAATGGCGCGCGGGTTGGTTCGCGAGTGGCCGGAGAGCGCCGAGAAACTGGCTCGGAAGTTTTGGCCAGGGCCCTTGACATTGGTTTTGCCGAAACAGCCGCATGTGCCGGACCGGCTGACGGCCGGATTGGACACGGTTGGCGTTCGGATGCCCGCGAATCCGATTGCCGAGGCGCTCATTCGCGAGGCTGGAGTTCCGATCGCTGCGCCGAGCGCGAATCGTTTTACGGAACTTTCGCCCACCACCGCGCAGCACGTTCGCGATGGCTTGGGCGATTGCGTGGCAATGGTGTTGGATGGTGGACGAACAACGGTAGGGATCGAGTCAACTGTTTTGTCGCTGGCCGGTTCGAGCGCGGTTCTATTGAGACCGGGCATGGTGACGCGGCAGGAGATAGAGGCCGTAATTGGGCCGGTGCAGGTGCTGGGGCCGGTGGCCGAAGGAGCTCATGCGTCACCGGGATTGCATGCCCGGCACTACAGTCCGAAGACTCCGCTGATTTTGGTCGAACGCGGGGAACTACCGCCCACTGGCCGCGGAATCTGTCTGCAAATGCCTGCCAATCCGCGCGAATATGCGGCGGTGCTGTATGAACGCCTGCACGAAGCGGATGCCCAGGGGTGGGATTGGATCGCTATCGAACAACCGCCTGCAGGCGATGAATGGTCGGCGATTCGCGATCGCCTGGAGCGAGCGGCCTCGCGCTAAAGCGTTACCGGTCGTAGCAGGCTGAAGGCTTCCAACCCGTTGCATCGGGCTGCTTGCGGAAGTGCGTGCTGGTGATCATGGTGCGGAACAGATACGTCGGATCGGAAACGATGGTCTTCACCACGATCCAGTTGGCTTCGGGCTCGCGGATCACGTCGTAAAATTCCTGGACCGTAGTCTTATCGCTGTACGGAACTCCATTGCGCCGAAGATACCCGGGCGCGAGGTGGCTGGTGTTCACTTCGAGCGAGCCGCCCTTGGTTGGATCGAAAGCCGATCCGAAGTATCCGACACCACCAAACGATCCGTGCCATTGAGCCGCCGAATAACCTTGCAGGGTCGGCGGACCGCTGGGTGGCTGCGGAGGGCCGAAGTGCAGGAGACGTGTTTGCGTTCCGGCATCCGCTTCGATCTTGAGCGTGTTGTCGTCCAGCCAGGTGATGTGCAGGCGCGTGGGTATGCGCATCAAACCAGCCGCGCCGTAAGCCTTGCACTGATTGCCGGCGGCTTCGTCCTTGGCCGGATCCCATTCCTTGGTGACCTTCTGGCCTGCTGGATTCAAAGGCACTCCCGCGAAATCGCCCTTGGGCGCCGCGATCATGCGGAAGCGCCAGTCTTCGGTGACGATGGAGACCCAGTAGCCGGTGAGATCGATAGGCGCGACTTCTTTGGCAGGCTTGGGCGGACCGGGAGGTGGTCCTCCAGGAAATTGCGCAAAGAGAGCTGGTGCAACGGCTAGGATAGCTAAAACTTGGATTTTCATTTCTCACCTTTTAGGCTTTTGTAGACGGCTTCGACGAACTTGTCGGTGGTCCAGAAGCCGGTGGTGGAACCGTACAAAGGATCGTAATCCTGGGTCGGACGGGCAGCCTTCACCTGTTCGAGCGTCATGCCCTTTTTGATCGAGTCCTGAATGCGATCGCGAATGATGATGGTCATTTCGCGGAAATTCAGCACGTCGCCGAAATCGCACAGACGGCCGTGGCCGGGGATGACCATCGTTCCACCTTCCTGGCCGTAGACAGGAATGATCATGTCGACAATCTTCTGCAGCGCATCGATGGTGCCCTGAATGCTGCCGCCAGCGGCGAGATCGATGATGGGGTAATTAGTAGTGGTGAAGATGTCGCCAGTGCTGATGACATCGGAGCGGCGGAAGAACACGATGCTATCGCCGTCGGTATGGGCGGCGGGTTGATGCAGGATGTCGACTCCCTCGCCATTGAAGTACAGCTTCTTTTGATCGCCCAAGAACGTGCTGGTGGGCCAGCCACCATCTGGTGACGGCGCTTGCTGACCGGTAGGCGCACTCATCCGATTCAGAACGTTGTTGTGCGAAAGAATGGCAGCGCCTACGCCAGCGTCTTTGATATCGCCCGTGACATTGGCGCCCACGATGGTGCTACCGGCCAAGCGGATTTTCTCGTTACCGCCAGTATGATCCGCATGATAATGCGTGTTGATGATGTACCGGATCGGACCGTTGGAGATCGTTTTGATGGCGGCAAGAACCTTGTCGGCCATCGGAGCAAGTCCAGTATCCACCACTAGCACGCCATCTTTGCCGGTTTGCACGGTGATGTTACCGCCCGCGCCGACAATCATGTAGATGTTGCCTTGCACCGGCCAAACATGGACTTCGGAATCTTGAGCTTGCGCGGAGGCTAGGCCGGCGGCTGCCAAAACGAGTACAAGGAGAATTCGGCTCTTCATTTTGCGTCCGCCTTGGCAGCCGGGGCTGCACCGCGAATTTTGTCTTGATACTCCGGATATATGGTTTCGGCGCCACCGCGCGCGGCTTCGGGTGGGATTCCGTGGGCGGCCGGGAACTCGCCCAGGAATTTGTTGGTGCCAGGCAGGTGATGCGGAATCTTACCTTTGGGCCGGATGACTTCTTCAACGCTCTCACAAGGATAGGGTGCAATCTGGCCGCCGATTTCATAGACGTAATCACGCGTGCGAATCATGGGCTCGGTGAGATAAGCGGGATCGCGGATCACGGTCATAAGCGTGAGGTTGTCGCCATGGCGGATGAAATGTTCGGTAAACGTGGCACGATCGCTGCGAGGCAGTCCATTGCGGCGAATCCAGCCTTCCTTTAAGTGCGTGGTGTAGACAGCCAGGACGTCGCCCTCCCATTTGCCGGTGGAAAAGCCCATGGAGGTGTGCAGCGCATATTCGGGCGGATGCGGACGGCCATCCATCCAGATGGTGCGNNGGGTGTCCTTGTCGTACTCGTCCCACATGCGAATGCTCGCGAAACTGGGGGAGTAATCGGAGGGGTGAACGCGGCATTGATACTCGGGCAGCGTGATGAGCGAAGCGTCCCAGGCATCGGCGCGATAGCGCGCGGCGGCATTGACGGGGACGCCAAGGTAATCGCCCAGTTCGGGGCCGGGAAGGCGTTCGGGCTCATCTTCGTGGAGAATCTGCAGGTTGTTCCAGACGCCGGCAAGATTCACTTGGGCGAAAGCCGGTGAGTAGCCGAGCGTGAGGAGCACGGGGAACAGCCAGACAGGGCTGGCCATTCGAAGGAGTTTTTCCATTGGACCTTCCTATGGTTTGAGGCCCCGGCGATCGGGCCGGGACGGTATTAGTGCGTGACTCACCTGATTGTATACAGGTCGGGACGGTTTGTCGATTGGGGCCAGCTGGGGGCCGGGATCACCATGCGTAGGGCGGTGCTAGACTTTTGGACATGGGTAGCATTGAGGAGATCGAGCGAGCAATTGAGAAGTTGCCGCCTGAGGAATTTCTCCGCATCGCTCGTTGGATTCGGGAACGGGAGCAGCAACGGTGGGAGGAGCGATTGGACCGCGACTCCGCATCGGGCAGGCTCGACTTTCTTTTCGAGGAGGCCAAAGCTGAATCCGAAGATGGCGGCCTGAGGGCGTGGCCACCCCGGAAGTGAAGTGCACTTTTCACTTTTCCGAAGCTGTCCCCGAGCGTGCCGCCGATTGCTCTGTGCGATTATCGGTCGAGCCGGAAATCAGCGGTGCAGAGGCGCTCTATAATGGAAAAAGCAGATGAACTATCGGGAAATCATCACGATCGAGCCGGATAAGATGGGCGGGAAGCCTTGCGTCCGCGCGCTCAGGATCACGGTGTACGATGTGTTGGATTATTTGGCCTCGGGCATGACGGAAACCGAGATTCTAGCGGACTTTCCGGATCTAACCTCGGAGGATATCCGCGCCTGTCTGGCCTTCGCGGCGGAACGTGAGCGTCGGCTCAGCTCCCTTTCCGCGTGAAGCTTCTGTTTGACGAGAATCTTTCCCCTGAACTTGTCGTCGCACTCGCCGACATATTTCAGGAATCTGCGCACGTACGAGAAGTAGGGCTGAAGTCCTCAAATGACCGGAAGGTGTGGGATTATGCCGCAGAGACGGGCTACACCATAATTACTAAGGACGCCGATTTCCGCCAGCGGAGTTTTCTCTTTGGTCCGCCTCCAACTTCGTAGACGCGTTCATGAGATCGAAGCCTTCGGGCTGGCTGAGGAACAAGCTTTCCTTCGTCTCGCGTGAGCCAAGGTCCAAGCGATCAGCGCGTTATTTCGAGACGGGCGGTACCACCTTTGGGATCGGTGAACTCGTAGACTTCCGGAACGGTGGAGACTTGCTGGACGGTGCCTTGATGCCAAGGCATCTTTGGATCGGCAGGGCCTTCCTGATACCAACCACTCAAGATATATTGCGCGGCTTCGGTTGAACCCCAGGTATAGCACGAGCTTAAGGGAAGCATGGCGTGGGCGGATGGCTGCACGTTCGCGGCCGACCACACATCGCGCCAGCCCTCTTTTTCGCGGTGCAGGCATTTCACCTTCACATCCACTTCACACTTCTCATCCTGATAGCGGCTCACCACGAATTCGCGGGCCCAAGCGCCGGGTGAGTAGGTCACTTGGATCCGGACCAGGTCTTCGGGCGCTCCATAGCCGTCGCAAAGAAGGCGACTGTGCAATTTGGCGCTTTTCGTAGGGTCCACCGGATCCTGCTTAGGATGCCCGAGGCCGAAGATGAGGAGGAATGCGAGAAAACAGCTGCTCACATCTTCATACTACGCGATAAGCGATCCACCAGCTTAGGACGGCGATGGGAATGGTTGCGCCGAGCGCCCACCACAGCGGAAGAAAGTAATCGGCCACCAGACCCAGGACGATAAAGATGAGCCAGAAGATCTTTCGTTCCATGCGCCAAGTCTAACAAGTCGGGGTTAGTGGCTGGTGGTTAGGGAGCAACGGTAGAATCGTTGTGCTATGACCTTTAAGGCGATTCGGAAGATAGCGCTGGCTCTCGACAATGTCGAGGAGGGCACGTCTTATGGAACGCCGGCTTTCAAAGTAGGTGGCGCCATGTTCGCCCGGCTGCGGGACGATGTGGGCGCTCTGGTGGTTCGAATGAGCATCGAGGATCGCGACGAGCTGATTGCGGCCGATCCCGAAACATACTTCATCACCGATCACTACCTCAAATACCCGTGGATACTGGTGCGGTTATCGCGCGCAAAGCCGCACGCCATGCAGGACCTGCTACGCGGCGCATGGAAGTCGGCCAGCGCGAGCAAACGACGCCGGGTTCATTTGTAACCTAGTGGCACAAAGTGCCATTCAAGTAGAACGCCGAAGGCGCGGTGTTGCTTCCGTGATAGCTGGCGTTGAAGCCGATGCCGCTTAGAGTGGCTCCCTCGGCAATCTGGCCGTTGTAGTTTTCGTTCGTAAGCGTCACGTCAGCACCCCTTTGCCTGTAATTTGCTTCCCATGCCTGTGTGACATCCTGGTTTCCGGGCCAAGCCCATGTCAGCGTCCAGGAAGTGACCTTGATGGTGCCAGTGTTGTGAATCGAAATCGCTCCCGTGAAGCCGTTATTCCACTGGCTTGTGACGCTATAGTTCACATGGCATGCCAGCGCTCCAGCGGTGGTGGCGCTGGCTTGATTCGTAACCGCGGATTCTCCTCCGGCGTTCACGGCCGTTACGCGGTAGTAGTAAGTGGACAAGGAGTTCAGGCCTGTGGCGGCATATCCCGTGGCCGGCACTCCGCTGGCGATCCGGTTCGAAGCGGAGGGTGCGAAGCCGGACGTCGCTCCTTCATAAACGTTGTAAGTAACGCCGGTGGTGGGGCTGNNCCGCGGCGGTGGCTGTCAGGTTCGACGGGGCGGAGGGCGCTGGGGGATTCACGGTTTCTGTGAGTGGGGCTGAGCTTGATCCACTATCCGCAGCGTCGCCGCCATAAACGGCAGTGATGGACTGCACCCCTTGAGCCAGTGAAGAGGTGGTGAAGGACGCTTGGCCGCCAGAGATGGCCGCTGACCCGAGTACTGTAGCGCCGTCAAGAAACTGGACCGTGCCGGTGGCCGTTGCAGGAGTCACTAGGGCGGTGAACGTAACTGCCGTTCCCGCAATCGACGGATTCAAAGATGACGAAAGAGCGACTGAAGTGTTCGCCTTGACGATCTGCGAAAGTACGCTCGAATTGGCGGCCGCATAATTGGAGCTGCCGCCATAGCTGGCAGTGATGGAGTGAGTTCCTGGGCTTAGGGAAGCCGTGGTGAAGGAGGCTGAGCCGTTCGCCAGAGTCGCGGATCCGATTACGGTGACGCCGTCGAGAAATTGTACAGTGCCGGTGGCCGCGCTAGGAGACACAACGGCCGTGAACGTGACGCCGGATCCAGCCGGGGCTGGATTTAAAGAAGAAGAGAGCGTGACGGACGTACTCGCTTTGATCACCTCTGTGAGTGCGCTCGAATAGCTGGGGCCGTAGGCAGAACTACCGCTATAATTCGCCGTAATGGAGTGGGTACCGGCGCTGAGAGCGGAGGTGGAGTATGTGGCGACGCCGCTGGTCAAGGTGGACGTCGCCAGGAGTGTCGCGCCGTCATAGAATTGAACGGTCCCGGTAGCCACGGCCGGCGTGACGGTGGCGGTGAACGTGACCGCTTGGGCTGGGAGCGCGGGATTCAGATTCGAGGCGACGGCAATTGAGGTTGAACCTAGCATCGTTACGGTTGCTGTGGTTGAGACGCTGAGAAAATTCGTATCGCCACTGTAGCTGATGCCGATGGAGTGTGTACCCTGCGCCAAGGTGGCGCTCGAATAGGCGGCTGTCCCCGATGTCACGGGAACCGTTGCAAGCAGCGTGCCGCCATCAGTGAAAGTGACTGTGCCGGTAGCGGTCGCGTTCATGTTCGCTGTAATGGTGACGGTTTGACCAACGATATAAGTTGGGTTCACCCCGATAGTCAATCCCACCGCGGCTTTCACGCTCTGAGGCAGCGCTCCAGATGTGGCGGCAGTATCGTTGGCATCGCCGCTGTAGGTTGCTGTTATCGAGTGCGCGCCTTGGGCCAGTGAGGACGTGCTGAACAAAGCCGTCCCGTTTGCCAGTGTAGCGGTGCCCAGCGGCGTTGCTCCATCCAAGAACTGCACGGTGCCTGTGGCCGCGGAGGGTGTGACCACGGCCGTAAAGGTGACCGCTCCGCCAATGGCTGCGGGATTCGGAGTCGAGGTTAGGGCGACGGACGATGAGGCTTGCACGGTTTCGGTGACAACGGCGGAAGTGGCGGATGTATCGTTAGCATCGCCCGCGTAGGAGGCCGTAATCGAGTGCTGGCCTTGGGTCAAAGAAGAAGTGCTGAAAGAGGCGACGCCGTTGGTGAGGGCAACCGTCCCCAGCAGCGTGGCTCCATCCAGGAATTTTACGTTCCCGGTGGCGGACGCGGGAGTGACGCTGGCGGTAAGGATCACGGCAGCCCCTACAGTAGCCGGATTCGGAGTAGACGTTAGCGCGACTGACGAAGAGGCTTGGACCGTCTCGGTGACAACGGCGGAAGTGGCGGATGTATCGTTCGCATCGCCCACGTAGGAGGCGGTGATGGCGTGCGAGCCTTGGGTCAGCGAAGAAGTACTGAAAGAGGCGACGCCGTTAGTGAGCGCGATTGTGCCGATCAGCGTGGCGCCGTCTAGGAATTTCACGTTGCCTGTAGCGGAGGCAGGAGTAACCGTGGCGGTAAGGGTGACGGGGGACGCGACGGTGGCCGGATTCGGAGTCGCGGTCAAAACGACTGAAGATGCGGCTTGCACCGTTTGTGTGAGAACCGCGGAAGTGGCGGACGTGTCGTTCGAATCGCCCGCGTATGAGGCGGTGATCGAGTGCGACCCTTGAGTCAACGAAGAAGTCGTGAAAGAAGCGAAGCCGTTATTAGTGAGCGCGACTGTGCCGAGTACCGTAGTTCCATCCAGGAACTGTACGTTACCGGTAGCCGTTGAAGGTGAAACGTTAGCGCTGAAGGTAACCGGCGATCCAACAACCACGGGATTCGGCATTGACATCAAGGTTACGGATGACGAAGCTTGCACTGTTTGCGTCAGCACGGCGGAAGTAGAGGGTCCATTGTTCGAATCGCCCGCGTATTTTACGGTGATGGAATGGGTGCCTTGGCTCAAGGAAGCAGGACTGAACGTGGCGGACCCGTTGGTCAGGGTTGCCGAGCCGATAATGCCGATTGCATCCAGGAATTGAACCGTGCCGGTAGCCGTTGCGGGAGTCACAGTGGCCGTGAAAGTTACAGCCTGCTTTGTATTGGATGGATTCGCGCTGGACGTCACCACTACCGAGGAGCTAGCTTTCACGGTCAAACTGATCGCCGGAGACGTAGCCGGGGGAAAACTATTGCTGCTACTATATTGCGCAGACAACGAGTAAGTGCCGGCGGCAAGCGTGATTCCGGGCAAAGTTGCAGTCCCGGACAGGACCATGACAGTTCCTAGTGCGTTACCGCCATTGAAGAAGGTGACACCGCCAGACGCGTTGGACGACGTGAGAGTAGCCGTCAGCGTGATCGGTTGATTCGCAGTGGCCGGATTAGGATTCGCCGCCATTGTGATGGAAGTCTGCGGGGCTGTTACGGTGACGGTGAACGGAGCTGAGATGCTGTAGCCGAAGGCTGAATCGCCATTGTAAAACGCGGTGATAACGTGGACGCCCTGGCTCAACGAAGTGGCGGTGAGGATCGCCAAGCCACCGGCAACGCCAGGCCCACCGAGGTCGTTTGGCGCCACGCTGTCTAGGAAAAGCACTTGGCCTGAGGCGTTCCTGCCGAGTCCATTGATTGCGGAGATAGTCGCCGTTAGCGTGACCGATGTTCCATACGGGATGCTCGTGGCATTCGCCGAGATGGTAACTGCGGTGCTGGCATACGGGCTGGGGAGTGCCACTTCGCGCACGCGGTTCGCTTGTAATTCGGAGACGAACAGCGCGCCGGATGGCGAGATTGCCAATCCGGCTGGGAACGCAAGCGGGGCCTCGGTCGCCTGGACTCCGTTGACGACGCTGGTGCAGCATCCCAGGGATCCGCCGTTGCCGGCCAGGGTCCAGATCAGGCCCGAGGACATGTCCAGCATGCGAACCCGATAATTCAGCGAATCTGCGATTAACAAATTCCCTGAGGAATTCAGCAACACGGTCACAGGATTATTGAGATTGGCACTCGTGGCCGAAATTCCATCCCCATTGAAATTCGGGCTGCCGGTGCCCGCCAGGGTTGTAATAATGCCGCTGGAGGCATTGATAAGGCGTACGCGATTGTTCACGGAATCGGCGACATAGAGGTTGCCAAATGAGTCCACCGCCACGCCGTCTGGGCTGTTGAGGCTGGCCGCAGTTGCAATACCACCGTCTCCAGCAAATGCGGCTGTGCCATTGCCAGCCACGGTGGTGATAATGCCGGTGACGGCATCCACGCGCCGGATACGATTGTTGCCGGCATCGGCGATATAGATGTTCCCCGATGCATCGATCGCGAGTCCGGTCGGAATATTGAGCATGGCGCTAGTGGCTGCACCGCCGTCACCGCCGAAACCCGTGATTCCGCTGCCTGCGAGAGTCGTAATAATTCCCGTGACGGCATCCACGCGCCGCACTCTGCCCGTTGAGCTAAAGGCTTCGCCCCCGCCTCCGCCTCCGCCCCCGCTGCTGGCGGTGCCGCAAGTATCCGACAAATATATGTTGCCAGCGGAATCCAGTTTTACATCGCAAGGATCCGCAAGCTGGGCGGCCGTTGCGAGAACCCCATCGCCTCCGGTGCCGCCGCCTGCTACGGTTGTAATAATCGAGGAGATTGCGTTCACGGCCCGTACCCGCTGACCAGAGGCGCTCGCGATGTAGAGATTGCCGCTTGCGTCGAAGGTGAGCCCCAAGGGGTTAGCGACGCCGGCGCTAATAGCGGGTCCGCCGTCGCCGGAAGTATAGCCATTGCCGTTGCCCGCGTACGTTTGAATCAAGCCTGGTTGCGCAGCGGCTAAACCGGCGCAAAGAAAAGCGAGACCTAGTACACGTATTCTTCGAGTGATCAACGCGGTATCCTCCGAATTTCTGGGTGCTTCTACAGAATTACGGAAGATTCTCTGGTAAGCAACTAGGGTTATTACTTAAGGAACGCGATTAATCAGCTTTACCGTCTCAGCGTTCCTGGTATTCGCCGAAGACGGCGCGGAGCCGGTCTGAAATTTCTCCCACCGTGGCGTAGGCTTCGGCGCAGTCCATGATAAGCGGCATCAGATTGTCGCTGGAGCGGGCGGCGTTCTCGAGCGCGTTGAGGCGCGCGTCTACCAAACCAGCATCGCGTGAGGCGCGCAAATCGCGCAGGCGGCTGATCTGCTGTTTCTCAAGCTCGGGATCGAGGCGGAACGTGCTGAGCGGCTCCTTCTCGTCCTGATGAAACCGATTCACGCCAACCACCACGGCCTCGCCCCGTTCCACCTTCTGCTGATAGGCGTAGGCCGCGTTTTGAATCTCATTTTGAATGAATCCTGTTTCGATGGCGGCCAAGGTGCCGCCCATGGCGTCGATACGCTGGATATATTCCCGCGCGCCTCTTTCGATTTCGTCCGTACGCTGTTCGATGACAACACTGCCACCCACGGGATCGGCCGTATTGGTTACACCGGTCTCGTGCGCGATGATCTGCTGGGTGCGCAGAGCCAGGCGCGCCGCGTCTTCAGTGGGAAGGCCGAGAGCTTCGTCCTTGGCGTTGGTGTGCACCGATTGAGCGCCGCCGAGCACAGCAGCGAGGGCTTGCAGCGAAACGCGGACCACATTGACGTCGGGCTGCTGGGCGGTAAGCGTCGAGCCGGCCGTCTGCACATGAAAACGCAGCATCATCGAGCGGGGATTACGGGCGCCGAACCGCTCGCGCATAATTTTTGCGTATAGCCTGCGGGCGGCGCGGAACTTGGCGATCTCTTCCAGAAAATCGCTGTGCGAATTAAAGAAAAAGGAAAGGCGGGGGGCGAAGGCATCTACATCCTGGCCAGCTTCCAGTGCGGCGCTGATGTAGGCAATGGCGTTGGCGAGCGTGAACGCCACTTCTTGAATCGCCGTTGAGCCCGCCTCGCGAATGTGATAGCCGCTGATGGAGATGGTGTTCCATTCCGGCAGTTCGCGTGCGGACCAGGCGAAGAGGTCAGTGATGATGCGCATCGCGGGGCGTAGGGGATAGATGTAGGTTCCGCGAGCGATATATTCCTTCAGGATGTCGTTCTGGATGGTGCCGGATATTTTGGAGGGGTCGGCGCCCTGGCTTTTGGCCACCAGCACATAGAGGCACAACAGGATGGCCGCCGTGGAGTTAATGGTCATCGAAGTAGTGATATCGGCCAGGCGGATGCCTTCAAGAAGACGCTGCATGTCGGCGAGAGAGCAGATGGCGACGCCCACGCGGCCCACTTCTCCGGCGGCGAGAGGGTGATCGGAATCCATGCCCATTTGGGTGGGAAGGTCGAAGGCGACTGAAAGTCCGGTGATGCCTTGGGATAAAAGATAACGATAGCGGCGATTGCTTTCTTCGGCGGTTCCAAAGCCGGCGTACTGGCGCATGGTCCAGAGGCGGCTGCGATACATGTCCGGATATATCCCTCGGGTGAAGGGGTACTGGCCGGGCAGGTCTTCGGTCATGATTTATGACTTAGAGATCTTACGGGCGCGCAGAAAGGAGTGAATGCCGAAGCCGGCCATGATCAGGGCGAACGGAATTTCCAGCGCCAGCCGGGGGCCGGTATCGTCTTTACCCCAGTCGCGAAAGATGGCATGTAGAGGCAGAAGGGCCAAGACGATGAAAAAAAAGCCGATCACTTGATTCCACAGAGTATGAATCGGTTTGATGACCTCTGGCATCACATGTGCAAGGAACTTTTTTGCCGTTGAAAACATAGGCTAGTACCAGTGTACCGAAGGCGGGGACGGTCGCTACTGATATCGCTGGAACGGGCCGATAGAGGAAATGGGAGAGCGAAAGCAGGAAGCCGGGACACTTACCTTTTGTTTGAAACTGTACTTGCCTCGGCAACATCAAGAGGGTAGAGTGTTATTCTTAGAAGGAGCCCGCTGCAAAGAAAGGGGCAATGCGTGGAAGAGAAACTCAAAGAGTTGATGCAAGAGCTTGGAAACGCGATCAACGAATCGCTGTCCGACTCCGATCGCATTGCTGCCGCCATCGGCGAGATCAAGCGAGCAGGGTACGACGTTTTCCTGGTTTTGGAAGCCACCATTGGGTTCAATAAGCGCGAGGAGAATGGCGACGAATCGGAGGATGGCGAAGCCGTTCTGGATGCCGAAGCCGCACCTAAGCGGAAGTTTGAATCCACTGGCAAGATCAAGCTGACGTCGCAAGACCAAAAGTTCCTGAAAGCACTGAAGATCGCGATCGACGAAGAAAAAAGCTAGGACGAGCTAACCTAGCAACTCTTGGTAGACCGTCCAGGTCGCCTCTACCGATTTTTCCCACGTAAATTCACTGGCCCGCGCAATGCCAGCGCTGGCGTATGTGTCTCGCAAAGCTTGGCTCCCTGTCAGGCGGCGGAGTCCGTCCGCAATCGACTCCACGTCGGAAGGGTCGACCAGCAGCGCAGCATCACCTGCAATTTCGGGCATCGCGGATACGTTGGATGTGAGAACCGGCACGCCGCGCGCCATGGCGTCGAGCCACTGACGGTAGCCATGGGTCACCGTGGCCACGTATTCCGGCCGTTTTTTCCGTCCTTCGATCTTGAGGCAGCGGATACCGGCGTCGGCCAGCGCGGCGAGCTCGTCGTACGCCGCGAGATCTTTCGCCGAGATCAGGTAGCCGCTATCAAGCGTCGCGCCGTCGGTCGCATCGGTCAGCGTGTAGTCCTTGCGACAGGCCTGCGCGCACGCCCCGCGATTGGCGCTGCGTTCGGAGATCAGGCCGGACATCAGGCACTGGCCGGAATACGAGATGCAGAGGGCGCCGTGCACAAACGCCTCGAGCCCGAGCCCCGGAACCGCGTCCCGAATCGCGCGCAGGTCGTCGAGCGAATTCTCGCGGGCCAATACCACCCGAGCGACGCCCAGATCCTGCACCGCCGCCGCCCCCGCCGGATCGTGCACCGTGATCTGCGTGGAGCCGTGCACTTCGAGGTCGGGAAACATGGCTCGGATCAAGCGAATCAATCCCAGGTCCTGCACGATCACGGCGTCGATGCCCCGGTCAACGGCGTCACTGAGGAGCACCAGAGCATTCGTCAGCTCCGACGGCTTGATCAGAACATTGAGCGTGAAATAGATCCGCGTGCCGCACGCGTGTGCCAAGCGGCACGCCTCGCCGAGCTCGTCCAGCGTGAGCTGCGCGCCGTCGTCCCGCGCATTGAACCCGCCGGCCCCGAGGTAGACGGCATCCGCGCCGTTGGCGACCGCGGCCCGGACCGCCTCCATCGTTCCTGCGGGCGCAAGCAGCTCCGGGACGCTGACCCGTGGGAGGGTAGCGCCCGAACGCTCGGCGGCCGGCGCGCGCACGCGTGGCCGTCGCTCAGACCGCGGTGGCGAGGAAACTATCGTCACCCTAACAACTTAACGACGATCCCGCGACCCAACAAAGCGCAGGAGAAACGCCACCCCAAGACAGACGATGCCGGTCCAGCGCCACACGACGAGGTCACTTCGGACCCCGTACCCAAAGACCGCCAGCCCGGTCACCGCCAACGTCAGCTTGGTGGCCGTGAGCGCCGTCATCTGGAGCGGAGAGGACCGGCGACCATCATGTGGACGCCCCGAGCATGCCGTGACGTCGCGGGGCGGTCATCGGACTGACTGCCGGGGGCCGGACGGCGCTGCCGCGGGCGCGGCCGGCAGCCGCAACCGCGTGGCCACGTCGTCGGGAACGTCGATCACCATGCGGAGGAGCGCGGTCGATACCACCTTGCCCTGCGCGTCCGTCTTGAGCGACAGCGTACCGCCGCCGTCGAGCGCACCATGCAGCAGAAAATTGAGGGCGCCGAGGTTGGGAAGGGCGAATCGTATCACGTCGCCGGTGATCAACCCGGTGAAATGGGCGGCCACCCGGTCGCGTGTCACGTACTGGTCCAGCACCTCGTACCACTCCGGGCGGAGCGCGAGGATGCCGACGTTGGCCGTGTCGCCTTTGTCACCCGATCGGGCATGCGCGATGTCGAGGAGTCGAACGCGCATCAGCGGGCGGGCCTCATTGCATCTCCACGGTCGGCTGCACGACGCGCTTGTCGATGAGCGCGGGCCAGTAGGCGACGACCTCTTCGACCTTCGGTCGGCCGCCGGCGAAGCCCGTGACGCTGGGCGGTCCGTTGAGCACCAGCGGGGCGATCTCGCGCGTGAACCGCTCGACATCGCGGCGACTGCTGCCCCGGACACCGATCCGCAGCTGGACTTCCGGAAGGTCCGGTGACGGTGGGCCGGCCAGGGCGCCGTGGGTGGCGCCCGCTCCGACGAACTCGGTCAACACACGATCGAAGTGCAACCCGAGCCGGTCGAGCCGCTCGCGCAGCACGCGGTCGGCGGCCTGCGCCTTCTCGACCGCGTCCGGCCATGCATAGACCAGCGTGCCGACGGCCTTGTAGCCGGCCCGATACGCGACCGACACTTTCAGGCTGTCGGTCGCCGGACGGCCTTTGATGCCGTGCACGCGCACCCGGTCGGCCCCATCGGCCGCAAGACGGATCGTCGTGAAGTCCGCGATCACATCGGGCGTGATGTACGAGTGTGGATCACCCATCTCATACACCAGTTGCTCAGCCACCGATTGCGTCGAGACCCGGCCGCCGGTGTGGGGATGCTTGGTGACCACGAAAGTGCCGTCGGCCGCGACTTCGACGATCGGGTACCCGACCTCGCCCAAGTCCGGGATGTCGCGCCAGTCGTAGAGGCAGTTCCCGCCCGAGCACTGGGCGCCGCATTCGATGATGTGGCCGGCGACGATCCCCGCAGCGAGTCGATCGTAGTCGTCAGCGGCCCACCCAAACTCGTGACGAAGTGGCGCCATGGTCAGCGCCGTGTCGGTGGACCGCCCCGTGATCACGATGTTGGCGCCACGCGTGAGCGCTTCGACGATCGGCGTCGAGCCGAGGTAGGCGTTGGCGGACAGCACCCGATCGCGGACAGACGCCAACGGCTCGCCGGTCTCCATATTCGCCAGCGGATGGCCAGCGGCCAACAGCGCATCGAGCCGCGGCAGCAGATCGTCGCCCAGCACCACGCCGATCCGGACTCCCGCGCTTGCCCCGTGGTCGGTGGCCAATCCGCGCACCGCCGCGGCGCACGCCTGTGGGTTGACGCCCCCGGCATTGGCGACCACCCGGACCCCGCGATCGGTGATGGCCGGCAACACACTCTCAACGGCGCCCAGGAAATCGCGCGCGTACCCGAGAGTGGGATCGCGCTCCTTCTGCTTCTGCAGAATGGACATCGTGACTTCGGCGAGGTAGTCGAGCATCAGGTAATCGACCGGGCCCCCGGTCACCTGACGTCGCGGCGCTTCCAGCCAGTCGCCCCAAAATCCTTGGCCGCTCGCGACGCGGACGATGCGAGGCGTGCTCATGGCCTGCTCATGGCGTGCTCATGTCGCGTGCTCATGTCGCGTGCCCGTGTGCGCCCGGCGTCCCATCGCACGGAAGCACGAAGGCACCGACGTGAGGTCCGGGGTTCTGCGCCGCGGTGCGCAGCGCCATGGCGAGCACGGCGCGCGTCTCTTCCGGATAGACCACGGCGTCGACGAGGCCGCGCGCCGCCGCGTAGCGCGCGTCGAGCTGAGTCTCGTATTCGAGGCGCATGCCATCGATCGCCGATGCGACGTCGGGCGCGAGCGGAGTGTTAGCCGCCCGGGCGGCCGCGATCACCGGTCCGTGCACGGCCTGAATGGCCGCTTCGCCTTCCATGACACCCATCCGGCCCGTCGGCCACGTGAAGATGAAATCAGGATCGAACCCTTGGCCGGCCATCGCGTAGTACCCGGCGCCGGAGGCGTGATTGACCGTGAGCACGAGCTTGGGCACGCGGGCCGTCGCCATCGCTTCGACCCACCGGGCGCCCGCCCGGATGATCCCCGCTTCCTCGGCTTCCGGCCCCACCATGAACCCGGACACGTCCTGAACGAACAGGAGCGGTATCCCTTGCCGGTCACACCGATCGATGAAGAAGGCGACTTTCTCCGCGCTCTCGGGATAGATGATGCCGCCGAAGCGCGGCTTCTCTCCGGCGGCGCCTTTAATGAGTCCCCGTTGGTTCGCGATCACGCCGACCGTGCACCCCTCGATGGTCGCATCCCCGCAGATGATTTCGCGCGCGCGATGCTCCTGAAATTCATCGATCGCGCCCCCGTCGAGGATCGCGCGCAGCACCGTATGCATGTCGTACGACATGCGATGATCGGCGGGCAGCAGCGAGTACAATTCCTGCCCCGTCGGTTCAGCCGATGCGGTGGCGTTCGAGGGCGGCGTGGACATGGGGGCCCGCGCGGCCGGCGGCGGCAGGCGGCCGATCAGCGCGCGCAGCTTTTCGAGGCACGCCACGTCGTCGTCGACCGCGTAGTGCGCGACTCCGCTCCGTTCCGTGTGCGTGGTCGCGCCGCCCAGCGCCTCCGAGTCTACCGTCTGGCCGGTCGCGCCCTTGACGAGGTTCGCGCCGCCCAGTCCCATGAACGACGTACCCTTGACCATCACGATGACATCCGAGAGCGCCGGTAAATACGCGCCACCGGCGATGCACTGTCCCATCACGGCGGCCAGCTGCGGCACGCGCAGATAGCGACGCATGATGGAGTTGTAGTAGAAGATGCGCGCGGCGCCGTACTGTCCCGGGAACACGCCCCCCTGGTACGGCAGGGTCACGCCCGCCGAGTCCACGAGGTACACGATCGGCACTCGGCAGCGCATCGCGATTTCCTGCGCGCGGAGAATCTTGCGGATCGTCTCGGGCCACCACGACCCCGCCTTGACGGTTGCGTCGTTGGCCACGACGACCACTTCACGGCCGTGGACGATTCCCACTCCGGTCACGACGCCGGCGCCCGGCGCCTGCCCCTCGTACTGGTCGTAGGCGACGAGCAGGCCGATCTCGAGGAATCGCGCGCCGACATCGCACAGTCCTGCCACCCGTTCGCGGGCCACGAGCTTGCCCTGCGCATGCTGGCGCTGGATGCGCTCCGGCCCGCCGCCCATCCGGAGGCGGCTCTCCAACTCGCGGAGCTCGTCGGCCAACCGCATGAGTCGCGGCCGGCGATCCGGCACTCCGGACCCGGTCCGGCCCTCGGGCGATGGGTGCCCCGTCGCGGGGGCCGCGCGGCGAGCCGCGGTCACGCCTCCTGCCGCTGCCGCTGGGCGAACCAGTCCTGGATATAGCGGACGAGCTCGGACGTGGATGTCCCGGGGCCAAAGAGCTTGCCGACGCCCTGGAGATGCAGCGCGTCCATGTCGTCCTGCGGGATGATACCGCCGCCCGTGATCAGCACGTCGTCGCGGCCTTGCTCCCGCAACAGCTGGAGCACTCGCGGGAACAGCGTCATGTGTGCACCGCTGAGGATCGAGAGCCCTACCACGTCCACATCTTCCTGCACCGCGGCGGTCGCGATCATCTCCGGCGTCTGGTGCAGTCCGGTATACACCACCTCCATCCCCGCGTCGCGCAACGCGGCCGCAACGACTTTGGCGCCACGGTCATGACCGTCCAACCCGGGCTTGGCGACGAGGACGCGAATAGGTCGTGAGGCGGTCATGGCGAGGTGTCGGATGGGGCAGCACGCCGCGTGCGGCGTCCCTGCAGTTTACTTGGCCCGCGGTACGCGGGGCAACTCGCGTTTGCGACCGATGAGGAGCATTTCTCCCGACCGGCGCGTCAGAGGCCGCGCGGTCCAGCCTTCGAACGCTTGCTCAACGACGATTCCCACGTCGGCGAGTAAATCGGCCAATTGGTTCGCGGTGTACAAACGGATCCGGTATGTCCGATGCCCGGATCCGCTGTTCCCCTGCCACCGTGCATCCACGGACAGAACGCCGGAGAGCGGGTCGAACGTCCGCTCGTGGGCCACGAACGTGCGATCCGCGGTGTGCCACCAATCCCGGGCCAGGAACCGCGCCATGACGCCGTCCCGGCTCGCGCCGTGCCAGACGAACGTCCCCCCGGGCTTGAGCGTCCGCGCGAACTCGCGCAGGACGCGCCGGTCGTCGCCCGGATGCAGAAAGAACCCGAACGACGTGAACACGTTGATGACGGCGTCGAACCGGTGCGTCCACCGCACGGGGAGGGCCCGCATGTCGCCGCGTCGGTAGTGCAGCCCCTCGCGCGCCCCCAGGGCGCGGGCAACGCCCAGGAGGTGCGCCGAGTAGTCGAGTGCATCCACCGCGTAGCCAGCCTCTGCGAGGAGCCGGGCATGGCGGCCTTGGCCGCAAGGCACGTCGAGGATGCGCGCGCCCACCGGGAGCNNAGCTCGATCAGCCGGGCGACGTCCCGCCGGTCCTGCGCATCGCTGAAGAGCGGCTCGTACTCGGTGAGGTAGCGGGCGTCGAAATAGGTCGCCCACCACTCGGTCGACGGCGTGGTGCGCGCGCTCAGAAGAACACGGGCTCGTGGTACTCGCCGAACACGGTTTCCATCGCCGCCCGAATCTCGTAGAGCGTGCAATACGCGCGCGCGGCATCGAGAATCGCCGGAAAGACGTTCCNNGTCGGTGGCCGCGGTCTCGCGGAGTCGGGTGAGCGCCGCGTCGCAGTGCGCGCTGTTCCGCGTCGCGCGCAGCGTGACCAGTCGCTGACGCTGCTCGGCGGTCGTCTCGTCGCCGATCCGGAGCAGTGGGATGGCCGTCTCGTCGCCCGCCGACTCGAAGGCGTTGACCCCGACCGTGACGCGCAACCCCTGCTCCTGCTCCCACTGTTGCCGGCCCGCGGACTCCGAGATCTGGCGCTGGAACCATCCCTCCTCGAGCGCGGCGACGGCGCCGCCCTGCTGCTCGATCTTCGCGAACAGCGCCTCGGCCTCCCGTTCGAGCTGGTCGGTGAGCGCCTCGACGTAGTACGACCCGCCCAGGGGATCGGAGACGTTCGGCACTCCGGTCTCGAAGGCCAGCACTTGCTGCGTGCGGAGCGCCACCTGGACCGCCGCCTCAGTCGGCAGCGCGAGCGTCTCGTCCATCGAATT
>PKZC01000203.1 GCA_003132905.1 Bryobacterales bacterium | reverse complement strand
GAAGTACGCGTTATTGGAATGCGCGATCGCTTCGGTTAAATCCACCGAATGATGTTTGGTGATGTGCAGCGCGGTTTCCTGATTGATGATGCCCTCGTTCAATCCCGCCAGTGCCGCGACGATTTTGATCGTGGAACAAGGCTCATACGCACCCTGGTATGCCAGCTTCTGATTCACGACGGAAAGAATGCGCCCGGTGTTCGGATCCGCGACGATTACAGCTCCATTCTGTGGTCCGAGAGCTTGCACCGCCGCGCGGCGAGCCATCAAGTCCTCACCATCCACCGAATCGCCAATCGTGGGATCGACGAAAGGCTGGGCGAGGTGTTTCTTAAACCGGTGACCTATAAACTTGGGAGCAGCGGTGAACGACACTTTCACAGCGTTGGCTGTGGCGCGTAAGGCACGATGTCGTTTTTTGCGGTTACTGGTGGTTCCGAACGCGGAACCCGTCAGGAGGGTAATCGTAACAAAAAGAAGAAGAATCCGTCGGCGCATAGATGAATATAAGTCCTAGCTCACACAATGCTACTGCGGTGGCGCAAATGCGTCACTTGAGAACTTCTGGGCAAACCGTTCCCACATTATGAGTTATCGGCAATCTTTCGTCAAGACTTGAATGCTACCAGTCAATATTTCGGTTTGATTCTACTAGTGTACCTCAAATGACAAAGTTCTCAACGAGATACGAACGCGCGGCCGTGATGTACAATAAAGCCACCGAAAGTTGGACGCACCTCCACGTCGGGAGTGATGCCGTGATAGTACCACCCAATTCCGTATTTACCGCTCGCGAAACACACGGCCGGGTGCTTCGCTCTGGGAACCGGCTGATCGCGCACAGCCAGGATGCGGGCTGGCGGTCGCTGCATGCCGCGATTCTCGAAGAAGCGCCGTTCCAAGCGGTGGAGCGGCCGATTCGCCATCCTTCGCTGATCTACCATTTGAGCCGCCCGACGCAGGTGACCCGTAAGATTGAAGGCGCCGCGCGGGAAAGCGCGCTGATCGGGCCGCGCCGCATTTGCCTGACGCCGGGCGACGCCACCACGCAATGGCAGCACTCGGGACATCCGGAGATTCTGCAGGTGTACCTGCGCCAATCGGTTTATGAAGCGGCGGTCAGCGAAATCTATGGATGCGACAGCTCGGGCGCGGAGCTGGTGCCGCGCTTTGCGATTCTGGATCCGTTATTGGAGCAGCTGGCTATCGCCATCACGAACGCGTTGCGCGATGGGAATTCCACAGATGGGCAGTATAGTGACGGCTTGTATATCGACACCATTTCGCAGATGATGGCCGTGCATCTGGCTCGCACGCATTCTTCGCGCTCGCGTCCGGTGCGCATTCTTCCCGCGAAGCCCTTGGCCGGGTGGAAAATGCGGCGCGTGATCGAATTCATTGAGGATAATCTCGAAGGCGATCTGAGCTTGCAAGCCATGGCCGAGGAAGTGGACATCAGCCCGCTTTATCTGGCGCGGGCGTTCAAGGCGGCCGTCGGACAATCGCCGCATCAATATGTGCTGGGGCGGCGCATCGAGCGGGCCAAGGAATTGCTGCGCAACACGGATTTGCCGGTGGTGGATGTGGCATTATCGTCGGGCTTTTCGTCGCAGAGCCACTTGTCTCATTGGTTCATCCGGCAGGTGGGCGTTTCACCCGCCGTGTATCGAAGACAGGCGACGTCGTAGCGCGAGTACGCCGCGCGGATTAGGTCTGAAGCTGACCCAGGGGACGCACGTCGCGTTCTATTCTTGCTCCCTCGCGGTCTTTGGCCATTTCAAGATCGAAGGCGGTCTGAATTCGTATCCAGATGTCAGGTGAGGTGCCAAAGTAGCGGGCGATGCGCAAGGCTATCGGAGCCGTGACATTTCTCTGGCCTTTTATGATTCTGGTGAGGGTGCTGGGCGGCAGCCCCATAGCGATGGCGGCGCTGGTTGCGCTGATCCCGGCCTCACGAAGGGTATCGGCCAAAACGTCGCCCGGATGAATGGGTGGCAGCTTTTCAGTAGCGTCCCGCGCTGTGGGTTTCTCAGTGGTAATCCGTGATTTCGACATCCTGAGCCTCGTCCTTCTCCCAGCGAAAACAAATTCGATACTGATCGTTAATGCGGATACTGTGTTGGCCGGTTCTATTTCCAGAAAGCTTTTCGAGCCGTAAACCGGGAATGCGCCGAAGGTCAGTCAGGTCCTTTGCATTTCCCAGCAAGGCGAGTTTGATTCTAGCGACCTTCTCTATCTGCTCAAATCGCTTGACGCGGACACGCTATGACAGGCGCTTGGTTTCCTTGTCCCGAAACGTCACTTACCAATATGGTAATACCATAATGGAAACAGCGCAATGGCACTTCCGTTCGGATAAGAGATCTTTCTCGAAAGCGTGGAACTGAGGGTTCAACCTGGAGGATAAAGCCCCAATAAGAACTGCTGCATTTTATCCCAGTAGCTTTGCAGATGCCCCGGACCCTCGGGATTCCATTCTTGACTGTCGTGCGTAACCTGAAGTTGGAATGCGACAACTTGGCCGGTCGCGCGCGATGCTACTGCTTCTACCACCTGAAAAGACTGGTGGGCAAAGTTGCGATAGGCGAGTACTTCGATAAACCAATCTGACCCGTGAAGTTCGGCGAGCGCTGCAGCAATAGCAGGGTCAGCACTGGCGGCGCGTCGCAGGGTATCCCGCACCGCCGCTAACTCCCAGAAAAAACCCCGCAGATGCCAGTGAAAGAGACTTTTCTTGTCATTGGTGGTGAGTCCGTTTTTGAATTGCTCGATGACTTGGGCAAGGTGGTAACTAGCTCCGCGCAAGGCAAGGAATGCGTCTTGTTTCGGAGTGCGTCCAGCCAGCGGTCGAAGCCAATTGACTCTGCGAGGCATGGTTAGCTATGTGGTCTGTAGGAGAACGAGCGGTACAATCGACTAAAGATATGAAGCCAGACCCGGACTATATCAAAAAGGTGCTTGATGCGTTTCGGGAGCACTCAGATCCCACCATGGATATCAACCAATTGGCGGAACTTGGCCTCTCGTATCAAATGTCGGAGTTCTACTTTCATATGCGGCTGTTGAATGACCAAGGATTCGTAGAGCGAGACGACGGGGAACCTGGTCTCGGGGTGAATGTCGACATGAGCGGCAATTATTCTTGGTCGGCGGTTCCATTGCGCCTTACTGCCAGCGGTCATGCGTTCGCCGAAGCCATGGGAAACAGCAAGGCATTTGAGGCGGTGAAAAAATCACTCGTAAGTTCGAGCCTCAGCATAATGCGCGACATCGCCGTGGCCGCCTTCAAGGCGGAATTGGCGAGACATGGAGTCCTACTCGGATGACTGGGCATTGTCAGACACTCTTGCAAAAGGGCCGGATAAGGCCACCGGGCACGACTTAGTAAGTCGGCAGCGGCTTGGAAGTCTCCAGGCTCGTAGGCCACACCGACCAGGCGATGACGGCGCATTACACCGTCCTGAGTCCAGGCCGGGAGACGGAACTGGTCTCCGGTGTCTACCGGCAACTGACGGCCTGAACTGTGGCTTCTCGCGGCGATTGAGGTGTCCGCATCCGTAACGCACTGAGCGCAAGGCGAAAACAGCTTACAGTCTCATGTTCAAACCGTGCCGGAACCGTGTCGATTTCCCACCACCACCTTTGCGGAGTCTTGATTCGCCGCCAATCTCCGTGTAGCATTTCTGCATGCGACACCTTCTGCTTTCCTGTGAAGATGGAACGCGCGCGATAATCGAATGGCCGTCAGGTTCAAATCCAGATACGCTAGCGCGACAGCACCGCGCCGAGATTTATGACTGCTTTGATTCCCGCGACCAAGCGGAGCGGCAGCTACAGCAGGATCGAACCGGCAAGGTGGTTTGGTATTGAAAAATCACGGCAGACACATCGAAATCAAACCGCACTGGTCGAATACAAACGTGGCGAGCGTGTTCTCTTTGAGCAGTTGGGAGGTGGAAGTCGATGAGCGTAGCGTTCTCCGCAGGCGACTTTGGCCTGTGCTGCGTCGGCTAGGTCTGCCGTTCACTCATCAGCGCATTTGTTGACGGCGAGGAAGTCGACGCATATCTGCACTATTTGCGTTGGTCCACGCCATTGTGCCTCGGAAGTCTTCTTCAACTCAGGGAAGTTCCGATCAATCCAATCCAATAGTGCCTTCTTCTGCACAGTTGTAATAATCAAGCGAGTCGCTTCGCCTTTTTCGTTCAGGTGATGATCGAAGTCCCTTAGCGATAATAATGCAAGACCGACGGCTTGCGCGAGTTCCAGCCAGCGGCGGCTGCTTTCAACGTCAATAGTGGAAACTTGGTCAGAGAACTCCACCTGACTGATACGGCCTATCTTCTTAATCAGCTCTAGTCTGCGTTTGTTTAAATTGATGAAGTCTTCGTAGAAGACAATCATGGCACTGGAAGCGGTTTGTGTGGCCGAATCTTTAGAATCAGTAAACGACTTCAGTGATCGTTGCGCACAATAGAAATCTTGGATTGAGGCTTTTTGAATGGCCATTTGCGTTGTTAGAAGGCTAACGGCATCATCGTTTAGGTTAGACGCTCCAAAGTCGGTGCCGTGCTCCATTGAGTTTCTCGCATACCAAAGTGACACAAGGGTTGCTTTGACGAGGCCAAATGAGCTTTTCGGCAGGTCAGTTGAAATGATGGCTGGACACACCGCCAAGCCCTCTGGTTGCGATTGAACTTGTCCAGGGTGTTCCTGAGCCGAACAGACCACCGACGTTAGAAAGGCAAGCAGTATAGCTCTCACGCGCAGTATTCGGTTGGTCCTTCGGATATCTTTATAGCCTTACAATGAAAGAGATTTATTCCAACTAGAATCATCGGGAGGTTCTAACGCCGCTCTGCTCGATACCGGTATGTTTGGGAGTGGCGGTCTCGATGCTGGGTCTTCATGAGTATCGAGAGATCGCAAACGGGTGTTCAAACGACCCTGCCCTACTTCAACTGCTACCTCAATTCGACTATAGCGGCGCTCGCGGGTGGAACTTGGATTTCTGCTTCTCCCGTCGTTACTCGTATCCGCTCGGATCGACTCGCTTTCCAGTTGCCACCGGTGGTCACGGCCGATCCGCCTAAGCGTACGCCCTCCTTGCTTGAAAGCGAAGGCGCAGTCAGACGAATGACATAGGCCCTGGAGACGCCGGAGCAAGACACGCGCACTTGAGTGTCGCGAGTTGCCTCCTTATTCACCAGCGTCAGCCAAACTTCGCCCCGATCCGAACGAACCGCATAGGCAGTGATGTTCAGACCTGCTGGGTCCAACATCAGTTTGACGCGTTCCCCTTGGCTAGCCAATCGAAACGCTAGCATCCCGTAGTACAACGGCGTGGCGACGAAGCGGCGCGCCGAATCCAGACCGATGGGTGAGTAGTAACTCAGGAATTCCAAATGGTTGACGCCGGTTTCCATGTTCACTCCGGCGGCGTTGAATTGCGCCAGCGTGAACATGAAGTCGAGGCCCCACAGAGCCGCGGCCATGGTATCGCTCACGCCAGGCTTGCCGCCGCCGAAACAGGAATTGGTCTCGCAAATCCGATAGGGAACCCCAGCGGCGCGCGAAGCAGCTTCCAGACGGCCCAGCAATCCCGGCAGGATCGCATTCGGCTTCAACAGCGTATCGATGGTGCTGGTTGGATTATCGGGCGGCCCCTCGGCATAGTAATGATGCGTGAGCAACTGCAGATCCCGGGCGTCGGTGGCCGCGAACTGCTCCAACCAATCGGGACGAACGATGACGTCGGGTCCTGCAAACGGCGCGTTCGGCAGCTTGTCGCGAATCGCCTTTTTGAAGCGGCGGTACTCGGCGTAATAGTCGGCGTAGGAGTAATTGCCTGGCCGATGGACTCCCGCAAACAGATCGGGTTCATTGCCGATTTCGAACGCCAGTAAACTATTGCCGGCGCTGGCCGCCACTGCGATGGCTTCATCGACGGCTTGTTCCACGCTGCCCCGCCCGAGATTGAATCCCCAAATCAGACGCCAGCCGGTGGCGCGAAGGAACGTTCCCAGATCGGCGAGACCGCGCCGATCGACGACTGTCGCTTTGGGCGCAGAAATCGCGGGACCGTTGGGCGACCAGGAGGCGTAGTCGCTGGTATTGCCGCCGACACGAATGACGCCGGACGTTGAAAGCGTGCGCACCAACTGCACGTATGGACGATTGGAAGCCGTGAGCAAACCGCGCTCGGAGACCGAAGAAACCTCATAGCCGAGGCCCATGAAACCGGCCGGGATGCGGCCCAGGCGCGATTCTGGCTGGATTTGAATCCGGACAGCATTACCCTGCGCCGCACTTTGGGCGGTGGGGACCGATGCTCCTAGCATCCCGGAGACAAATGCGCGCCGGTTGAGTCCATTTGAGGCTGACATTCGCTGCCATAATAGTATTTCAGCAATGCTCTGGATCATAATTACATGACCGTCTGGCGAGCTTTGCCCGCAACCATACTCTTGTTTTCGCTGGCCGGATGCCACCGCCTGAACGCGCCTGCCAGCGTGGTTCGCATGGGCGATCCGTCGGCGGCCACGCAACTGATCAGCGGATTCTATGGGGTGGAGGGCAGCGGAGGGGACGACGCCTGGCGTTGGACTGGTCCCGATTTTTCTGTTGCGCTAGCCCCACCGGCGCAAGCGCCGCACGGCGTCCGTTTATTGCTGAAACTATATTTTCCTGAAACACAAATTCAAAAACTCGGTCCAATGACATTAACCGCTTTTGTCGACGGGGAGCCGCTTGCGCCCGAAACTTATGCTCAGGGCGGCAGCTATGATTTCGTCCGGGATGTACCGGCCTGCTTTCTTGAGACCAACGTGCTGCCGATCACTTTTAGCTTTGATCCGTACTCGCCGAGATCGACCGCCGAGGGTCGCGACCTGGGCGCGGTGGTGTTGATGGCGGGGCTGGAGCCGAAATAGGAATTTATGAAAATAGTCATGGTTACTGGAGGCGCCGGATTTTTCGGCGGGATTCTAAAGCGCGCGATTCTGGAATCCGGGGATCGCTGTATCAGCGTGGACGTTGTTCCCGATCACGATGAGCATCCGAATCTTCAGAAACATCAGATCGATTTGCGGGATCGGGCGGCGTTGGACAAAGTGTTTGCGGGCGCCAAGATCGACGGCGTGGCGCATTGCGCGGCCATGCTGGCGCACGGCTCCGAAGATCCCAAGGAGTTGTGGAGCAGCAACGTAGATGGAACTCGCAACCTGATGGAAGCGATGCGCAAGCACGGCGTTCACCAGCACGTGTTCACGTCGTCGAATTGTTTGTGGGGCGAGGCTATGGGCAGGCCAGTGCGAGAAGACGACCCACCCAATCCCGTGGAGCTGTATGGCCGCTCCAAACTCGAAGGTGAGCGCATTATTCAGGAGTATCCCGATATCAATTCCGTGCTGCTGCGCTGTCCCACCATCATTGATTTTGGACGCCTGGGCCTGCTCTCGATTCTTTTCGAATTCATCGATGAAGGACGGCGGGTGTGGGCGGTGGGCGGCGGCCGGAACCGGTATCAGTTCATTTATGCGCAGGACCTGGCGAACGCCTGCATCTTAGCTTTGGATTACCCCCATTCCGACACCTTCAATATCGGTTCGGACGACGTGAAATCGATCGCCGAAGTTTACGAATACGTGATTCGCAACTCCAAGAGCAAGGCGAAGGTGGCCACGCTACCGCGAGGGCCCGCGCTTGCCGCGATGAAGCTGGCGTATCATCTTAAACTTTCGCCGCTGGGGCCTTATCACTATAAGATGATCGCCGAGGATTTTCTGTTCGATACATCGCGCATCAAGGAACGCCTGGGCTGGCGTCCTACCATGACGAACGAAGAAATGCTTTGGCGGGCCTATCAATACTACAGCGAGAACCGCCGCGAAATCGAATCGCGCCAGGATGTTTCGGCGCATCGCAAGGCAGCGAAGATGGGTGTGATCCGGCTGCTCAAATGGGTCTCGTAGCAAGCAAAAATGTCACGCGGGTGTAGATGACCTTCGCTGAGACCGTTCGCTTCTTTCTTGACGAAGCCGCTCATTTTGTATCGCCGTTAGCCGTCGCCGTTCAGTGGGAACTTGTGTTTCTGGCCGCGCTGGCCATTTGGCTGTTGCCGGCGGCGTTCGCCAACCGACTACGGCCACTTCGAGCCGCGTTCGGGCGGCTGGCAAATCATCGCGCCGCTTCCATTGCAGTGTGCGGCCTTTTGCCGATCGCAATCCGGTTGTCGCTGTTGGGGATTTATCCCGTGCCGGAACCGAGTATTCACGACGAGTTCAGCCATCTGCTGCTGGCCGACACATTGGTTCATGGCCGGCTCAGCAATCCGCCGCATCCAATGTGGCAGCATTTCGAATCGATCCACATTATTCAGCAGCCGACTTACAACTCGATGTACCCGCCTGGCCAAGGCGCATTTCTGGCTTTCGGCGAATGGCTGTTTCACGAGCCCTGGGTAGGCGTGGTGTTGAGCGTGGGCCTGATGTTTGCCGCGATGTGCTGGATGCTGCAGGCGTGGCTGCCAGCGAAGTGGGCGCTCTTTGGGACGATGTTGGCGATCCTCGCGTTCGGAGTTACCACGCTGTGGATGAACAGCTACTTGAGTGGAGCGGTGTCGGGGATCGGCGGGGCGCTGGTGTTGGGCGCTGTGCGGCGTCTCCGGCGGCCCAGATCCGGCGTTCGGCAATCCGTTCTGCTGGGCATTGGGATCGTGCTGCTGATGAATACGCGGCCGTTTGAAGGCATGGTTCTGACAGCGATCGCGCTGGTGTATCTGGCTCTGGAAGCGTCGCGCAAACGATGGGTGCAAATGGCGGTTCCCGCGGGCTTGATACTCAGCGCGGGCCTGGCTTTTACCGGCTACTACAACTTTCGAGTGACAGGCAGTCCGATTCGCATGCCCTACGAAGTCAATCGCGACACGTACGGATGGCCGGAGAACCTGGGCTTCCTTCCCGCTAAAGACGTGACGTTCCCGCACCGCGTGCTGCGCGACATGTATCGCAAGGAAATTGCGCATCACACTATCTACAGTTCGTGGCACGCGTTTCTGGATAGCCTGGATGTGCGGGCGTTTGAAAACTGGTCGTTCTTCTGCGGACCGGTTTTAACCATTCCACTTCTGCTGCTGCCGCGAGTGTTTCGGGATCGGCGCACTCGTCCGCTGGTGTTGATTCTAGCCGTCATGTTGGGGCTGAATCTGTTTCAAATGGTTTTGTATCCTTACCACTTGGGGCCGATTGTGCCGGCCATTTTCGCGGTGATTGCGCAGGGTGCGCGGCACGTTTACGTGCTCTTATCCCGAACCCGGCCGGCGCGAGCGCTGGCTTTTGCTCTCGTGCTTCCGCTCTGTGTGGCGTTGGTGAGCACGATGAAGCTGGAGGCATCCGATCTCGGAATCCCACTCACCTATTGGGAGAACGGAGCGGAGGCGCACGGAGACACGCGGGCGTATTTGCAAACCTGGCTATCGCGCCGTCCGAAGAAGCAACTGGTTATCGTGCATTACTCGACGCTGCATTCGCCGGACCAGGAGTGGGTGTATAACGGCGCTGATATCGACGACAGCAAAGTGGTGTGGGCGCGCGAGATGGACCCGCGGTCGGACGCGCAATTGATCCAGTATTTCAGGGATCGCGAGGTGTGGACCCTCAACGCGGACTCCATCCCTCAGCGCGTGCGGCCTTACGATGCGGATGCGAATTTATGCCGGCCCTAGGCCGCGGGCGCAGTCTTCTTCACTGCTACTTTGGACAACACGAAATCGGAATGCAGCTTGCGCCACGGGACGTCGACCTTTTTGCCATCCGGAGCAATGCCGGGCGCTTCGCGCGTGAAATCGCGGATCAGCGAATTCTTCACGGCAAACACGGCGTCGCTATCCAGATATTGATCGCCATCAACAAAGAGATGCGTGACAAGCGGCTCATGTCCCTCGGCAAGGATCATGAAGTGCACGTGCGCGGGGCGGTAAGGATGCCGCTCGGTCGCCTTCAGCATGTCGCCAACCGTGCCATCGTATGGAATCGGATAATACCTCGGCATGATGGTCCAGAAGCGGAAGCGGCCCTGCGAATCGCTGTGGAAGCGCGCGCGCAACGTGGGTTCTTCCAGCTCCGGTAATTGCACGTCGTAGAAACCCTCGGCATCGGAATGCCACACGTCGACGATCGCGTTCGCCACGGGCTTACCGTCTTCGGAAAGAATGGAGCCATCGATATAGAGCGGATCGCCTTTTGCTTCGCCGCGGATGTCGGCGCCGAATGCCGCTTCCGGGGGATTCTGTACATAGAACGGACCCTTCACCGTGGTCTCCGTTGTGCCTTTGGCAAATCGATGATTGATAGCGTCCACCAGCATGGAAACACCCAGCGTGTCGGACAGCAGAATAAATTCCTGCCGCTTGTCGGTGCACAGCTTGCCCGTGCGCGTGAGATATTCGATGGCCTGTTCCCATTCGGCTTCGGTTGGTTCGACGTCGCGCACAAAATCGTGCAGGTGCTGCACCAGGCTGGTCATGATCTTCTTGAGCCGCGGATCGGGGGTGTTCTGGTAGCGATCGATTACCGCGGCCGTGATGTTGTTCTCGTCAAAATCTCGCATAGGAGTTGAAGCCAACATCATATCGAATACGCCGTCTTGTGATAACCTCGCAAGCGATTATGAAGATGTTTCTTGTTATGACGGCCCTGGCGTGCGCGATGGTCTCTTCGGCGCTGGCCGCCGAGACGTTCTATTTGGGGACCTGGAAGATCACTTCCGCAGCCGTCGCGCCGTGGCAGGATGGCCGTCCGTACGAGCGATCTTGCGGAAATGAAATCGCTGGTAGACAAGCTCGTGGTAATTCAAACAGCGGCAATCAAGGGACCCCGACCGGTGGCGTGCAAAGGTCCGAAGTATCGGGTGAAGGAATATCCCGCCGACATGCTTTTCCAAGGCGCGTTCGGCGAGATGCATCGGCGCGACAAATCCGCCGACCCGGCCAAGATCGCGGCGAAACTGGGTTTTCGAGGTTCGTCATGGAAGACGCTGGAAACGGGCTGCGGTAATGAGCTGGATTACCATTTCCTGGACCCCACGACCGCCGATTTCGGCCTTAACAACAACGTTTATACGATGAAGAAACAGTAGGTACAGCATCCGCGCATCTATTTCGCATTGGCTCTTTTCGGCCGCTCTTTGGCCAGCCTCTCCGCTAGGAACACCTTCAGCAAAGACTGATACGGCACGTCCCGCTGATTTGCGAGCAGCTTCAGATCTTCGATCATCGCCACGGGCAGGCGAAGCGATATCGTCCGCAATGAAGGCCTTAACTTGACGAGGTTCTTCGTCTTGGCTTGCGACCAATCGATGTATTTCGTAGAGTCGGCAGTCTCCCAGAATTTCCGCTCTTCGTCTTCACTCTTGAACCTAGGAATTTCTTTCATGGTTTCGGTAGACCTCCACTTCCTTTCGACTCATGTCCCTTGACGAGATAACGCGGATCAGGTTGCGTCGGATCGTGAACGCTATAAAGAGAAGTCGCCCCGATGTCGTCTGCCCCAGCGCGTAATAACGTTTTTCCGCTTTGCCATGCCGCACGTCGCTGCGAACTACGAGAGGTTCCTGGAAGAAGACCTCCTCCGCCTCTTCGGGCGTTACAGCATGCCGCTCCCAGTTCTTTTGCGCGTTGGCCTGGTTCCAGTCGAATCCGACGCACCCATCCAATGGATCTCTGGTGGCCACGCCTTCAGTATATAACTATCGTATACTTCTGGAATGGTGAGTTACCCCTTGCACGCGTTAGCGAAACATCGGAATCAGACCGCATGACACCCAAAACGAATTCCATCGCTCTCGACCGACAACTCGCCTACGCCGTGTTTCGCCTCACGCTTGGCATCAACATTTTGGTGCATGGTGCGGGGCGCATCTTCGGCCCTGGGGCCGATGCGTTTGCAACAACTACGGCTGTGGAATTCGCGAAAACTCCTCTGCCGGCGGGGATGGTGCACGCGTTCCTGGTTGTGGTGCCGTTCGCCGAACTGGTGCTGGGCGTGCTGACGACGCTCGGCCTGTGGACGCGCTGGGCCTTGGTGCTGGGCGGACTTTTAATCACCGCTCTGGTTTTCGGCACGGCCATGCGGAGCGATTGGAACACGGTTGGCGTTCAGATGATCTACGCGATCACTTACTATCTGCTGCTGATGAATCGCTCGTATAATCGCTTTTCTTTGGACGCGAAGTTCTTCCGGCACGCCGGCTAGATACAATGTACAGCGCATGATCATCCCAAGAGCCACTGCGTTATTTCTGTTCGCCGGGTTCGTCTTGGCCGCTGCCACTTGCGAAAGCCTGCAATCGATCAAGATTCCACATACGACGGTTACGTCGGCGCAGCCGGTTGCGGCAGGCCAATTCACGCTGCCGGCCGGAACTTCACCGCCGTTCCCTGGCGCCACGGGGCCGAACTTCAAGAATCTTCCGGAGTTTTGCCGCGTCACGGCCACTGCGACGCCCACCAGCGATTCCGAAATCAAAATCGAAGTCTGGATGCCGGTCTCCGGCTGGAACGGCAAACTGCGCGGCACCGGCAATGGCGGATTGGGCGGCAATCTGAGTTACGGTGGACTGGCCACGGCCATGCAGGGCGGTTTCGCGGCGGCGGCGGAAAACACCGGACACGAGAACGGCTCCAGCTATGCTCTTTCGCATCCGGAGAAGATCGTCGATTTCGGCGATCGCGCCGCACACGAGATGACCGTGACAGCCAAAGCCGCTATCGCGGCGTTCTACGGCCGAGCGCCTAAATTTTCCTACATGGACGAATGCGGAGGCGGCAGCATCGGGGCGCTGAAGGAAGCGCAGAAATATCCAGACGACTATAACGGCGTGGTGGTGGGCGGATTCGCGGCGCATCTGACGCATCACACTTTCGCGCAAATGTGGATCTGGCAGGCCACGCATAAGGATGCCGACAGCGTTATTCCACCGACGAAATTTCCGGCCATTCACCAAGCCGCGCTCGCCGCGTGCGATGCCAACGACGGGGTGAAAGACGGAGTGATCGAGAATCCGCCGTCTTGTAAGTTCGATCCTACTCTACTCGAATGCAGAGGCCCGGACAACAATAGCTGCCTGACAAGGGGGCAAGTGGCGGCCGCGCGCAAGCTCTACGCGGGCCCCAGGAATCCGCGCACGGGCGAGCAGATTTACTCGCCGCTGTATCCTGGCAGCGAGCTTGGATGGGGACAACTCACAGGCGATGCGCCCATTTTCATCGCGACGGATTTCTTCAAGTATTTCGTGTTCAAAGATCCCGCCTGGGATTATAAAACGCGACCGATCAATTTTGATTCGGACGTCGCACTGGCGGACAAACCTGCAAACCTGCCGGTGAACGCGGCCGATCCCGATATCAAGAAGTTTGTGGCTCGCGGCGGCAAGATGATGCTGTGGGGCGGCTGGAACGACGCGGGCGTGCCTCCGCTCGAAGTGGTGAACTACTACAACAACGTGTTGAAGACCATCGGGGCCAAACCCGCAATGAGCGCCGTGCGACTGTACATGCTTCCGGGCGTGGGGCACTGCGGCGGCGGTGAAGGGACCGACCACTTCGATCTGTTCCCTGCGCTGCAGCAATGGGTGGAGCAGAAGCAAGCGCCGGCCAATCTGATTGCTTCGCGCATTGAGAACGGCAAGGAAGTTCGCACGCGCCCGTTGTGTGCGTATCCGGAAATTGCGACTTACAAAGGCAGCGGCAGTACGGACGATGCCGCGAATTTCGTCTGCAAAAAGCCTTAGTTAGGCCGCGACAAGCCGTTCGCGCAATTCGCGCTTGATGGATTCTTCGATGAAAGCTGCATCGATCGCGGCCTGGTTGCAAGCCAGCAGATCCGCCGAAGTCCAACCGAAATGTTCCTGAAGATTGCGATATTCTTCCGTCAACGTGATGTTGGTGATGGTGCGCGTATCGGTGCTGATGCTCAGCGGAACGCCCGCCCGATATAGCTCGTCGACTGCATGCTCCGCAAACTCGCGCGAGATGCCGGTCTGCAGGTTGCTGGTGGGACAAACCTCGAGATGAATGCGCTCGCGCTTCAGATGATCGATCAAGTTGGGATCTTCAATGCTTCGGACGCCGTGCCCGATTCGGGATGGCTGAAATTCACGCAGCGTTTCCCAAACACTATCCGGGCCACGAGCTTCGCCGGCATGGGCAGTGCGATCGAGGCCGTGATCGATTGCGAAACGAAAGGCCGGAACCTGCGCGTCGATCGGATAGCCGGCCTCGTCACCCGCGATATCGAGCGCGGCTACCCGGCTGCCTCGAAATTGCTGCACCAGATTCGCGGTCACTAGGCCTTGCTCGCGATCAAAGTGGCGGAGAGTGCACAGAATGAGCCGGGCTTGGATGCCGCTGGACCGGATGCAGGATTCCGTTGCGCGATCTACAGCGGCCACCACTTGCTCAGGTGTTAGCCCACGCTCGAGATGCAGCAGCGGCGCAAAGCGAATCTCAGAGTACAGCACACCGTCGGCGGCCAGTTGCTCGAATAGATCCTCCACCACCAGCGCCAGTGCCGCTTCGTCCTGCATCAGTTTGAAGCCACGCGGTGCGCGGGTTAGAAAATCCGCGAGATTGGTGCAGCGCGGCGGAGCGATGAACTCGCGCTGGTACTCTTCGAGCGAGACAGAGTCGTCCAGCCGCGCCACGGCGGCGTAGCTCAACGAGCAATCGAGATGCAGATGAAGTTCGACTTTGGGAAGTTGCTTCACAACATCCCAGGTTAGCGCGTGCTATTCGACGCCGAATGCCAGAAGCACGTTACCGGTAGGGCCACCGATCACCCCGTACCCCGATCCGATAAACAACATTCCGTTCACGATGGTTGGACCAATGGACGCGATGGATCCACCCTTGGCTTCCACCTTGTTCACGGTGTCAAACGGGCGGTCCGTTGCATACGACCAGATCTCAGAGCCGTCGGCTGATGCAAGCGCGTGTAGCTTGCCATCGGTTCCTCCGATGAACACAACACCCTGCATCGCAGTAGCAGCCGCGCCGTTGTTGACGTGCTGGCCCGGCTCGGCCAACGGTTTGTGCCAGAGCTTCTCACCGGTGGTCAATTGAATCGCGGTGATGCCTCCTCCCGTCTGGCCATAGTAGGCGGCCTTCTCATCGAAAGCGCCTCCCCAGACGGTACCACTCAGGCGAAACAACGGAGTTCCCGGGGGATTGTCCACCAGTTTCGTCTGCCACACCACGGCGCCCTTCTTGTCCGGATCGAGCGCGAACAATTTGCCGTCTTTTGTTCCAGCCACTACGATGCTCTTGCCGCCCGGCAGCGAGTGCAGGACGGGAGAGTTGCCGATATCCAGATCGGGACCGTTCTCGCTGGGGCAATTGTCGGTTTTCTCGGGACCAGTGCAGCCACCCAGGAACGCATCGCCAGCCTGCGCCTGGTAATACCAGAGCACCTTGCCGCTCTTCATATCCACCGCCATCACGGAATCTGACATCTTGCCCGCGGGCTCGGTCTCTGAATCGCCGGTGCCGAAATAGACGGCGTGACGCTTCTCGTCGATGGTGGGCGAATTCCACACCGAAGCTCCGGCCGGCGCGTATTGCTGCACGCCTTTCGAATTCTTACGTGTGGGTTTGGGCGTTTCGGGAATAACATAAGTCTTCCAGGCCTGCTCGCCGGTACTGGCGTTCAACTTCACTACGCTTCCGCGCGAGGTGCAGCATGGATAATCGAGATTCGCGGCTGCGAATTCTTCGGACGACGATACGGGGACGTACAGGTTTCCCTCATATAGCTTGGGCGACGCCGTGATGCGCGCCACGAAGTGATCGTCCACCTTCTTGGTCCACAGTTCCTGTCCGGTCTGCGCGTCCACCGCATAAACGTTGGCATGCGCATCGCCGAAGAAGACCGCGTACTTGGTGTCGCCATGGCCTTTCACCGGGCCGACGCTTGGTCCGCCGCGCACATTTCCCTTGGCTTGATAGGACCAGTAGATGCAACCCGTTTTCGCATCCAGCGAATAAACATAGCCGATATCGCTGCCGACAAAAACGCGGCCTGAGGCGACGGCCGGCTGCCCGAATGCCGAAACGCCGGTTGGATAACCGAAGGCCCACTTCAACTTCAGATGCGGCACTTGATCCGCCGTGAGTCCGGCGCCTTTTTCAGACTGATAGCGCGAATTGGTGACATCGGGGCTCCAGCCATTCCATTCCGGTTGCGGTTTCTTGGAGTCGTTCGGGGGATTCGCTTCGCAATGGTTGGGCATGCTCTTCGCATCGCCCTGCTCGGCGCTGCCAAACGTCCGGCCGCTCATGAAGACCGCGAGCATCCGTTTCTGGTCGTCGGCCAGGGATTGTCCTTGCACCTTCATCGGCCCGGTAGTGAGCGCTTCATAAATTTTTTCGGGTGACAATTGCCGCAGCGTCGCGGGATCGGGTACGCGACCAGCCATCGTTGGGTTGCCATGACAACCCATGCACTTGGTCTGGAATACAGCGAATCCGGTTTCGGTTCCTGCAAAACGCGCGGGCTGGCTCGGCGGTTGCGCTTGAGTAGCGGTCAGAACAAGCGACAAGCTCGCGGTCGCGATCGCCACCAGGCGGAAATGAGTTTGCATAGTGATTCCTCTACGATCCCACAGCATATCGAACGTTGCATGCAGGCCGCAAGGCAGTTCTAATATATGACAGATATATATGCGATACCTCGTGTTTGTGATCGCGCTTTCGTGGCCTTTGGGCGCTGCCACAACCTGTGAGAGTTTGGCCAATCTGGCCCTGCCGCACTCGACCGTCACTTTGGCGCAGGCCGTCGCCGCCGGACAGTTAACATTGCCGGCCGACGCGGTACAGGCATTTCCAGGTGTTCCGCCGCCGAACTTCGGAAATCTTCCCGCCATTTGCCGCGTGGCTGCCACGCTGAAGCCGACCAGCGATTCCGACATCAAGATCGAAGTTTGGATGCCGGCGACGGGATGGAATGGGAAGCTGGAGTCCGTCGGCAATGGGGCGTGGGCGGGAAGCATCGGATATCGCGATCTGGCCACGGCTGTCACGGCAGGCTGGGCGGTTGCCGGCACCGACACCGGCCACACAGAGACTACAGCGGTATTTGTGGTGGGACATCCGGAAAAGCTGATCGACTTCGCTTATCGCGCGGTGCATGAAATGACGCTCGCGGCCAAGCCGATTGTCGCGTCCTATTACGGCAAGAATCCAACGCGAATGTACTTCAACGGTTGCTCCACTGGCGGCCGGCAGGCGCTGGCCGAAGCGCAGCGCTATCCCAACGATTACGACGGCATCGTCGCGGGAGCAGCCGCGAATTATCCCACGCATCTACAAGGCGCGCAGGTGTGGACCACCGAGATTACGAACCAAAGCGACGGCTACATCCCGCCGGCGAAATATCAGCTCATCCACAAAGCCGTGCTCGAAGCTTGCGATGCGCTGGATGGTGTGAAAGATGGCGTGCTGGAAGATCCGCGCCGCTGCCACTTCGATCCACAAGCGCTGGACTGTAAGGGCCCTGGTCAAGGAGGCGACTCACCGACGTGTCTCACCCCCGCGCAAGTGGCAGTGGCGCGCAAAATTTATGCCGGGCCCGGCGCGTCGATTTTTCCTGGCCTGGAACGCGGCAGCGAACTCGGATGGGCCACCCTTTCAGGGCCCACGCCCATGGCTCTGGCGGCTGAGACCTATCAATACTTAGTGTTCAAAGATCCTAGCTGGGATTACTTAAAGTTCGATCCCGCGCGCGACATTGCGACCGCCGACAAAGTGATAGGACCAACCATGAATTCGATCGATCCCAACCTCAAACCATTTTTCAGCCACGGTGGAAAGCTTCTGATGTATCACGGCTGGGCGGACCCAGGCATCGCGCCTGAAAACAGCGTGAATTATTTCACCAGCGTCGAGGATGCCATGGGCGGGAGGGTGAAGGCATCCAATTCCATCCGGCTATTTATGGTTCCGGGCATGGGCCACTGCCGCGGCGGCGATGGCACCGACGATTTCGACAAGATCGGCACGCTGGCAACTTGGGTGGAATCGAACAAAGCGCCCGATCATATTCCGGCGGCGCATAAGACCAAGGGCGCGATCGATCGCACGCGTCCGTTGTGTCCGTATCCACAGACGGCGCACTATAAAGGATCGGGCAGCACCGACGAGGCCGCGAACTTCGTATGCGCCGCGCCGTAGGCGAGAAAAGTGGAACCGCATCGGAAAAGATGCTACGAACTTGATCCGCGCGTCAACTCTCATGCGCCACCTGACCCGGAAGCTTTAGCGGAGCTAAAGGAAATCGTGTCAGCGTTGCATAAGTAAAAGTCGGCCGGAAATGATTGGCCGGAAGTGGCGTCCCGGACCTGGCCTGCGCTGCCAATCCCCAATCACCAGCCCCGCGTGAGCGAATGCGAGCGCCTGTCACTCCCATTCCAGAATCACTTTGCCGGCGTTTCCCGAGCGCATCACCTGGAACGCCTGCTCGTAATCGCGACAGGAAAAACGGTGCGTGATCACGGGCCGGATATCCAGGCCATTTTCCAGCATCACGCCCATCTTGTACCAGGTCTCGTACATTTCACGGCCATAAATGCCTTTGATGGTTAGCATGTTGAACACCACCGTGGTCCAATCGATGGCAATTTCCTGCGTCGGTATCCCAAGCATCGCGATCTTCGCGCCGTGGCTCATGTTGGCGATCATCTCGCGGAAAGCGCCGGCATTTCCCGACATCTCGAGGCCCACGTCGANNCGCCCATCTTGCGAGCCAGATCCAGCCGGTATGGATTTTTGTCGGTGATCACTACATAGCGCGCGGCCGCGTGCCGCACCACGGCGGCAGCCATGATACCGATGGGACCTGCTCCGGTAATCAACACGTCCTCGCCAAGCACGGGGAATGAGAGCGCGGTGTGGACGGCGTTGCNNCTTGTGCCGCCACAGGTTGGTCACCGGCATCGCGATGAAATCGGCGAATGCGCCGGGACGATTCACGCCGACGCCTTGGATGTGCGCGCATAGATGGCGCCTGCCGGCCAGACAATTACGGCAGCGGCCGCACACCACGTGACCTTCGCCGCTCACCAGATCGCCTATGTGAAAATCGGTGACGTTCGACCCCAGCTCGACAATCTCTCCGACAAATTCGTGGCCGATCGCCATCGGCACCGGAATGGTGCGCTGCGCCCATTCATCCCAGTTGTAGATGTGAACGTCGGTACCGCAAACGCCGGCGCGACGCACGCGAATCAAAACATCGTGGATGCCGATGCCCGGCTCAGGAATCTCTTCGAGCCACAGACCGGGCTCGCGCTTGCTCTTTACGAGGGCTTTCATGAACCCTCATTCCAACATGAACACTAGGGAGAACGCTTGCGGGTACAATGAAAACACCTGCGCTTCCTCGGGCTCGAAGCCGGTGGGGAGAGCAAACCGAGCGGTCTCGCCACGCTGCAATGGGACGGCCGCACGCTGCGATTGACGCAGCTCGATTGCCTCGCCGAACCGGACGACATTATCCAGTGGGCCGCCGACACCGCGGGAAACGACGCGGTGATCGGGATCGACGCGCCAACCTACCACGCTGGACCTTCGCCCATCAGCCTCTCGCTCGCGGTTCGGCATCGGACCACACGGCTATCCTCGGAACTCTCGAATCTGCGCTTCCTGCATGGCGATCAGCTAACGCCGCAAAGCCAGGGCCGGCATCAGATTGAGGTGCATCCTCCGGCGGCAGCAGTGCAGCTTTTCCTGCTGGCCCGGGTGATTCGTTACCGCAGTGGAACAATCGCCGAACGCAAGGCAGGGCTGCAGCTGCTGCGCGGTCTGATGCTGGATCATTTTCCGCGGTTGTCTCCCAAACTGGCTGTGACCGACTTGCCGGAGGTTCCCGCAAACGGGCCGGATCTGAAGGCGTTGGAGCATCGCCTGGATTCACTGATGAGCGCCTACGTGGCGGCGCACTGGTGGTATTGGGGCCGCGAGCGCAACGATGTGCTGGGCGACGCAGCCAACGGATACATCGTGGTGCCGCAGCGTCGTACGGCGGATCTGAAGCTGGCGGACCTGCGCGAGGAGTTAACCAGCCGGGAACTGTTGGAAACGGGTGCGGCAGTGCAACCGGTAGCGCTATTCAAGATGTGGCTGTGGGAAGCTTATTCGGCGGGATTAACTGCGCCCAACGCCATGACGCTCGCCACCGTGGGGCAGGACGGAAAGCCGTCGGCGCGGATCGTTTTGCTGAACAATGCCGGCGACCAGGGCTTTACGTTCTTCACCAACTATCGCAGCAGTAAAGGTCGCGAACTAGAAGCAAATCCGCAGGCCGCGCTGGTATTTCATTGGGCCGAGATCGGCCGCCAGGTGCGAGTGACCGGCCTGGTGGAGAAAACCGGGCGCGCCGAGGCCGAGGCGTTCTTTGCGATACAGCCGCGCGAGGTGCAGTTGAGTGCCTGGGCATCCTGGCAGAGCGCGCAGATTGCCGATCGCGATTTCCTGGATCAGCGGATCGCCAAGATGGAGCGGAAATATGGCCAGGAGGAAGTGGTCCCGATGCCGCCGAGTTGGGGCGGCTATTGCGTCCGGCCCGAATCGCTCGAATTCTGGCAGAGCCGAGCCAATCAACTGCACGACCGGTTGCAATACTCGCGCCAGACGGATGGCCATTGGACCATCGACCGCCTGGCGCCTTGAGCCTGCCGCCTTGAGCCTGCCGCCTTGAACCAGCCGCCTTGAACCTGGCAGCCAAAGTCCGCCATTCGCCGATTCTGGGCCTCCATTCGCCGATCTGAGCTCGAAAGATCGCAGACCCGCTGATAGGCTCAAGGCATGGATACGGATCGCTGGGAAGAACGCAGACAGCGCTGGGAGCAGAGGAACGCGGCGCGACAGACACGCTGGGAAGCTCGCGCAGCGCGGCGTCACTATCGTTCGGGGAGCCACGGCCTGTTCTTCGGGGCCATCGTGGTGGCGATTGGATGCATGCTGCTGCTGGACAACCTGGGGATCGTCCGGTTTCATGATATTTGGCAGTACTGGCCGGTGCTGCTGGTTGCCTTTGGAGTTGCGCGCATTGTTGACAGCCGCACGCCTTCCGGTTGGATTTGGGGCGGTATGGTTACGCTGGTGGGCGCGTTCTTCCTGCTCGACACGCTCGACATCATCTCCTTCAACTTCGCGATGCTGTGGCCGGTGCTTTTGATCGCGTTTGGCATCAGCGTGCTGATCGGCGCGCTGGAGCGCAATCGATTCCGGGATGGCGCCCCTCCGCCCCCCAGTTCACCGGTAGTGTACACGCACGCGATTTTCAGCGATAACAAGGGCGGCAGCGACGCTCAGGATTTCCAAGGCGGGGAAGCATCCGCAATCTTCGGGGCCGCGCGCTTCGATCTGCGAAACGCATCCATGACTGGCGATGAGGCGCGCATCCATGTCGAAGTGGTCTTCGGCGAAGCGGAGGTGCGTGTTCCCGAAACGTGGAATGTAATCAGCCGGGCCGCGGTCGTCTTTGGCGGCGTGAACGATAAAACC
>PKZC01000312.1:21298-25759 GCA_003132905.1 Bryobacterales bacterium | reverse complement strand
GGTTGATTACTCCGCTGGGAAGTGATGTTGTCGTGATCGTTAGGGGCGCGACTATCGCTAGCGACAACGAACTCGATGCCATGCTACCGCTGGAGTCAGTAACCGTCACAACTGCTGTATAGTTGCCATGACTGCCTGAAGCTGGGGTCCCACCTAGCACTCCCCCAGAGCTCATGGTCAGGCCGCTCGCCAGTCCGGTCGCACCCCAAGAATAGCCGCCAGTGCCACCCGAGGCGGTGAAGGTGACCGGCCCATATGAGACTGTCTCCTTACCGGCGGGCAGTGAGCTAGGGCCCGTGATGGATAGGGGAGGATTGATCGTCAACGAGTAGTTCTGACCGCCACTCGTCTCCCCGCCGGGAATTGGAGCGGTAACCCGAACGCTTACGGAATAGGTACCGTGACTACCTGAGGCTGGTACCCCGTTTAGCACTCCCGCCGAACTCATGGTTAGCCCGCTGGGCAGACCCGTCGCCGACCACGAGTAGCTGCCTGGCCCCCCCGATCCGCCTGCGGCTGTGAAAGTTACCGGGCCGTATGGCGCTCCTTCCTCTCCGAAAGGGAGGGATGGAGATGTGGGGCTCGTGACTGACACGGGTGCGTAGATTACCAGCGAAAGCGGACTCGATGCCATGCTGCCGCTTGAGTCCGTGACTGTTACGGTGACCGTGTAATTGCCATGACTGCCCGTAGTCGGCGTTCCGCTCAGTACACCGCCTGAAGTCATGGATAGACCGCTTGCCAGCCCTGTCGCCGCCCAAGAGTAGCCTCCGGTACCCCCCGTGGCCATAAAAGTAACCTGCGGATATGGCAGTCCCTCTGTCCAGGACATCAGTGAACTGGGCCCCGTGATGGTGAGGGTCGCAGCATGGCCTCCTTTTGCGCCAACAAGAAGCCCAGCAACGAAGAGCATCCAAGCGTAACTCTGAGCAGTGAATAGGAACTTAGTGGTTCGTACCATTCCCCCAAACCTCCAGCGAAAGCTCAACAACGACAAGCCTTAACAAAATGGCCTTAAGCCGTATTGGCCATTCGAGCGATGTGGTGCCGGGATGCGAGGCCCCCTGGTACTGTGTATTCGTTCCAACGGCAGGACCTTTTGAGCGGAACGTTGGCGATGGTTCGGGCCACTTCGGAGTGGTGAATGATTGCGTCGCCCGTGGTGTCAAACCTTCGCGTTAGGAACTAATCTCCGAGAAACGAGACAACATTGCCTTCGCTTTTGCGCGGATTACACTTCTCCGACGGTAGCTCCATATCTTATGGCCGTGTTTCAACAATGTCAATAGCATATTTGAGAAATCAGTTTATAAGAGGTACTACCAGTACCGGCGAGCGGTTGCGGCGACCAACAAAATGTTTTCCCTTCTGAACTATGGGAGAGATTCTTCGGGAAAGTAACGCTCTGGTTTTCTTTCCAGCTTTGGCAATTCAGTCACTCTGAATCGAGGAGCCTTGCTGAGGAGCGATGAATGAGAGCTTGAGTGTCAACGAATCGTTTTCGTCACCGTAATCGGATACTTGTGTTCTGAATATGTTGGGGTTTGAGCACGATCTAAATCAGCGCCGTTCGTCAAGCGCATCCTCCAGGTTGCTCGAAGAACTATCTCTTGGTGCCGGAGAACAAGCAGCATTGAGATTCTGGGGCGCCAGATGACATTTTGCGCGGCGGCACCATTAAAATTCGCAGAACGCGTGACAGTTGCCGTGAGGACAATGCCTTGTGCTGTACAGGCTAGATCGGTGGTTACATGAGGAGAGTCCATTGAGCCGAGAACGGGGCCATATGCTAATATCCTTACGGACCTTCGCGGTCCTGCTGGCCTGGCCGATGAGGTCGCGGGCTCTGTGATCTCCGGAATAGCATCTGGCAAAAAACTCACCGGCAACTCTGCCGAGATGTCAATGGAGCGAACCGCAACTCCAGCACACGCCTTCACCATTTCATCGGCGTTTGCAAACGTACCTAGCAATAAGGTGAAGAACCCGACGATACCTCGTGTCGTTACTAGCACTTCTTTGGATTATAGCCCTACTGCCCGGAAGTGAACTGTTGTCGGTTGCCTGAGCTGCGCACCGCTTGCCTAATGCGCTGCGTCACCAGACCTACGGCCATGACCACTAACATGAGACCAGAGGTGTCGGGTTCCGGTACAGCATTGATTTGTGGGGAAAAGTTGGCTGCCGTGGCCGTGCCGTCCAGGTTCACATTCGCTGTGAAAGCAAACCCATCGGACGTATCAGTCGTGAGAACCGGGATCGTCCCCGCCGGGTCGGAGAACATGCTAAAGGCGAATGTACTGCCAGAAGTTGACACTCCATCCGGCGAACTCAATGCAGGGCCATACAGGCTGGCTTCGAACGATATTGTGGAACCGAATGTGAAATCCTCGAAGTAATCATTGAATGCCGTCCCATTATCGAAGGTGAGCGTCGTGGGCAAGGCTCCGGTGACATCCCCAGTTAGCGTAGGAGTACCTCCTAAGGTACCATTGCTAGAGAAACTGAGAATCTGGAGCGAGGCCGCTTGCGACACCAAAGGCCCAGGATTGAAATTGAAATCAAGTGAGCCCGTAGTACCTGAAATTGAGGAAGTATCGAAGATCACGCTGTAAGTGATCGGACTTGCAAACAAGGCCCATTCACTCAAGCACAACAGCGCTCCGAACGAAACTAGACGGAACATATTAGTTGAACCCTCCTGTGTAAACTAGCGGGACGAAGTTGATTTTAGCTAAAGACGGATTCTTAAACTGCACAGTCACAGAAGCCGAGTTGCTTGGTCCAAGGCTCGACAAGCCTGCAACCGTAATGTAGGAGAAACCGCCAAAGCTCCCAGTGGCGTTCGTCAGCGTCACGCCAGATGGGAGCGAATTAAACACAATCTGCAATGGGCCCTCGATGATACCATTGCTTATGTTGGTGATCGTCACTGTTCCGGCGAATGTCTGAGTCGCACGGCTGTACGCTAACCCAGAAGCCGTGGTCGTGATCTGCTGTCCAGTTAACAATGTCAGAGGTGGGGGGGATCCCACTGGGAGACCGTTGATGGTCGTAACGCCTATACTCTTTGGGTACTGATAGGTCGTGACATCATTCACACTCGTGACGGTTACGCCCCCCGTCCCGCTGTTGGGATCGACCGGCAAGTAGCTGTTAGATACAGCAAGGCTTCCTGAAGTGCCATTAAAAGTATCTACCCAGGTGAAACCTATACCTGTATCTATAACCGAAGCACCGGGAAGAGTTCCCATAATCCCTACCAAATGGGTCGTGAAACCCAAATAACTGCCACCAGGAGCGGTGTGACCACCGCAAGGTGCACCCGTGCCGCCGGGCAAACAAGGGTCTGCCGGCGCATCGAAGAACGAGAGCGTATTATTCGTTACATTGGCTGCCAACGAAAGAGGATCGGAGGCGGGGGTAAAGAGATTATAGTAAACGGGCAGTTGAACGGCGTTAGGCGGGTTCTGATACGCGTAGCCTTGAGGTGGAGGATCATTGAAGGCCGGCGGAGCATATAGAGGAGTGGCGCTCCCAGCGGCAAACAACGGGCTAGGGAGAGGCCAAGAAGTAATCAATGATTGCCAATCAAACTCGATGAAACCACAAAGTTGGGCTGCTTGCGCGATCGTATACCCAATATTTGGGGTGAAAGTCGCGGTGATCTGAGGCTGGTTGGCGCTGCCAGATGTGACTTGGTGAGTGACTGAACTATTTATAACCGACGAACACGCCGTGGCGGCACTAAGGGCATTTTCGAGAGAGAAATATCCTGTCCCGCCTCTAGCAGCGATCGGAGTTATGAAATTCACGACACCAGTGGTTGCGCTAGCATTGATGTTCGTGAAATAAGCATTCGGGCCACCATAGCCGGTACTATCGAGTCCATTACCCGGGAGACCGTAAGCAACGATGCCATCACCGTCGAAGCCGAAAATGTTGTTACCGGAAGTTAGGCCTATGGAGGACACTGCAAGGCTGCTATTGTTTAGTACCCCAACGAGCGTATCGTCGAATCCGTCATAAGGGCCCTGACCGGTAGAAGAAACAGATGCATCGCTGTCCGTGATCGTTATGATTGTGCCGCAAGTCGTGTCCGCTCCCACGGTTGGACACTGGGCGTTCGCCGGACCGGCAGAAGTTGCGATAATCAAGACAATAGGCGTCGCTAGTGCGCTAAAGCGTGTCATCTAATGTACGGCCTCTCTTCCTGAGGATGTTTAAGACTTAAAGCAATCAATGATTCTAATCGAACGAGTTAAGTCCGATGGCAGATAATAGTACGCTTGCACGTTCTCAATGTCAACAGGTATTTGAGGTATTTGAGACGTGAATTCGCCAGCCGTACTAACGGTACCCAGCTTCAGCTCGTCCAAAGGTGGCCCAACAATGTGGTGGGGGGCTCAAAGCCTGACTTTGCTAACTTCCACAAATTTCTGTCAACGCAAAGTAGAAATG
>PKZC01000312.1:0-21270 GCA_003132905.1 Bryobacterales bacterium | reverse complement strand
GAGCGGAGGCCTTGAATAGATACAGCGCGAAGCCGCCGGGCCGATTTTGCCCGGCCTTCCTCTTGCGTTGGTGCGGGTTTTCATAGCGATTCCGGTTTGGCGCCGGAACTGTCCAGCGCCTGCCAGATCTTCGGCGACTTTTTCAGATCAAAGTTCTTACCCCACGGGCTGGTCTTGGCTTGCACCGCAGGCCGTGTCTTGCCGAGCGGCTTCGGTGGTGCAAGCTTGGGACGCTGCTGGCAGATTGAGATGGCCAAGTAGCGATCGCGGAATCGAACTGCCACAGAACCGTCCCGCCGCTTCTCGACCCGCACGATCGCGCCCCGCAGTCCCGTGCAGATGTCCCGACGTGCGATCTGGTAGATCTTGGTATCCAACTGGATGGTGTAATCGTTGTTCACCCGCCGGCGTTCCACATGGCTGAGAATCGCAGCCACATCGTGCTGCTTCTCCAGTGGGCGGTGTGCGTCATCCGCACTAGCTGGCACAACCGCCAGCGTGGCGTTGACCCAGGGCAGAAACTCGGTCTCCAGGTAGTGGTTGGCTTGCTCCAAGCTCGTGACTCCCGCTACGCGCATGCCCTTCACCAACCGGTCCTGGGCTGTCAAAAATCCGCGCTCCACCCTCCCTTTGGCCTGGGGACTGTGCGCCGGTATCCAGGCGATGGCCAGCTCTCGCAAGGCCCGGCCGATCTGCGTCGGCGGCATCTCCACCGCGTCCTTGTCCACTCCGGGCTCATCGCGTTTGCGTTTCTCCGCCGTCTGAAACAGGCTCGCCTTGTCGGTATAAAAGGCCAGCGGTCGCCCGTGCTTTTTCACGTAGCTCTCCAGCAGGTTCATGTTTTCCACGGTCGAATCGCTGCTCACAAACCGAGCGAACCACCGGCTGGTCGCATCGTCGATCATGTTGATCAGCAAGATCTGTTCTCCGCGCCCTTCCAACCAATCGTGATCGCTAGTGTCCCATTGGACCAACTCGCCAAATCGGCTGTGCCGCGGCCGCCATTCATGGATCTTCTCGACGTGCTGTTTGCGCGCTCGCCACAGCTTGGCCTGCATCATCCACTGCCGCGCCGTCTCCCGGCTCACCTCGATGTTGTGCTTCTTAGCCAAGTACTCGGAGGCCAGAGTCGGCCCGAATCCCCGGTACACCGGCCTCGTTAGAATCGCCACGGCCTCTCGCTGTGTTTCCACATCCACTTTGCGATTCGAGGGCAGCCCCCGTAATGCGTGCACGACAGCCGTATCACCGCGCCGTTTCAGCGCTCGCAGCAGACGCCGCACGTGCCTTTCGGTGATCCCCAGTTCCTCGGCCGCCTGCTTCTGCGTGATCAGTTTCTTCTTGGCCTTTTTCAAGGCCACCAGCCGGTCCCGCTCGGCTTGCGTCATCAAGAGTTGTCCTTCTGGCACCTCCCCAGCCTGGAGGTCGTCAATAGGACATTTCTACTTTGCGCAAATAGGACATTATCATTTTGCGCCGACAACTTCCACAAATTTCTTGATGATCGTGATGTTTGTGTGCTATAATCGTGGGTCCCAGAAATTGCACGGTAAGTTGCCTTTCAACGGAGATGAGATGACCAGGACTTTGCGGCTATACGCACTCGTGTGCTTCTCTTGTGCACTCGCTTCCGCGCAGGTTCCGGCGGTTCGCGCGAATAGTTTTGAAATCGGGGGCTTTGTGGGTTCCAGCTTTGGCCTGGACAGCTATCGCGTCATGGGCGGCGGCAATGTATCTTACGGAATAACGAAGTATATTCTGCCTTACGTTGAATACAGCTATTTTCCGGGACTGGAGCGCCAAGTGAACGGAACATTTCAGGGTACTGGCTTTCCCTACACGGTCCGATATGATATCCCTGTTTCCGATTTCCACGGGGGCGTCCACATTCGCGTCCCAATACGGGAGTCCAGACTGGTGCCGTACGGAGTTTTCGGTGTGGGAGGTCTCAATTTTTCGGATCGCACCGTCAACGCAATGTATCAGGATGCCGCTGGAACACACTCGTTTCCGTACTCAATCAAGGGCTCGACCGATCTTGCAATTAACGCCGGTGGGGGACTACGCTTTTACATCGGACAGAGTTATGGCCTCCGAGTCGAAGCAAAGGTGTACAAACCTTACGGTGATGCTAGTGGCGGCTTTAGGGATGTATTCGGGAAGGTAGAGTTCGGGTTCTTTTTCCAGCTTCACTAACCGCAGTTCTGCTGAAACGTGAACACCGGTTGTACGATGGTTTCAGGCACACCTCTTTGGACGGCCTAAGTAAGCCTTTCGTAGCACCGCCAGGCCATTCGGGTGTTTCCGTAATATTCGGTTGCGGCGGGGCGGAGCTTTCCCAAGGGGATGCTCGTGATGCCTGCACAGCAACACCTGAGACTAAGCTTGGAGCACCCCAAGAAAGCCTTTGAGAGACTCAGCAAGAAAGCGGATACAAAAAACGAGTAGAGTTCGTGGAGATTTCGGCAAGCCGGCGTATGGTCGGCCATAGCTTTAGACTTAGAGGAACTTCGGCGCTCGGGAAAAGTGACCCACCCTTACTCTCCAGAAATGACCCAGGCATTCTGACCTGACGCTCCGGGCCAAACCCGGCAACGGGTGATGAAGACTATGAAACATCACGATGCCAGAGGCCCGGAAGAGACCGTGCACTATCTGCCGCCGGTGGTTCCGGCCGAGCCCGCGAGTGGGAGCCAGGCAACGGGCCTGCGGCAAGCCGGAGTGCCAAACAGTCCGCCGTCAAGGAACGCAAGCGAGTTGGCGCCGCCGGAATCCAGGCTACGCTATCGCCTGGCGGATTGATCAGCGATCGGCACAGACCGAGGCACCGGAGCCGCTGCGATTGCCGGCCCCACTAAACCAACTTCCCTGGAATTTCGCGAAAGACCAGTTCGGACCGCAAGGCTCTGATTTCATTGGCGTTATGGGAGCACTAATGATCCGTGCCGCGAAAGACCAGATAAGGCCGTATCTCATTGATCCGACAGCAGCTCCCAGCCCACTTCCCCTTATCCCGCAAAAGACCAGTTCCGGTTTCCCGCATACTCAGACCGAGCCAGCCAGCAATGCAACTGGAGTTTCACCAACTCGACCGGCGATGGGAGCATCTGCGAGTTCGCGAGCCGCACCGCCAGCGCCATCTGCTGGCGTCGCTGGCTGAGAACGGACAGCAGACGCCCATCGTCGTGGTGATCTCGAAAGACAACAGCGAACGCTACCTGGTGATCGACGGTCACAAGCGCATCGCCGCGCTCCAGCAGTTGGGGCGCGACACGGTGGAGGCCACGATCTGGCCGATGAGCGAAGCCGAAGCTGTGCTTCTGTCGAGGTCGTTGCGATTGAGCCCGCAGGAAAGCGCGCTCGAACAGGGCTGGCTGCTGTCGGAGTTGGAGCAGCGCTTCGGTTACTCGCTCGACGAACTAGCCCGCCGTTTCGACCGCAGTAGCAGCTGGGTATCGCGACGGCTGGCGCTCGTCGAGTTACTGCCTGGCGCGGTCCAGCGCCGGGTACGCGAAGGAAGCATCACCGCGCAGATTGCGATGAAGTATCTGGTGCCCGTCGCGCGAGTCAGGCGGCGCAACTTTACACCGCGTGGCGCGAAGGCTCACGCGTGGTTCGCGAGCGCATCCTCGCTGAACCAGAACTGTTTTTGAAAACGCAACGGCAGCCGCCGATGGTGAAGCCCGCGGCGGTCGAACAGGTCGAGCGCGATCTGGAGATGGCGCTGGCCATTCTGCGTCGTGCCGGCCGGCGGCTCCCCGAAGCTCTGCCGGAGATGAACGGCGCGCAACGGGAGCAAACGCAACGCTCGATCGAAAGCGCGCGCCGGGAGCTGAACCGGCTGGCGGAACGAATCGGAAAGGAACAGGAAGTCAGACATGCTGAGCCAGGCGCAGCGAACCGCGATTCTGGAACTGAGCGCGAAAGGAATGAGCCGACGCGAGATCTCGCGCGTGTTGCAGGTATCGCGCCTGACCGTGCGCAAAGTCCTGCACTCGAACTCCACGAACGTGCCGGAGATCCAGCGGCTGGAGAAAGCCGAACCCTACCGCCAGCAGATCCTCGATCTTTTGGCTTCCTGCAAGGGCAATCTCGTGCGAGTCCATGAAGAGCTTCAGGCCAGCGGAGCGACGATGTCTTATCAGGCGCTGACGGCGTTCTGCCGCAGACAGGGCATCGGGCAAACGCCGGTTATGCCCGCGGGCCAATATCACTTCGATCCCGGTGTGGAAATGCAGCACGATACATCGCCGCATGAAGTGGACGTGGGCGGCAGGAAATATAAAGCTCAGACCGCCTCGGCGGTGTTGTGTTACTCGCGCATGCTGTTCTTTCAGATCAGTCCCACGTTCCAGCGATTCGACTGCAAAGTGTTTCTCAGCGATGCGCTGCAGTATATGAACGGCGCCACGGAACGCGTAATGATCGACAACACGCATGTGGTGGTGCTGCGCGGCACAGGACGCGAAATGATTCCCGTGCCCGAGATGGAAGCCTTCGCGGACCGGCTCGGGTTTCGCTTTGTGGCTCATGAACGCGGCGACGCCAACCGCTCGGCGCGCGTGGAACGTCCGTTCTCGTTTATCGAAAACAACTTTCTCGCGGGCCGCGTTTTCGCCAGTTGGGAAGATCTGAACCGGCAGGCGCGCCAGTGGTGCGATAAGGTCAATGCAACTTATAAGAAACATATCCGCGCCGTGCCGCGTGAACTGTTCGCCATCGAGCGGCTGCACCTGAAACCATTACCAGCGTGGATTCCCGAAGTGTACCGGCTGCATCAACGCACCGTGGACGTGGAAGGTTACGTGTCCGTGCATTCCATTCGTTACTCGGTTCCGGTGTCCTGGATCGGGCGGCGCGTGGAGATTCGCGAGACCCGGGACAGGATCGACATCGAACTCGACGCGCGCCACATCGTTACGCACGGCCGCGCACTGACACCACTGCATCAGCGGGTCATGCTCGTCGAACACAGACCACCGCGTGGGGAGGGCATGAAGCGCAGCGATCCGCACATCGAAGAACAAGCGCTCGTCGAAGCCGCGCCTGAGATCGCTCCTTATATAGATGCCCTGAAACAAAAGGGGCGCAAGACGGTGACTCTTGCCCTCCGGCAACTGTTGCGTCTGCTGCGTGAGTATCCGCGCGAACCGTTCCTCGCCGCGGTTACCGAAGCCGCCCGCTACGGACTCTACGATCTCGACCGGCTGGAGCGCATGATTCTGCGGCGCGTGGCGCGCGACTACTTTTTGATCGGGGAAAAGGAGCCGCAAGGCAATGACTGAAGAACTGGAACAACTGCTGAAGAATCTCAAGCTGCGCCGGCTGCTGAATGTTTACGACGAGCAGTTACAAGCGGCGGAGAAGGCTCAGTCGTCTTTTACGGAGTTCGTGGCCGGGCTATTACGGGCGCAATGGCATGAGCGGCAGGAAAGCGCGCTCGAATGGCGGATTCACAGAGCGAATCTGCCCGAACGATGGTCGCTGGAGACGTTTCCTTGGTCGCGCCAGCCGGGCGTGAACCGCAAGCAGATGCGCACGTTTGCCGAACTCGACTTCGTGGCCAAACACGAGAATCTGGTGCTGGTCGGTCCGACCGGCGTGGGCAAAACGGGACTCGCCTGCGGCCTTCTGCTGAAGGCTTTGCAGAACGGCCAGCGCTGTCAGTTCGTTCGCGCGCAGGATCTGTTCGACGAGATGTATGCCTCGCTGGCCGACCGATCGACGCGCCAGTTACTGAACCGGCTGGCGCGCCTGGACGTCCTTCTGATCGATGAGTTCGGGTATTTAAATCTCAAACCCGAACAGTCGAACACCTTCTTCAAACTGATGGAGGAGCGCTATCATCGCCACTCGACGATTATTACAACGAATCTCGGCTATGACGAGTGGCAGAACTTTCTCGGCAACAAATCCATGGTGGATGCGCTGCTGAGCCGCGTGCGGCATTACTGTCACACGGTAACCATCAACGGGCCGTCGCTGCGCGATCCGCAGGGCTGAGGTCATCATTGTGGAACAGCGTGAGTATGTTCGGCGGCTGGTCGAAACCTATCGCGCGACGCCGGGAACTTCAGGCGTGGTGCGACGGCCGGACCGTTTGTTCGCGGCTCAACTGCATGACCGCGGCGTGCCGTTGGAAACGGTTGAGAACGCGCTGATACTTGCGGCAGCCCGTCGTTCCATCAGACCAGCCGATGCGCCCCCGCTCGGGATCATTCGATCACTGGCATACTTCTCGCCGGTGATCGAGGAAGTCCTGCAACTGAAGGTCGGCCAGGAATACTTTCAGCATCTACGCAGCAAACTCCTCCGGACCACTGCCGCACGATAAGTCCCATCTCTTTCTAAACCCAACCCAAACGCGCGCTTGCGGCGCCGATCACATCGAGCCCACTCACATCTCCGCAAAACAACGGCACACGCCTGCGGCCTGGATGATGACGTGTGCTCAGACCCCAATCCTGTTCCCACACCGGGTCACTCTAACCGAGCACAAGTGGGTCACTCTTGGTGAGCGCCGAGGTAGAGGAAAAGAAAAAAACTGCAACCACGGCCTTATTGGTCCTCAACGCTTCGGTCTGGGAGCCACCGCTAGATCCACTTTTGGTGATTAGAGGCTTCGTTCGCCGATCGCCGTACCACCCCCGGCCAATCGGTCCGCCAATCCCCATCAAGCACGGGGTGAGCGGCGTGGCCCACGTGGTCAGCCGATATTCGCTTGGGCGTGAGACAGCTCTTCCAATCCTGTCCTCAGTTGAGCAACCTTTAGATCAAGGAGATGCCAGACGGTTAGCTGGCTGCCCGGCTTGGTGAATTCAACGTGGATGTGGTCGGTATGGGGATTTTGGCCGTGGTAGGCGTGCTGTCCCTTCGCTCGGCTCCAAATGGTTCGGTTCCAAATCACATTGTCGATGCCAGTCTGGTAAGCCGCTTCGATGAAAATGCGATACAGATTATCCGCGATCAGCTTCTCGTCTGGGTGGTTTACGTTCAAATGGATATCGATCGCCCGGCCTTCGGCGTGAGCCGACTTCTTGTTCGTTCCGGCTACGTTGCGATCGTTATAGATGCCTGTTCCTGAAATCTGAAGGAAATTCACTTTGAGATACTTTGCCAGAGCTGTTGGTAGCGGTTGTGCCCGATGCCAGTTGATCGTCTTGGAGTGGCTGCTCATTTGATCCTCCTGTCAGAGATTACATCAACCGCGGCAACGCAGCAACCCGGTTGTCAGATTAGTGTTGTCAGATTAGAGTCTGAGGCGCCAGTAGCAGAAAACTAGCCATTCTAAAGGTTGCCAACACGCAGCTCACAATATCCTGTTTGCCCAACTTGTTTGCACACACGTGAAACTCATGGAATTTGCAAACCCCTGTGCGTGTCCGGGCTGTCTCCCAACACACAGCGAAACCCAATGTTATTCGCCGACCCCGCCGACTTGCGGAACGAAATGCGTAGATGCTCCCTCGGATCGCTATCAAACGACCCGCCTCGGACCACATGCTGCTTGCCCGATTCAGGGCCCTTCGGGTCTGATGCCGGTGAACTTCGGAAGTAATCCTCGTCATAGTAGTCGCTCACGAATTCCCACACATTCCCCGCCATGTCGTAAAGCTGATATGGAAGAAGGGGATCAAAGCTTCTCACGGGCCCGGTGTACTCGAATATGTCGTTTCCTTTTTTTCCCACGAAGTTCGCCTTGTCGCGGCTGTTCTCGGAATTCAAGGGATAAATCTGATTCTGAACGCCGCCCCTGGCCGCATACTCCCACTCCGCTTCGGTGGGGAGTCTGCCTCCCGCCCATTGACAGTAGCTGGCCGCATCCTCCCAGCGCATATTACTAATCGGCCTATCTTCTTGCCTCCACTTTGTATCCCAGAAGGGGCCGGCCGGCATTTTCCTGTTTCTTGGATCAGCGGAGACGTATCGCTGATACGAGACCACCCGAACTTCGTTTTGTCCCATCCAGAATCCCTTCGTCACCGTCAGTTCATGTTGCGGCTTTTCGTTTTTGTCGCATCTTTGATCGCCTGGAACGCAGCCCATCAGGAACTTGCCGGGCGGGATCCAGGCGTAGTCTTCTCGGTCCTTGCGATTCTGATGGGAATCGCCCGGCTGTGGCCCGGGAGAGACAGGGGGTATAAAGCAAAAATCTTTGGTCAGATTGGTGGCCCAAGATGGTTGCTGCGTGCCCTTGGACGCTCCTGCCACCGCCTTCTTAACGGCTGGCATGAACTGAAATATGCATGAGCCGCTTTTGCGAATCTCTTGCGCCAGCACCTGAGTAAACAGTCCCGCCTCGTTGCGCGTTCCGATCACTTGGTTCGTTCCGGCCGGCAAGCCGATCAAGGTATCGGTGACATCTGTTATATCCGGCATCAGCAGGCCAGGGATCGAAACCTCCTGGACTTGCCGGTCAATGAAACGTGCGCCTTCCAGAAAGATGAGCTTGAGGGCAGCTTTCTTGAGATCCAACTCTTTCGCGAAGTTTGTGGCTTCGTAAGCGCGTGCTATAAGATTGCCTGTAGAGTCTGGCTGAAAGTCAACGGGCAGAAGAAAATCATGGTCTTCCGACTGGATTGCATAACCGGTGAAGTACAGTAGACAAATGTCGTCGGGTTGAACCTTTGCAAGAAAGCTCTCCACCGCATTTGCAAAATCAAGAACCGTGGCATTCTCCAACGCCGTTGTTTCGAAACCCGCATCGGTAAGAGCTGAGTTCATCAGTGAGAGTTCTCTGGAGGCTGAAGGGATCGCGGAAAGGTGAGCATAGTTGCTATTTGCGATCAATAACGCCCGCCGGGACACTTGGTTTGGTCCAGTGTTCGATCTCCCAGCCGGAACTTGACCCGACGCCAGCAGTATTGGAACGAACAAGAGAATCGCGCGGTGGCGTGCTGCTGCCATTAAGCCAGCCTACTCACTTGCGCGTCCTGAAGCGGACGTGGATGCTTGTTATGTTTTGTTCGGACAAGTTCTGCAGGGTAAGCTGACAATAGTTGGCGGTGAAGGAAGGACTAAGGCCGGCTGGTTCGATTTGTTCGACATCCATGGGTATTCCAAAAGGCACAATATTCAGGCCGCTCCGTGCTGTGCCCGGCGGGAGGAAGCCTTTCTCGGTAATTGTGAGCTTTTCACCTTTTGGCAGCTCACCGGACCATCTTATGTCCCCGCTGGGCGGCGCATAGACTGAGGGCGGTGGCGTACAGTTAGGCTGCGGAGACGGTTTCGGTGCAAGTACCGTAAGCGTCGCTGTGGCCGGAGCAGGGCTCGGGACCCCAGCGGACGCAAACATGATGGTACACGTGTAACTATTCGGCGACGAAGCGGCCGTATTCACGGAAGCTTCAAGCGTAGCCGGCGTTGTCCCGCCGATCGCACTCAAACTCAACCAACTGCAATTACTACCAGGACTGGCTGTAAATGAAAAGCCGCTCGNNGCTGGATTCGTGCTCGTCACCGACATGTTCTTCGGAGAAGGAGCAGTCTCACCAAGCTGATAGGTGCCAAACTGCAGAGACGAAGGGCTGACCGACAGTGTAGGTAGTGGTGTAGGCAGTGGTGGCGGACTTACGCTTAGAGAAGCGAAGACCCGCACCGGAGTCGTGACCTCTCGCGCACCTATGCTAAGTGTGCAGTTGTAGGAGGCATTAGCCTGCAGCCCAAATGTATTCACTGTCGCTTTCAACGTTGATGGGGTGGTCCCACTCGTGGGGCTTAAGATGAGCCACTTGCATGAACTGGGAAGTATGGCTGAGAAGCTGAGACCGGTGGATGGATTTTCACTGGTGATAGATATCGACTGTGGTGCGGGCGGAGGTCCGCCAATTTGGTAGCTCGGGAATGATATCGCCGATGGCGCGGTGAAACTTGGACTGACCTTGACCGGAACCGGTTGCGGGAGAGGCGACTTCACCTCTGGGGGTCTAACTGTCAGTTTCACGGTCACTACCTGAGTTTCGGAGGCGTGATTGCCAGCAATCATCGTCAGATGGCCCGAGTAATCGCCTGCTTTCAACCCGGCTGGATCGACTTGAACCTTCACTCGAGTCGGCGTAGCCTTGCTGTCCAATGCAGCCGTCAGCCAGCCCTCGCTGCTAAGAAGCTCTGGAGGCCGTCTGCCGCCCGTCAACACAAACGACTGTGGCGGGACGGTAGTCCCTGCGTACGTAAACGTCAACGCTTTCGGTTCTACGGTCCACCTATTGGAACTAAGGAAATCATAGATCGCCCACGCGCCCAGTCCCGAACACGAAAACGCCACACCAACAAGCACCCATCGCAGCCATTTCCCAGCGGCTGGCGAACGGGGAGTTGCAACTCCGACAGGTGCCGGCGTAGCACGAGCGGCTTCAGCCCAGGCAAGAAGTTCGCGGACCTCGGGATTTTCTTCCTCTTCTAGCAACACCTGCGCAGCGGAGCGAAGCTCTTCGCCAGCGCCGTCACGNNCGCACAACCTCAGATTCCAGCCGATTTTTTCGATCCAGATCGCGAGCCTTGATTGCCGCATGGAGGCCTTTCTCCAATTGGGCGTCGCGGGGAAACTCAACGAGAAGCGATGTGTATCGCTCGATAGCATAAGCGTAGTGGCCCGATCGCAAGGACCGTTCCGCCTCTGCCAGACCCTCCCGGCGGTTTGTTTCCCTTACCTCGCGTTGTTGTGCATCTTCAAGTGCGGCCCGCAGTTCCGGGATCGTCTCACGGCCCGGCGCCCGGTCGGCTATGTCCTGTGTCGCTCGGGATGCCTCCGTGAAGCGGCGAGCNNGAGCCATGATCTGCGTACGCGCAAAGCCTTCGCGATCCCGACAGAATTTCTCAGTAGCTATATCATTCGCTAGCAACACCACCGAGGGCTCACGTGCGTACCGTTGGAGTGGCGCCTGCAACATTGCCTCTGCCGGTTCGAGTTCCGCGGCAGCGAGATGAGCGCGGGCACGCGTGACGAGTCCATCGATCTCCGATTGCCGTTGATCTTGCGCCAGTTGCCGAAGTTGCGCGAACACCCGATCGCCGGCGAAATCGGCTTCGACCTGCTGGAGTTCCGCCAGTACGGCGTCCCACTTCCCTTTTTCGAGATCCGTACGGATTGCCTTTAACGCGGAATCGCTCTTGCTAACACCTTCGAATTCGTGCAACGCTTTCTCCAGCCGTCGCTGTTCCTGGAAAAGGAGGGGGTCCGCGGGGAAACGCAGCAACGCCTGGTTGATGAGGTTGATCGCCGAGGAGTGCTGTCCGCGGGCTTCAAGCTCTGAGGAACGGGCCAATTCGCCTGAAATAAACTCTTGCTTTTCTTGCTCTAAACGAAGCGCCTCATCGCGGATGGTCCGTGCTTTTGCAATTTGCGCTAACAGCGAGATGAATTCGGTGTCCTGAGAAAAGAATGCCGAGCGGCCGTGCAGCAGCGACTCCGCGCCCTCCAAATCTCCACTCGAAAATCGCTCGCGCGCTTCGGCGACCAGGGCCTCCAGTTCTTTGGTCTTGTGACGATGCGCCTCAATCAAAAGCACTGGGTAGGCAGGCTCGTCTGGATCCTGCAAGTTGACCTCTTCAATGCGCGCTATCGCCCCGGCCCAATCGCCTTCGGCGAGCAGGCGCTCGATGCTTTGTACTTCGGCCGCGATTCTGCGGGACTGTTGCAGACGCTTCCAGGACTGGATCCGTTGCTCGGCAGACTCAAGCTCGGACGCGTTCGGATATGTTTGGAGCGCGCTTCGGACCATTTCCAGGGCGCCGGCCCAGTTCTGGGCATGCTCCTGTTCAGCGATGGCGGATAACTGCGCGTGTATGTAGTTATTCTTTTCCTCTTCAAGACGCTTGGCCTCCTCGTGCCGGAGTTTCTCGAAATCCAGTTCATCCGCCAGCGCCTGGACCGCAGGCTCCCTAGCATACGCTGCGAGACGGCCGCTTACAAACTTCTCGGCTTCCTCCAATTGCCCGGCCAGCAGATGGCGCCGCGACTCGCCCACCAATGCGTTGATCTCCTCGTTCCTGCGGCGTTGCCCCTTTTCCAACAGCCGGGGAAACAGATCTTCATCGGGGTAAGTTTCGCGGGCGATTTGAATACGAGAAAATGCGGACGGCCAATTGTGGGCCTTGAGATCGTCTTTAATGGACAATTCTACAGCGGCGATTTTAGCTGCTGTCTCAGCCGCCGCCAGCGCAGTCCGGGTGCGCCGTTCTGCTTCCTGTATATCCGGGCGGCCGGGAAATCGTTCCCCGGCATCGATAATACAGGCCAGCGCCGCCGCCCAATCTTGACCACGTTCCAATTCCGCCGCGGCGAATAGCTGCGATTGTATATATCTATCGTTCTCTTGTTCCTGTAACGCCTCCGCCGCGCGGTTGAGAACCCCGGCCAATTGGGGATCGCCCGCATACGTTCGAAGCGCGGTTTGCACCGTCTCGATAGCTTCCGCTGGCTTGCCCTGACCAATCAGAACCGTCGCCCTTTGTTCAATCCGCAGAATAGCGTCGGCGCGCTCCTGTTTTCGCTGCTCCTCTCGAAGTTCACGGTCGTGCGCAAGCAGTTCGGGGTGGACCGGAGACTCCTCTAAGAGCGGGCGGACGATTTGCAAAGCTTCCTCCCACGCATTCCGCTTCCGTAGCTCCCGAATGCGATCGAGTCCCTCCTGCCGGACGCGCTCTTTTTCGTAGGCCACCTGGCTCGCAGTAACGGAGCGCAACAATCGAGACAGCACGATTTCGTCGGGATACAACTTCAGTTGGGTTTGGATGGCAGCCTGAGCCTCCTCGAAACGCCGGGATTGAACCAAGCCAGTGACTTGGGTACTCAGAGCTTCGATTGCCTGCGTGCGCTCTATAGCGTTCTGTTCCTGCCGCGCATAATTCAACAGATCCATCAGTTCCGGATCGGCGGAGAACTCGCGGATCAGATGATCCAGCACTCGGATGGATTCAGAAAGTTTGCCTCCCTTTAGAAACCGCTTCGCGGAATCCAACCCAGCTTGGAGGCGCCGATGTTTGTTCTGTTCCGCTTGCTGGGCTGAGGTCCGGGCCATCAAATCCTTGATCTCGATTTGTTCAGGGTTGGCGGTTTCCAGCTCGGTCAGTACCGCGATGGCATCGTCGAACGATTCGATTGCGATCAGCCCGCGCGTCTTGCGCAATCCGGTTTGAATGCTTTCTTCCCGCTCCCGCTTCTGGATCGCCAGTTGAATTTGCCCCAAAAGCTCTGTGGCTTCGCGATGCTCTGGGTCGGCGAGCAAAGCCTCTGTGGCGCCTTCCAGAGCTTTTGTGAAACGACTCTGGCTCAGTTCCTGCTTAGCACTAGCCGTCAACTGGCTGGCCTCGTCCTTTCGCTGCTTTGCAGCCCGGAGTTGTTGCAGGCGAGCCTTCACCTGCTCGTCGGCATTGTCCAGCTTGCGCGCCGATTCAAAGATCTCAATCGCCTCGGTGAAATGCCGTTGCTCGGCTTCCTCGTCTCCACGCCGGACCAGCGCCTCGAATCGTGGTCTCACCGCGCGCCGGTGAATCTCGAGTTGCACTCGTTCGCGAAGAATGCGCGCTGCCCGATTTTGTGGTTCCAGCTCGAGGATGGACCGGATCAAGACCTGCGCTTCCTCCCATGATTGCTGGGCGCACAAATCCTGGGCTCGCGGAAGCAACTGCTCCGCTTCCTGCCTCCTGAGCTCAATGAGGACCGGTTCGGTATCGAACTGAACGTCTTCGAGCGATTGATAGCGAAATTCACGATCTCTCGCAAGAAGACGGTGGATTACGGGCTGGAGGGATTCCGGGCACTGCTCGGGAGTCAAGATTGGTGGATCTTCATGGGCGATTTTGTACATTTCGGAGTGCAAATTGCCACTCTCGAAGGGATTCCTGCCCGCCAGCACTTCGTAGTAAATTACTCCGTAGGACCAAATATCGCAAAGCGCGTCCACATCGGCTCCCATTAATAACTCGGGAGCCATATAAAGGACCGTGCCGATGAGAAAGCCGGTTTGAGTCAATCGGGTCGCATCGTCTCGCGTCAGCCGTGCTATTCCAAAATCCATGATTTTCACGCCACCGTTGGTGAGGAGCATGATATTGGCGGGCTTCACGTCGCGATGCAGCACTCCGCTTCGATGGGCGTAGTGCAGTCCTTCCGCCACCTGGAACATGACGGTGACCTTTTGCAAAAGCGAGAGCGGCGTCTCAGCCTGAACGTCATTTTTCAGTACCTTCTGCAGATCTTGACCGTCCAGATACTCCATGACCAGATACTGGACTCCGTTGTCCTCGCCGAACTCGTGAACGGTTACGATGTTTTCGTGATGAAGATTGCCTGCGGCGGAGGCTTCGTTTCGAAAGCGAACCAACTGACTGGCGTCGCCGTTGGAGTCAAGCACTTTGACGGCTACCACACGTCCAACCCGGGGATCAAATGCCCGGTAGACGCGACCAAAGCCGCCCCGCCCGATTTCGGTCTGAATCTCGAATCTGCCGATTCGCCTCATTGCGGACTGCGGTGCTGTACCCATACTGGTTAAACCACTATGTCACAGCATTATAGCGAATCGCCCAGACTTTTGGATTGATCGTTGGGCTGTTGGTTCTAGGACTACACGATGTGGCTTTAGGTCTCGGAAAACCACTCTCTTTGATATGCTAGCAAGAGTTGCACATGTAGAATGACCGGGATCAAGGAAGCCGATGATCGAATCGTATAGCTTGTCAGATACAGGCTGCGCTCGTCAAGATAACCAAGATCGTGTGCTTACGGATCACTCGCTCGGCTTGTTTATCGTCGCTGATGGCATGGGCGGCCACAAGCATGGTGAAAAAGCGGCCGAGCTCGCAATCGACACCATGAAGTACTACATGGAGTCGTCACGCGAGCGCTTCGATGTCACTTGGCCTTTTGGTTACAATTTTGAGCTCTCAGTCGATGCCAATCGTCTCTCCACTGGCATTCAACTGGCCAATCGGCATGTGTGGAACTATGCCGAACAAGCTTCTGAATTCGCAGGGATGGGGACGACCGTTGCTGCAGTTTTACTAAGCGGAGATACCTCAGTCATCGGAAACGTCGGCGACAGTCGGGTTTACCTTTTTCGAGAAGGTGAGCTCCAGCAGATCACGCACGACGATAGCTTTTTGAATGCTGTCATGGCGCCGGGTTCGCTGAGCGAGAAGGATTTCGCAAATAGTCCAATGCGAAACGTCCTCACGCAGGCTGCTGGAGCGGAAGGCCCGTTAGATGTGCACATCTCGGAGCTCCAACTCCAAAGCAACGATCTGCTCCTGCTCAGTAGCGATGGCCTCCACGCCGTTATAGGTGACGCTGCCATTCGATCGATAGTCGGTTCCGGGGGAAGCGTCGAGCACGCCGCTGAGCGATTAGTGGCGGCAGCTCGTGTGAATGGAGCGCCGGATAACGTCTCCTGCGTTCTCATCGCTTACAATCTGTAGCGCCATCCTATGACCACTCTAGGCAAGTATCAGATTCTTGAAGAACTTGGCGTTGGTTCTATGGGAACCGTCTACCGAGCCCGCGATAAGGTCCTCGATCGCGAAGTAGCACTGAAGATGATTCGTGCAGGCCCATCGGTAGAATCGGAGATCAAAGAAAGGTTTTACAGAGAGGCGCGAGCCTGCGCGCGTTTGCAACATCCGCACATCGTCACCCTCTACGATTTCGGCGAAGTCGACGATACAGCATACATTAGCATGGAGCTGCTTGTCGGGGAGGATCTTCGCAAGGTTATTGGGACCAAGCGAAACATTCTGCCCTCGCAAAAGATCGAGGTGATCGCACAGGTGAGCGACGCCCTCGCGCACGCTCATCGGAATGAAGTGGTTCACCGCGACATCAAGCCCAGCAATATTTTTGTTCTGAAAGATAATGTCGCCAAAGTTTTGGATTTTGGAATAGCGCGGTTACCGGCATCGAAGCTGACGATGCTGGGAAGGGTGCTGGGCACGCCGAATTACATGGCTCCGGAGCAAATCCAGGGCAATATTTGCGATTCCCGCTCCGACCTTTTCTCTCTCGCAATCGTTTTCTTCGAGTTTCTGACGGGCTCCCATCCTTTCCAGAGCGCTTACATCCCTCGCAATATCGTGGGGCAGCCCCCTACCAAGCTTCCGTCTATTGACAATACTTTTCCCGTTGCTCTTGGACAGCTCCTTGAGAAGGCATTGCAAAAATCGCCGGAGGCTCGGTTTCAGAATGCCGACGAATTTTCTCGAGCGTTAAGAGGTGTGCTTGGCGAACTGCAAGGTACGCGGGCTGCGAGCAGCGACCATCAGACTTTCGGCAGCCGCGTCCCCACACCACAGGCGGCGCCTCCCTACCAAACTGCGCCTCCCTCCCCAACCTTGACGGTGGATCAATCGGCGGATGAACGGTCCTCCGAGTTCTTTAGCCTAATGCAGGACTGCGATCGCGCGGTGGAAGACAAGCTCCTGGATAAGGCTAAAACAACTTTGGAGCAGATGAAGCGCCTGACGGCGATCGATAGCAGGTTTAATATTGCTGTGCTGGAGTACGAGCGCCAAGTGTTTGCGTTGGAAGAAGCTTTGCAGCGCGAGGGGAAGACTGTTCGCCCTGCCCTCAATATCTTTCGGCCGCCCTCGGCGCCGATCGCACCAAGAGGTTGGAAGAGCTCTTCCCCATTGCCTCCGGTGTCTCCGTCTTCGTCTGCATCCGACGTCACACGTTTATTCTCCATGGGCGATGGTATTCCCGCGGCAACAACCACGGCGCAGGACAGCGGCTCATTTCCTTCTGAAGGGGGCTTTCTCGGTCGTGATACGAATGACCCTCGCGGCAATGTCTATCTTCAAGACTTGCCGATCCCACCTGAGGGTCTTGCACCCGAAAAAAGTTTGTCCGCGCGGGGAACTGCTGTGGACGCCAATCCGGCGTCAGACCAGTCTGGTTCCCACGGCGCGAAGCTCGCGGACCCTCGCCGTCTCAAGGGACTTGGCGTGGCATGCTTTCTAGCGGTAATACTGATTGGGGGCGCCTTGGCTGTTCATTTCCTGAGGGCGCCCAAGTACTCGGCTCTACCGGCAATAGGAACCGCGGTAGTAACATCGGATACAGCCGAGATGTTTGCAGGGCCCAGCACGGCCGAAAAACGCCTGGCGCTGCTGAAGAAAGGCGCCAGACTCAACATCACCCGGATGCCCCATTCCGCTTACCCGGAATGGATCTCGGTGCAGCAGGTTGACGACAAGCCGGGCGCCCCAGGATACGTCAATACCGCAGCTTTAGGGCAATGGTCTACGTTTGGGCTCATGGAACTCTTCGACCCTGGAGATTCTGCCGATTCGTCGCGGAAGAGTGCGTATCTGGCAGCGCTCCACACTAGCATGGCTAAATTTGGACCAGCAGATCGAAATAGCGCTTGGCTTAAAATCGCACACGAAAATATTGAACTGGCGCGTGAAAAAAAAGTCGCAGGCGCTGCATCGGACGACTGGCAGAAATACATAGCCAAAGCACGCCAGGCCCTCGCCGAAGCCTCCTCCGATCAAGCTCTGGTAGAACAGTCGAAGACAATGATAGCGGATATCGATGCGCTGCTCGAACCGCCTCCGGCTGCTTCAGCTTCCACGACTCCACCACCATCCATTCCAAAGATTGACCTGGCCGCCGACTATCAAGCGGCAGAGGAAGCCTATCGCCTCGGACAGTACTCCAGAGCCACTTTGCTGCTGAGGCGCATCCTGGCCGTGGACAACCGGAATGAGGGTGCGAGGTTTCTTCTGGAAAAAGTTCACAAGGCCGCTGCGGAAGAAGCAGCGGCGTCCAAGGCCGCTCAATAGGACTCGACAATGATACACAGGAGTTTCCGCTATGGAGTCATCACGATTACGCTGCTCTTGCCGCTGACTGTTGTCGTTTTGTGGCCGCTCCGGGCGGGTCCTGACCCGCAGGGAACCTCACGGAGGCAGACGCCAGAACAAGACAAGTTGGTGACTGGTCCACCTTTCTCTCTGGAGCAGATCCTGGGATTGGTTGATGTCCATCCGGACCGGTTGTCTAAGGCCATCCTCAATCGAGGACTCGCGTTTGAAGCGACACCCGAAAATCTGGAAGCGCTTAAGAAGGGAGGGGCTCCCGATAAATTAATCGATCTTGTCCGTCGTCGTGCCCCCCCAAGGACAGTGGCGTCTCCCCCGCCGCCTCCACCCCCGAGCGGGAACCTGCTGGTCAAGTGCTCCCCGGCGGAATGCAATATCAGCATTGAAGGAAAATCGGTCGGGCAAACAAAGGGGGGCACGCTGGAAGTTAAGGGCCTGCCGCTGAAAGACTTCATCGTCGACTTCGAGCGCGAAGGATACATAGGACACCAAAAGACGATCATGATTCTGGACGGGAAAGATGTGTCGGCTGAGGCGGAATTGGAGCCGAGCGAAGCCACCAAGGCGCAGTTCGGCGCCGATTTGTTTGCGATGACTGTCCAGGCTTTGGGAGGGGAGGTGGGGTTGAAGGACGTGGCATCGCTATCCGCATCCGGCGCCGCGGTTGTCTGGAGCAAAGATGGGCAAAGAGGCGACTGGACTTTGAGCGCCCTCCTCAAGTTGCCCAATATGGCTCTATTCGACTTGGAGGGATCGAGCCCCGGCTTTTGGCTATCGCTTGTGGGAGATAAATATAAATCTGGTGGAAACCGAAAAAAGCTTGGAGGGTTGCTCGGCGGCGGTTCCTCCGACACGAACCACAGTCTCGAGGGAGGCGAGTTCGACAGTAGTCTTCGAGTATTTCGTGATTTTCAGATCGCAGCGTTGGTCGATCGCGTCAGGAGCCGCGGATTTCGGGTTTCCGCCGTCTCACACGAGGAGGACGATAAGGGAGAATCCCACTTACGGGCGGCGGCGACGGCTGAAATCTACGAGTTGACTCTAGACCACGACAAACTTCCAACCCGGATGAAATATGAATCGGAGCTTGGTCTCGGGACTGGCATGGAAATTGTTTATTCGGGTTACAAGGACGTCGGCAAGGGAAAGTACCCGTTGACCATGGTGATCAAACTTCCTGATGCACCTCATCATGGTATGGAAGTTCGATTTGAAAGCGCGATGCCCAGTGCCGATCTTCGGGAAAAGGATTTCAACGGACGTATCAAGCCACGCAAATAACACTGGACGTCCAGGCTGCACCAGATTCTTCACCTCTTCCATGGCCTTCGCCAATGCTGAATGGCTCGGCTCTCCCTTGTCCCTATCGGTGCGAATAATGACGGTGCAGGATTCCCTTAATTCCGAATTTCCGGCCCGCCTACGACATGAGTTACAACCTAAGTATCCAAAAGGGACTGGGAAAGAATGCGGTACTTCAGGGAGATTACGTGGGCATGGAGGCGAGGCGGCTGTTAGTGGTCACAGACATCAATGAGGCGGCTTTGGGAGGCGGCTTCATCCCTGGGACCGATGCGCAAGGTTTCACTTATCAGCGGGGGGCCGGCCGTACTTCTCGCAATATCCTAATTTCGGTGTGATTAACGTGACCAAAGCGGGTAGGTCAATGAGACAGTCTACTCTTTGATCCAGGAGTGTAGAGCCACGATTGGCCAGTCTTCACATCCTTTACGACGATGCTAGTGACATTCCGGTTGGAAGTCATTAACTCTTCGAGTTCTGTAAGGATGACAGATGGCGTGTACTTTCCGTCGGTAATCTCGACCTCGGGACCGGCTCCTGGCTTCGCACCTAATTCCCCAAATATTCTATTGTCAAGCCGCACGCGACTCGAATCGATATAGGCTACAACGCGACCTTTGAGCGCCTGCTGGTATTTGATAGACAAATATTCCCAGAGCCTATAAGTCGTAGCAGAAAAGTCCTTTCCGAAGTCCGCCTCCATATTCTCCTGCGTCCATCCATATTTTGTAGCTATATCGTTTATTACTTTTCCTTGGGGATTTCTTGAATTTGCGATCGCCTCTACGGCCTCAGATTGGGAAACCCCCGCATAAATGACACCTTTCTCTGCTGGAATGTTGAATTCAATCGAATCAGCGAGGGCAAGCCAGCTCGCTTCAACCTCTCTCTTGCTCAGCGTGCTCGCGACTGTGCCAAAAGACTTTGTCTTTCCGCGCCTGGTTAACAGTGCTGCTACCGTCGCCACCCCAAGCAACGCCACGGCCTTCGCGAATTCCTGCCCGGCAGCTTGAAATTCGCTCTGACTCCTTGCAATTGATGCTTTCCGGTAGAACGACAGGAACTGCTTCCCACTGCTTATTGCTTGGGTGCCAACAAATACGATTACCAGGCCACCGGCGACAACATTTATGACCGTCCCGATGCCTGTTCCAGCGAACGCTATGTCAGCCGCAAGGAAGCCCGCAAGAAATGCAAAATTCTCAAGGGTGAGCATGGCTGCGATCTGATCCCTGAGCTCAGGTGCCAGGTAAGGTATTCCATTTCTCGCCGCGAGCAGCAGCCGATGAGGTACATCGTTAGGTACAACAAGACGCTGCGATCCGCCGTTCGAAGCTAAGCCGAGTGGGCCCGGCGGCTCCGATCGCGTTAGCACAGACGTTCCTGAATCGATCCAGCTCGTGCCCAACTTCGATACGCAGATGGGGCCGTTCGTTCTACTAGCCATTCCTCGATCCCCTTGCGTGAGCTTCCAAGCCGGAATTTCCGTTTCCGTATCGGCATTACACTCCCAAGCGCCTCCGCTTGTGCCGGCTTCGTGAATTTTTCCCACGTGAGCGACTCCGATGGCACGGGAATGGGCCAGATCGGCCTCCTCCCGGTATGAAAAGAGCCCAATACCTTCATTCCAAGCGATTTTTCAAACACCTTGCCGTCCCACCCCCTTTCTTTCAACCTGTTTCCTTCCCCGCCGCTCCGGGTTATCCAGTCGGCAGCGGCAGCGCCCAGATCCTCCGCAAAATCGCCCCGAACACCCGCCGCGTCAGATGACCTTCGGCCAAGAGCAGCCAGTAATACCGCGCGTGCTTCACCAATCGCGCACCCGTCTTCACCAGTTGCTGTTGCAAGCTGGTCAGCGACCAGTGATTAATCTTCTTCGGCAATACAGTCGCCGCCACAGGTTTCCCAAGTTGTAGGCGATCAGGCTCAGCCATAGCCGCACTTCATTCGACCGGAACCGGTGGCAACTCAGCCGTGTCATCTTCACCGCCTGCTTGCCTTCTTTGATCCATTGCTCCGCCGTCCCACGCTTGTTGTAGAACCGCACTACTGCCCGGCTGGGCAGGCTCAGGTTCGTGCCGATGAAGCCCACTCGTGGGAACAACTCGCCCTGGTGATGCTCCACCTTGGCCACCACCCGGCGGGCCT
>PKZC01000040.1 GCA_003132905.1 Bryobacterales bacterium | reverse complement strand
GGAATGGGCCGCCAAATACGGAAAGAATCATCTCGCTGTAGTCAATCTGCGCAATCAGATGGCGCAAATTGTGGCTAGTATAAAAGATGAATTGGCGCACATTCAGCAGGCCTATAAGAGCGACTACGATATCGCGCTGACCCGCGAGCAAAGCATGAAGAACAGCCTCGCCAATGTGGTTTCAGAAACTCAATTGACAAACCAGGCGCAGGNNTTTTCTGCAAGCCTATATGCAGGCCACTCAGCAGCAGTCATTCCCGATCACGGAATCGCGTGTGATCAGTGCTGCGACCCGCCCGTTGGAAAAAAGCAAGCCGAAAACTCTGATCGTTCTTGGCGTGACGCTTGCCGGCGGCATGATTTTGAGTTTCGGTGTCGCGATGTTCCGCGAACTGTCTGACAACGTGTTCCGGACCAGCAACCAGGTTGAAACCCTCTTGGGCGCTAATTGTCTCGCGATGCTGCCAATCCTAAAGGCGACGGCAATAAAAGCATCTCTGCCGGACGAGAGAACGCGGTCAGCATTAGCACGCCAGAGAGTAATTGCTCGAACGGACAAGCTATTTTGGTGCGTCGTGGACCAGCCGTTCTCGCGTTTTACCGAGGCTATCCGGTCGCTCAAAGTCGCGGCTGATTTAAATGGTGTCCTCAAGGAGAACAAGGTTATTGCCGTCACCTCGTCGCTTCCGAACGAAGGAAAAACGACGGTTGCAACCAATCTTGCCCAACTGATAGCGCACGCGGGCGGGCGCGTCGTTCTGGTTGACCTTGACCTGCGCAATCCATCGTTGACCCGAGGCCTCACTCCCGATTCGAAGGGTCTTATTGATGTCATTGCCGGCAAAGCGGCGCTGAGCGATGTCATCTGGACTGACCAATCGACCAATCTTTCGTTCTTGCCGAGTGGCGCGACGCCAAAAATGCTTCACACCAATGAAATCCTTTCGTCGAGCATCATGAAGAAGCTCTTCGAAAGCCTGCGCTCGGCCTATGATTACGTAATTGTTGATCTGCCGCCACTTGCCCCGGTTGTCGACGTGCGGGCGACGACGAACCTTATCGATACCTACGTCTATGTTGTCGAATGGGGCCGCACCAAAATTGACTTGGTCGAACACAGTCTTTCGGCAGCCGCTGGGATCCATGAACGATTGCTCGGCGTTGTGCTGAACAAGGCCGATACAAATATTCTGGGACGCTACGAGGGCTATTACGGCACCTATTATCAAAATAAATACTACGCCCGCTATGGTTACACTGACTAGCGCCAATGGTGGCGAAACCGAATAGAGCAATTATCGGAATTATTTCGCGGATTTTTGCATGTTGTCTCGGAGTCGCAGCGATTGTCTGGGGCTGTTTCGCACTTCCAGTCGTTTGGCGACAATCGGGTATTGAACAGGTCGCAGCTCATATTATCGGCGACGATCGATTCGCAGCCAACGCCTTAACCGCATTGATCCCGCAACTCGATGTGGCCCAGTCGGATAAATGGGATCATCCCTCTGCGATCAGAAATACTGCGGTGGTACGCCTTCGAATCCTCGAAAATGCAATTGCCGACGGAGACCAGCCAACTATCGATACTCAAATGACTCAATTGAATGCGGCAATCGATAAATCGTTGGAAAATGAGCCGGCTGATCCGTTTTTGTGGGTGGTGCGGTTTTGGCTGGAAAATACCCAGAATGGATACAGTCCAGAGCACCTCAAATATCTACGTATGTCCTATTTGCTTGGGCCGAACGAAGGATGGGTCGCTATCAAACGCAATCGTATCGCGCTGGCGATTTTTTCTCAGCTGCCGCCCGATCTTGCGGAGGATGCGAAAGGCGAATTCGTGCGACTGGTCGACTCCCGCTTTTATGATGAAGCGGCCGACATCCTCGTCGGTCCAGGTTGGGCCATCCGCGGCGTTTTGTTGGCAGGGTTGAAGGACGCGACCGAACTCAATCGACAACTTTTTGCCAGGTCGGTGTATCACCTAGGTTATGATGTCACAGTGCCTGGCGTTGAACCGCGTGATAAGCGTCCCTGGGATTGAACAAGGCGCGAAGCGAGTAATGGCAAAGTTTAGTTACCATGAATAGAGGCGTGATGGTTCGACTGGCAGCTTTTGCCATTTTTGCACTCGTGGCATTTACGGGCACGAGCTATTGCCAAAGTGGATTGATACCAAACCCGAGCGTAACACCGCCATTTCAGAACCGGCTCACGATGCAGAATGGCGGTGATAATGCCGCTCTCACCGTTCATCACGACCCAACTGGAAGGCCATGCTTGGATATTGAGGCAGCTTCGCGCCAGGAGGTGATCAATCCTAAAGTTTATGACCACGTGATCAGCGTCTACAATAAATGCCACACAACCATCAAACTTCGCGTCTGCTATTATCACTCGGATCATTGCATCGACGTGGAGGTCCCCGGCTCGCAACGGAAAGATGCCATTCTTGGCATTTATCCAAACATGCAATATTTTCGTTATAGCTATCAGGAGAAATTTTAATCGACGAAGGGCGTTACCCTGGCGGGCAGGGCGGTGTGCGCAGATTCGTATTTTTGGCCTCATCCGTCTCGTTTCACGGTGCCGTCACGAAATTCGGTGAAACTTGCCTGCGCCTTGGGTGCTGAGCGTGGCCATCGCCCATCCAGCAAACTGATCGCGGCCCTGGGCGTTTGCTTTAACCTAAAAATAGTACCGATTTTCGAGCTGTTTGCTGCTTACACGCTGGAGTGGTAGGAGTGGATTTGCTATGTTGTATTGCAGGATAGTTTGAGTTTTGAACTGGGCCGGGATTGACTTGGGACGGGCAGGGCAGTCGGGCGTCTATCATTGGGCATGAGCTTTGCTTAAAGCCAAAAGAGGTGGCGCAGCCCATGCGGCCGCACGGGGGACGAGTTCATCTGCGCGATAGGTGGCATTATCGCACGGGGGCAGGCGGTAGCGTGGGATGGACACGAAAGTCATGGCCCAGATGTTCGTGTCGCCGGGCGGTGATCG
>PKZC01000032.1 GCA_003132905.1 Bryobacterales bacterium | reverse complement strand
ACCCAGTTTCCCGCTTAGCTCCCGTGTGCATCTCTGGAGCCGCATGAAACTGGGCAACCGCCGCTGACGGAATTCCAAGAAGGGCAATCAAAGCGATTATTCGGAATACGCCCATTTCCGCCCCCTCCGTGTCCCACACGCGGTGAGTGTATGCCGACATATTGAACCCTACAACCTGAAAGCGTACCTTTAGCCGTCCATCGGTGGTTCACCTGCGGGCGTTGACCTCAAAATAAGCGGAAACATAGGTATGGCCATTTTGGATGGAGAATACAGAAAGTGAGCAAACGCACGCGTAAGATTTTGGTCGGATTGGGATTGATCCTGGTCGCGCTACCGGCTTTGGCACAGACCAGAGAGGAGAACATGGCGCAATGCGGCAACACCGACCCAGACACCAGAATCAAAGGATGCACCGCCCTGATCGAGTCGGGCCAGGAAAACCCGACGAACTTGGCAATCTCTTACAACAATCGCGGCATCGGAGAAAACCGCAAGGGCCTCTACGACAAAGCCATCGACGATGCCACCAAGGCGATTGCACTCAAGCCAAATCTTGAGACGGCCTACGCTGTTCGGGGCAGCGGATATCGTCTCAAGGGCTCCAACGACCAAGCCATTGCCGAATACAACAAAGCACTTGCGCTAAAATCTACCTCTGCCGTTCGCGCGATCATCATCTCCGATCGCGGTAAGGCATATCTAAACAAAGGTCTGTACGATGCGGCAATCGCCGATTTCAGCCAGGCGATTGCACTCAAGCCAGATTTTGCGAGCGGATACAATTCTCGTGCATGGGCCCATCATCTGAAAGGTGAGAACGCCAAAGGCCTCCCCGACGCCGAAAAGGCAGTGAAAATTGCACCCAAGAGTGCCGCAAATATTGAGACGCGCGCGGAAATATACGAGAAGCTCGGCCAGCGCGAAAAGGCTATTGCGGATTACCGCGCGGCGCTGAACCTCGGTCCGACCGATGATGATTCGAAGGCTGCCCTGAAGCGCCTCGGCGCTACGCCGTAGCATTCAAATTAGGGCACTATCCAAATGCAGTGCGCGACCCGGAGATTTGGAGAAAGACGAAGAAAGGTGCCGATGACGTTGGCAGCTTTTCTTTTGACCTCGTGAAGCAATTGGCGACCGGATTTATAAAAACTAAAATTGAAGAACATACCGGGAGTAAAACTCTAGTTTTTTCGAGAGAAATCACGCAAGACCCTGAGCGTTTGAGTGGACTTAGCATCGCATTTTATAATTGTACTGCTCACTATGAGCAAAATTACTTGAGGGTACGATGGCCTATGGCGAGCCGGAGCTGCTCTTTTTCAAATACGACATGCAAGGCGTCATGGAACGCCAACGTGCGCAAATTGCGGCCTCAGAGCGCGAAACTCCACGACGTTGGATTGGTCGGAACCCAGACGGCGAGAGCGGACGTTCCTTCATCGTCTTTAACTCTTTGGTCACTGCGACCAGATTTTGAGACCAATTTCAGGATAAGTTATTACAGATTTTTCCACGGAACGCCGCGTGAACAAAAATCCACTCTTGACCAACGATTGGCCAATAAATGGCGTGAATCAAACGCGAACATCTGTTAGCGAACATTACAAAAATGCGCGAAAATGGTGGGCCCGGGAGGACTTGAACCTCCAACCAGACCGTTATGAGCGTATCTCTGGCTCGGCCTCACATACGCTAAGGCACAATCCGCTCTTCGCGAAAGCGACGCAGTAGGCGCATGAACATCGCCTCGCTATCGACCACTTCTTGGAAGCCGTAGAGACGGGACTTGGTCACGTCAGACATTATGTCCCAATCCGCTCCAAACACATAGTCTGCGAAGGGCCACGCCACGAGATCCGTGTACATGACACTCTTGAGCCCATACTTGGTTGTCATCTCTTCCCAAAGCGGACTATTCTCGGCCATTTGCTGCGTGAGACAAATTGTCTCTGGATCGCCAACTTGCATTTCGAAAACATCTGCGATCTTGGGCCAAAGATTCCGCCATCGGAAATAATCGCCATTAGTAATGTTGAAGGCTTGGTTCCCACATCGCTGCTCCGTCGCAGCCCACAGCGCCGCGTTCGCAAAATGCGTTGATTCAGTCACCTGATAGATCGTGTCGTAGGCACCAGGCTTGCCCGGAAAGCGCAGCGGCAACCCGAGTTCCTTCGATATCGCAGCGTAAACCGCGATTGCCGGAAGGATGCTCATTGGGGAGCCTGGTGAGAAACCGCAGAGCGTCTGGGGACGGAGCTCCACCCAGTCCCACACTTTTCCTTGTTCGTAAGCCGTGAGCCAGTCGATTTGGTCGAAATAATAATTTGGTGGCAGGTGGCGTTGATCGGTTTCACGCATCGGCGTCTTCAAGGGACCCAGGTGCACGCCGTAGTATTTAGTTCCAGTGACAAGCACGACTCGTTTCAGATGACGCGCGGCGCGTTCGATGGCGGTGACCGAGTTCACCAACATCTCGCGATTAGGACCGGTATTTGATGCAAAATTCGATGCGCTTCCGGAAGTCGCTTGGAAGGCCGCGTAGAAGATATGGGTAACATCCGCCAGGTCGGCGAGTTTGCGTGCGGTGTCCTGGGCATCAAGCAGGTCGACGATAACGTGTCGGTAGCGCGGCCTGTCTGGCTCCTTTCGTCGCGACAGACCAATCACCTGCCAATCGCGTTCCTCGANNACAACGACCGCCTTATTTTGCATACTTTGATTCAGATCGCGGAAAAGATGCGCCCAACGAGCCACGTGGCGACCGCCCAGCCCGCGCCGGTGAAAAAGCCCACACAAAACCAGACGCCAATCAGTTCGAGACTAAACTTGGTAGGCATTTTGGATTCTCCGCTATGACGACGATTGGGGATTTAGTTTCATCTTCGATACGGACACATATTCACTAGACAGACAAGTTCATGAGTTCGTCTCTCGACGAAGTCGCTCGTACGCATTGAAAACAATGTCTTTGCCGTACTTTCGTTCAAGTCTTCGGACGGTAAAATGGCCCCGGGCTACTGATTGAAAGTGGTCGATAAATGCGTAATTGACGGCAGCGCCTCCAAGCGCCCCGATAACGGGGATGGTTTGGGCCGCCGCCTTTTGCGTCACAACCAATCCGAACCGGGAAGCAACCTGAGCAATCAACCGCACCAACACTGGGCTGCCTTTCTCAACGATGCCCCGTTCAGCAATAAAGCGTGCAGCTTCGGTGATGGATTTTGCGAGGATGCCGCGTATGACGAAATAATCGCTGTTCGCTGCATCGTCAGTCTCTGTCCGACCGCCAAGGCCCAGCACCTCTACACATGAGAGGGTCGCTTCCGGATCGGTTAAATTCTCTCCCTCACTTCGTGCGATATCGAGAATTG
>PKZC01000205.1 GCA_003132905.1 Bryobacterales bacterium | reverse complement strand
CGCCGAACACCACCGAGTGGATCGCGCCGATGCGCGCGCAGGCGTGCATGGCGATCAGGATCTGAGGAACGAGCGGCATGTAGATGACGACACGGTCGCCGTGGGCCACGCCCTGTGCCATCAGGGCGTTGGCGCAGCGGCAAACCTCCGCGTGCAGCTCCCGATAGCTCAAACGGCGGGTATCGCCCGGCTCGCCTTCAAAAATGAGAGCCGTCTGGTGGCCCCGCTGCGCGAGATGCACGTCCAGGCAGTTGTAGGAGACGTTCAGTTCTCCGCCCAGGAACCATTTAGCGAATGGCAGTTTCCATTCGAGCACGCGATCCCATGGCTTGAACCAGTGCAGTTCTTGCGCGATTTTGGCCCAGAAGGCTTCGGGATCGTCTTTGGCTTCCTTGTAGAGGCGCTCGTATTCGGCCCGGCTTTTGATTTGAGCGCCGGCGCGGAACGCGTCGGAGGGTTCGAAGACACGCTGTTCGTTCAGTACGGAATCGATGGCGTTCGATGACATGGCTTCCCATAGCATATCGCCGAAAGGTCCGCTTCCTTTTAGTCGAGGTTCGGTGGAAGCGCGGCGGTGTAGAATGAGCGTGGTGTAATGTGCCCTGGGGCGACAACTTCCGCCCTAGTCGCGCGTCTCATTCGGTGAAGAAGCTATGAAAAATTTCAAGCTATGAAAAAATTCCTGATTGGACTGGTGGTGGGAGTCCTACTGGTCGGCCTGACCCTGCTGGTCTTGGTGTTTGCCGCTGCCCGCTTCGCGGGTTCGTACGCCAGCCGCCCGGTGAATGTAACCGATGGGTCCACGCTAGTGCTCGATTTGGAGGGCGCAATTCCCGAGCGTCTACCAGCCGAAATCCCGATTCCGCTATTGCAGAACCAGACAAGTATGTCGGTTGAGGAGGTATGGGACGCCTTTCGCAGAGCAGCCACGGACTCGCGTATTCGCGGCATTCTTTTTGAGCCGCACGGCCTGGATATCGGCTGGGGCAAGATGCAGGAGATTCACGACGAAATTCTCCAATTCAAGAAATCCGGAAAGCCGATCATCACCTTCTTGCGCAGCCCCACGGCGCGCGAATACTATCTGGCAGCCGCTACCGACAAGATCTTCATCTCACCGGAAGATTCACTCGATCTGAAGGGATTAGCCGCCGAATCGATGTTCTTCAAGCAGACACTCGACAAGGTGGGCGTCAAAGCCGAGGTCATTCACGCGGGCAAATTCAAAGACGCCGGCGACGTTCTCACTCAGACTTCGATGTCGCCCGAAACGCGCGAGGTACTGAACGCAATTCTGGATCAATACTACGGCAACCTGATCGCCACAGTGGCTGAAGGACGCAAGAAGCAGCCTGACGCCGTGCGGGCGCTGATCGACGACGGCCCATTCCTGGCCAGGGACGCACTGTCTGACGGTCTGATCGACGCCTTGGGTTATGAAGACCAGGCCGTGGGAGAAATGCAGAGCCGCTTGAAGCAGGGCGAATTGAAGAAGATCTCCGGCAAGGCCTATATGAAGGGGCAGAACCCGTCAACCGGAGGCGGCCGCAGGATCGCGCTGATCGTGGGACAGGGAATGATAACGGCTGGCACCGGCAACCAGACCGCCGACGACGAAAGCTTCACCGGAACGGGTTTTATCAAATTGCTCAAGCAGGCGGAGAACGATTCTTCGATCCAGGGCGTGATTATGAGGATCGATTCGCCGGGCGGCGATGCCGTTGCCTCCGACGACATCCTGCATGAGGCCAAGAACCTGAGCAAGAAGAAGCCGCTGGTGATTTCCATGAGCGACGAGGCGGCTTCGGGTGGGTATTATGTGGCGGTGACGGGCGATCCCATCATCGCGTATCCCAATACGCTCACCGGGTCAATTGGAGTGATCTTCGCGAAATTTACGCTGCACGGGCTTTACGACAAGATCGGGATCGACTCTCAGTTGCTCACAAGAGGCCGGTATGCAGACATCGAGTCTGAATATGTTCCACTCAGCGATGCCGCACGACAAAAGCTGACCGGGCAGATCGACGCCTTCTATCGGGCGTTTGTGAGCCGTGTCGCGGAGGGACGCAAGAAGCAGTTCGATCAGATTGAGCCGCTGGCCCAGGGGCGTGTCTGGGTGGGAGCTCAAGCCAAAGACAATGGATTGGTGGATCAGCTGGGCGGGCTGGATCGCGCCATCGAAGTGCTGAAACAGCAGGCGCATATGGCGCCTTCCGACAGGGTGACATTGGTGCCTTACCCAGGCCGCCGAAGCGTGCTCGATCTCCTTCTTAGCCGAGCGGACCCGGCAGCCGAAGTACAGATGCGACTGGAAAAGATACTGGGGAAGTTCCCCGTGGAAGCCCTTTCGCAGCGAGGTTTCCTGAAGGTGATGCCGTATTCAGTCAGCGTCCATTAGAACCTGAACTGGGGATCTGACGGGCGAAAGCTTCCTCGAGACTCGCGAGTTGGCCGACGATCATCGACTTTTCTGAGTCCGGGAAGCGGTGCTCAAACCACTCAAAATAATTACGAAAGGCACGCAAGGCACGAACCGCGCGCTCTTTATCGGGTTCCATTAGGGCGCGCCGGAGATTGTCTTGGATAAATCGGCTTCGGATGATATCGACGTCCATAACAAGCTCCGGCCCTTAGATACGCACTCGGGGTTCCAAAGTCGTGTAAGGGAAACACAGGGAATTTGTGGCTTAGAATGTGAGCGTTTGGGGGCAATATTTGCCGACAGCTCCCAGCAGAACGTAAGATCCGCCACCCCCCTAAGGTTTCATCGAAAGTTACTTCGAAGCGAAAAGTCCTAGGTAAGGCAACCGATTGTTTTCCAGGTATTTGCCGGTGCTTGCGATTGGCTTGATAGTACACGGGACGAACGCGTAATGGGTCTGGCGATCTATACTGGGCGCTTGATTCCACTCTAAGTTAGAGGTGAAAGAAGTGACTCATGAGTACCAGGCACGATCTGCGGCGTCAGGACAGACAGGCTTGCGACCACATCGTCACCGTCCTCTGGCAAGATCTGGGAGGCCAGGATAAATTTGTCAATGCGAAGGCGTTGGACATCTGCGAATGGGGTTTGCGCCTGCAAATGCCCGAGGCAATGGCGACGCAGCGTTATCTCACCCTCCGCGCGCCAAAGCTGGGGCTTTTGGGCCACGCATCGGTGCGACATTGCTCCCGATCCGGTGGTTCCAAGTTCGTAATCGGGGTTGAGTTTACCGCGGGGTTGCGTTGGACGCCGAAGGATGCGGTTGACTAGCCGTTTGAGCCAAGCGTCTCACTTGGGCAAGGCTACGGTGAGCCCCATCGTGGGTACAAGTATTATAGACATCGCGTAATTCCTGGGCGGCGACCCGCTTCTCGGCGTCGCTCTGATTCGCGTCTCCCTTATAACAGCGCGCCGAGGCGATAAACGGACACTCGAACCGTTGAGCGTTCACTTGAAAGAACGGACAATGGATATCATCCGCCTTTACCTTTTTGCCATCGTTAGCCAGCACTCGCAGAATCTTTCCGTCATTCTGTAGCGACTGAACGGTTCTTTGCAGCAAAGGGTCGGCATTGGTCTGCGCAGATACCAGACTCTCTAAAGTTTGAAAGCACCCGTCTGCTATGGATGTAGTCACCACGTCCCGCCTGAGTCCGAGGGTGGAGCAAAAAGCGAACGTGCTGTTTAGGTGCTCGCGATCGGTGGGCACGATCTTCAATACACCGGCGGAGACTGCCTCATCCATGAACTTCGGCAGGTCTGCGGGAAGCTCCTTGCCGGCCGAGAAACGGAGCAAACGCTCGATTTGGGAGTCCACGAGGCTGGATGTTTTTTGGAACGAGTTCAGTTTGATATTCACTTTGAGGCTGCGGGCGCGCTTTTTGATCTCGAGGATGTCCTCAGCGTCGGCACAGGCGTCGCCAGCGCTCTCAAGCGCCGCCGCGATGAAGAGATCGGGTTGGGAATAGCGCCGCTGCAGCGACTGCAAGGGCGTCTTCCCGAGTGGTTCGCGCCATTGCTTCTGGACGGAGCTCAGGACTTCTATGGCTGGGAAAAATGGCAGATTGTCAAACATTCCGCCATCGGAGAACAGGACGTTGGTGGCGCCCTTGCCAGCCAGGACTTCCGCTTCCTGGCGTGGCGAGAATACGGCGGGGAACGCGCTGGAGCTGAGTGCCGCCTTGACGAAATCGTAGGTGGGGGAGTCGACGTCGGAGCCGATATCGCGCGGCAACAGCAGGGGGCGACGCCGGTTCAGGTCGGAGGTGGTGCCGAAAAAGGAAATAGACCGCTCGGGGCGATCGGCATCATGATAAGGCTGTTGTGTATTCAGGTCGATTCCAGGGCGACCCTGGCCCAGCAAAGTACGGGCCGCGTTCTCGATCAGGCTGGTACCCATTAATGCATTCTGGATATCAAGACGGTGAAGCGTTTCCTTGCGTACGCTCAGCAAGAACTCTTTCACCGCCTGAGTGATATGGCCGGCCACGAACTGAGATGCGATCTTGGAAGTTTCCTCGAGTGGGATCAGGAACGCGGTGGAAATGGCGTCAATGAGAGCGGTAGGCGCGCCGGTCACGACGTAGCCGCCCCGGCGTACCATACGGCGCAATTGGGCCGGAGAAAGGTTGACATTTTTGGTACGCACGCCCAATTGCTTGGCGGCGTTCTTCAGCGTCTTGGTGAGGGCAACCCGCTTGTCGACGTGCAAAAAGGTGAGGCAGAGATGACCGAGCAAATCCCAGCCCTCGGTTCGCTCGAGAGTAAAAATGGCTCCCAAGGCCCCGCCCATGAGCGAACCCACTGAGGCTCCTACGATGAGATTCGGCCGAATGCCGGCGGCCTGCATGGCCCCAATAACGCCAATATGAAAAGCACCGCGAAAAACTCCTCCGCTGGCAAGAAATACCACACGGGGCTGTGCGGCGTTCAGGTGCCGGAACGAGGGCGGGGGCTGGACAGCCGGAGGTGCCTCTTCATTGGCGGGACGATAGTTCAACTTTCGCGTGCAGGCAGCGCAAACTTCCCTGAGTCCTGGCGCTTCTTGGGAAATGAATCGGCTACGGTCCGGCGATACTTGACGTAGCAGGTCGGCACAATCGACGGGTTGCGACGTTTGGAGCACCCTCAGCCGCTCGCGATAAAGCGTTTCCAAGGAACGGAGGCAGCCGCACGCGGCGCTCTTGAGCAGGTCTTTGCGGTCGGGTGCGAGATAGTTCTCAAATTTGATGTCCCTTTCGGGCGCGATCTCGTCGACAAAGATGGGGAACGCCGGGAATGCGCTGGCCGCAGTTTCCTCTGTCGAGGTTTCAAGGCTCGATACAGATGACATGGACGCGCTGGCCGCAACTCCCGCGGCACGCTGCGGCTGCACCTTCTCCATGGTGCGTACCCATAGTTCCATCTCGCTGACGAAGTTGGTCTGCCGGCACTCCAGTTTGCTATCGCGGCGGCGTGAGAGCTCCAGACTGGTGAGGGCGGCCGTGACGATGTTGACACGCTCGGGAGGCTCTTCGCCGCGTTCTTGCTGATAGGGCTCCGTGGGCACGTTGTAAACCAAGTGAATCCCTATTTCAGACGGGCTCTCCCCCGAGAGCTCGTTCGCGACCGTGGGATGGCCTTCCAGCCAGGAGAACAACGCGGGCAAAGGGTTCTGCCGGACTGCGGCGCCATCAATGAGGTCTAGCCGCTTGGGCTGCGCACCGCCACAGCGCTTGGAGAGCCATTGATCCACCTGGCCGGGCTCGGTCAACTGCAGCGGTGGAAACAAGCCGGGCACAGCGAGGGCAGCCAGCAACGCATTCACGATGGGGGTGCCGGGCGCGCCCCACAATTGCTGGTTATTCAGACCCTTAATCTCTTGCAGCGGCGCAGCTACCAACAGCAGATGCATCGAGCCTGGGAATTGCGCCTGCTGGCCGAACTCCGGCGGGCTGCCGACCACCGGCCCCTCTTGATCGTCGGGCCGCTCACAGAAGAGCCCGAATAGCCTGCGGTGAAGCGTATAGCGATGAAGGAGGCCGCGAACCACTCCCAGTTCCGTGAGCAGATGGCGGATCGCACCTCCCACTCGAAAACGGAACAACACGAAAAGGCCTAGCGTTAGAACGATCGCACTTACAGAAAATAGCCACCCATCGTAATGAGCTAAGGTTTTAATGAAGTGAGGCGTGCGATCCGATACCGCGCCGCCGAATCTGGAAACATATCTCAAGTGGGATACCAGCCGGTATTTGGATACCAGCCGGTGCAAGTAGTGAACGAGGATTCTGAGAATCAGACCAGCCTCGAGTCCTACAATACCCACGCCAACAAACCAGGCGGGCCAACCGAAAAGAGGCCGGGGAAATCGCCGCCCTCCCGTCCATTTCTGCCGTTCGACGGTGAATTGTGGGGAAAAGCACAGGTGTAGAACAACCTTCGATACGATCCAGGTTAAACCAGCGTAAAAGCGCAGTCGTTCAAAGCGAGGATAGCCATAGTGCTCTTTGAACCGAACGCGCGAAATCAAGGTTCTGGCGATATCGCGAACCGAGACTCGCAACCCGGCTAACCATAAGCCCAGCTTCACCAGACGATAATAATTCTGACGCGCTTCGGCCTCTTCTTTTTTCAATTGCGGTGGAAGCGTTTCGGCGGAAAGGTCGGATACAGGCGGCTTGTCGGCGAAGAAATCCACTGGGTCAGGTATCGCATTCCAGATGACATCCAGGGGTTCCCAAGTGATTGCGTCAAGATAGCGCCGAAACCAGCCCCAGCGGCGGATCTCGCGCTCCGGTGGCGGTCCGCCCGGGACAAGTTCGCGATAACAGCGTTCGAGAGCCGCCGCCGAAAGCGCGCCGGTGGAAATGCCCGCGGCTACTTTGGGGGGATGGCGGTCTGAGGCCAGGTAGGCGNNACCCGCCGAGAACGCAGCGCCCTTAATTCCGGCAGTAAAGCATACAGCTTCGCCGCGCGGCGGGCTCGCCTGATTAGGCATACAGATTAGTGAAATGCTATCACTATTTCTTCCGTAGTCAAGACTTAATTAACAACGATTAGAGACTTATGCGCCCACAAAAAGTTCGGCGATAGCGAATGTCTGGATTCGGGGGTGGTGGGAGTAATAGGCCCCAAATTGACTTTTATGGCCCCGTGTGAAAGGTTGAAGATTCGAGTTGGAACCCGGTATGACAGAAAGTCTCCCGCAACGGTTGATCGTCGGAATAACAGGCGCGACGGGCGCGATCTTTGGGATTCGATTGCTCGAAGCCCTGCGCGGCCGGGAAGTAGAGACCCATCTGATTGTCAGCAAATGGGGCGCTCACACGTTGGCGGAGGAAACTTCTTATTCGCTGGAGCGAGTCCGGCAACTGGCCACGTACTCCTACCAGGCCACGGACCAGGGAGCGCCGGTTTCAAGCGGCTCGTTTCTGACTACCGGGATGGTAGTGGCGCCGTGCAGCGTGCGAACGCTCGCCGCCATCGCAAGCGGCCAGGGCGACAACCTGATCCACCGGGCCGCCGATGTGATTCTCAAGGAGCGCCGCAAGCTAGTGTTGCTGGTGCGAGAGACTCCGTTGAACGAAATCCATCTGGAGAACATGCTGAAACTATCGCGAATGGGCGTGGTAATCCTGCCGCCAGTTGCGGCGTTCTACAATCACCCGCGATCGCTTGAAGCCATGGTGGACCACGTGGTGATGCGCACGCTGGATCAGTTTGGCATCCATATCGATCTGGTGGAGCGGTGGGGCAGCGAGATGCAGGTGCCGCTGGGCGCAAAACCCTCCGAGCCATAACGAGGCACGGACGCTATTTAAGCGCTTGAGGAACGGCTAGTACGGTGCCGGAAACTGGTCCCCGGTAAATCGTCTTGAGCTGAGGCCACGGGGCATTCGGTTGATCCTCAGCGCTCACAATATAAAACTGGCGCGCCCCGCTGAAGCCGTCCCTTTCAACGGGAATCATCCAATTGGCGTTACGGACTTCGCGATAGTAATTCAAGGCCGGCTCGAACACCCAGGAGACTCCAAGCCGGATAGGGCCGGACGGTTTGGGCGTCGATTCCAGCGCCTGGAAGATGTGCTTCGTGTCGGCATCGTAGCGCCAGACCAGAAAGCTTTTCACGTTCCATTGGGCAGCGAACTCGGCGGCGAAAGACAGCAGCAGGATGGCAACCGCAAAGCTGGTCCAGTGAGGCCATCCCGGGCGATCGGCGAGTATTCGCACCAGTCCGAGAGCCGCCAAGGACGCCAAAGGAATAAAGTAAATGCCTGTTCGATCCTCCGGGTAAGGGACGCCCGCAATTAAATGCGCGGCGAGGAGCAGAATCGCCGAACCTATCACGCCGAATGAGGCAAGCCCAACGGCCCACTCCTGGACGGAGTGCAGGCGCGGCTTGGTAGTGGCGATCGTCATGAGGGCCGCCACGGAGATGAGAGGAAGAAATACCAGCGCAATCTTACTCCAGGCTTGCTCCACGGTATGCATGACGCCCGAACTGACGCCGTAGGCGAATGAGCTTTCAGTCAGGTTTTGCAGGCTTTTCATCGCGGTCGGGATGCCTGCGTAAAAATCCTCGCTTCGAGCTAAGTCAATCGGCGCTGCTAGCACGAAAGCAATCGCCAGAACAGCGACAGGGACGATGAAGTGGACCAGCGGAGCGAAGGAACGCGCCGGTTCGCGCGCGGCGTCGGGCTGTAACTTCTTGCCCTTCTTGCGGGCTTTGGAAACAGCCTGAGCCGCGGAGGGCGCGACCGTGTTTTTGCCCGTGCGCACAACGAGAATGCAGAAAGCCGCAGCCAGGACAAACACCGGAATCACAAACGTCAAATTTGTCGCCACGGCTATCGAGCATCCGGTTGCTGCTTTCCAGAGCCGTTTCCGAAGTTGGTTCTCGGCCACTCCCTGCGATTGATCCCGAAACCAGGACAGCATCTGAAACAAGGCCCAGAACAGGCCGGCCATGGCAAGACCGTAGCCCCTGGCGGCAACCAAAAAATCGAGAAGAAGCGGGTTTAAGGTTAGAGCGGCACAACCAAGTAGAAACAGCCAACCATTGCCAAGAACCAGTCCGCACAATCGGAAGACGGTCCAAAAGAACCAGGCGCCGGCGAGAAGGGTGGGCAGCCTCATCGCAAATTCCGACGGTCCAAACAGCGTGATGGCAACCCGAAAAAGAACGGTGGCCAGAAAGTGATTATTGGCAGTGTAGGACTGAAAGATCGCGGATACGGGTCCCGAAAGGTAAAACTGCCACGTCAGCGCTTCATCGTGAACGATGGATTGAGTAGCGGCGCGGTAGAAGTTGGTAACGAGTAAGGCCCCGAGTAGGACCAGGGCGGCAACACGGAATTGGGAACTTCTCAAATCACTTAACCTTTTGGACGCCGGGATTCTTGTTCGAAGAAGCCGTTTTGGTGGACCGCAGCGGCGATTTTCTGGCTGCGGCAATCTTCTCAGTGACGACGGGTGAGGGGTCCACGACGCTTCGGAGGAAAACAAAAAAGACTAAGAGAAAGCCAGGCCAGACATGAAGAATCAGGCGGTCGAAGGAGCTCTGAACTTGCCATGCCAGAGCATACGGGGTCATCAAATACACCATGCAGTAGGAAAGAAAGACGAGGACTAAAGCGGTTGTTGCAATCCATAACGGCAGCCGATAGCGTTCCTCTACTTGCCAGCGCACTAGAATGCCGAGGACGGCAAGCAGAACCAATGGATGGGCCACGCCTGAGCCAAGATGGAGCAAGTTGTCGAAGAATCCGCGGGCGACTTCCGTATAGCGGCTGACGTCGTGTAATCGCGCCAGCATCGAGGCTCGCTGAGTAACCAAGGGGTCCACGACAGGGGCAAGAAAAAACTTGAACCACAATGTGAGAGCAATTCCTGGAGCGGCGCCAATCAGCAGCCATCCACTGGAGGTGGTCGCGTTCGCCGTGCCGCGCTTCCAAAATGTGAAAGCCAAGAACACGATGAGGAAGCAGACCAGAAAAGCGATTCCTTCGTTCTTGGTCCAGGCGGCCAAAGCAGCGCAGAGTCCGGCAAAAAATAACGCGCGAGAATCTGAGCGAAACGGATCTG
>PKZC01000044.1 GCA_003132905.1 Bryobacterales bacterium | reverse complement strand
GGTCACGTCGAAAACGTGAGTCAAATCAAGCGCCTGGGCGGCCATCACCAAACCTCTTCTTCGGCATGACCGGCTCCTTTCCAAGCTCATTCTCTCACAACGCTTGGTCTAAAAAAGCCAGGTCAGGTCAAGCCCTTACCTGGGCCGGACGTCGCCGGCTGGATTTCGCCAGCTTCCCGGCGCACCAGTCTGATTGTGGCGGAATGTGTGGTTCAGGCAATAATCGGAGGAGGCCCGTTAATAGCGGTGAGATATTTCCGATTGGCGTCATCAAGATCGAAAAGCGGGTTTCGAAATAGGCTCGTTGAATAGCGATTATAACTGGGGTGTAATGAGGGCCAGGATAATGGGCTTTCTCCGAAATACGCCACGATCAAGCCATCCCCGCTGAAACTCTCCTGCACATCATGTTCAGCCAAAATCTGGCCGCCAGCTTCTTTCAATAAGGCAAGACACCGTTGGTGAGTAAGGGGATCACCGCTGATGTGATGAGTATGGGTTGATACGAAGCAAAATCGGATGCGCCTTTCTGCAAGAAGCCCCATGCAGGATCGGAGAACATTAGTTTCCGCGCCCTGCGCATCGCAATGTAAGAGATCAAGTCGCGCAATTTTGTAATCATTTAGCAACTGGGCTACCGTAATTTGCGGAATCCTGATCAGGCCAGACGTCTCGGCTAGAAAGTCGCGCTCAGAAATGCTTTCGGAGCCAACACTTGCTTGAATAAATGCAATTTTACGATCATTGAGGCGTGCGTTCGCGCATCCTATCGCAAGATGATGAGGGTCTGGCTCGACTACAATTGCCTTTCGAGTGGCCGCATTTTGATGAAGAAACCACAGTGAGTAATATGACCAGAATCCCCCCAGCTCAATCATTGTCGCCTGTGCGGGAAGATGCTTGAGAACCTCATAAAAAACCAATTCCTCTTGAGGTTCGTGATGACCGCATAGCCGCGTTATTATTTCTACCATCCAATCGCCGTAATAGCCGCCAGCCAAAACCCTTAGACCGTTGTGCATGATCTGAACGCGCTCGCCGTCCTCCGTGACGATCTGACCGGCGTTCATTACCTTCGGAATCGAAGCACAATCGTGGCAACTCACAGTCATTTCGATCCGAAAGCGCACGTCACGGATGATCGGTTCACCTAGTGGAATTGGTTCGACGCTCATTCCTAGTATCCAGAGCTGGCTCGGCTTGTCTGAACAGCTTTTCCAATTCGATAAGTCAAACGTCTGCCGAGTTTAGGCTGCCGCGAGCTGCGGCAGTCTGTTGAAATAGGCCTGATCCGGCGTCTGCCGGTCAAGGCTCGAATTAGGTCTGCGGGTATTGCTAGTAAGCCCAAAAATCTGAAAAACAGCATTGATGGCCGCCCGAGCTGAGATCTTCATAGTGCGCTCTCAATACAAAGGGCGACTTGTCGATTGGCTGGGTGGAGGTGATTAAGTGCACTCACGTCAATCGCGGAAAACTAACCGAGCGTTGATGAGATAGGTGGCAACGACGACAAAGGGCAAACTCAGAGCCTGCGCGACCAGCGCGCCGATGCCCAGCAGCAACAACATATTCACCAATGCGATATTGAGCAGCATGGATACGCCATAGGCCATGATAAAGGGCAGCACCACGGAAAGTCTGCGATTGTCGAATACGATGCGGCCAGTAGTGAAGAAGTTGAACAGCACTCCAATGATAGTGGCGACGACAATCGCGACCGTCGGAACTCGCCACGCAAGATAGACGGCGGTGTAGATCGAATAGCCAAAGATCGTATTAAGAAAACCGACCGCCAAAAATCGCATAAAGCGGCTGCGCTTCAAGGCGGAGAGCGCGCGCTGCATTGACGGCGACCCTGACGTTGCCAAACCCATGGCCTTCTCACTTGAAATTTACACGCTCGCGTTCGACCACAAGGGGCTTTCGACGCACCTGATTATAGATTGCAAGGATGTACTCGCCTATCACGCCGAGAAAAAATAGTTGCACTCCACCGAAGAAGAACAACGCCGCAATAAGCGTCGGAATGCCGGCCGGTGAGTCTATTCTCCCCAAGAGAGCGAGAACTACCACTGCGAAAGCGTAGCAAACGCTTAGCAGCGACAGAGAAAAGCCGGCGAGCAGCGCTATGCGAACTGGGGCGCCGCTGAAGCTGATGATACCATTCAGACCCTGTTCGAACATTTGCGATAGACGGTTACGCGAAACGCCATATTTTCGCGCGCGCCATGTGTAGCTGATGCCTTTGGATCGAAAGCCAACATCGAATGTCATAAGCCGCATGAAAGGCTGGGCATCATCGATCAGCTTCATAGCGTTGAGGACCTTGCGATCCACAAGCTGGAAATCGCCGGCATCCGGAGGGTAGTCAACGTATGTCAGTCGGCTTAGCAGACGGTAGTATGCCTTCCGTGCCATCTTAAACAGAAAAGGCTCTTCGCGCCTCGTACGCATGCCATAGACGATCTCGTACCCGTCCTCCCAATAGCGGACAAATTCGGGGATCAACTCCGGAGGATCCTGTAGGTCTACAGGCATAAAGAGAACAACGGCATCGCCGGTGGTCGCAAGAACACCATTGAAAGTGTTCCTGAGGATACCAAAGTTACGTGAATTCACGATTATCTTGACGTTCGGATCTCGGCTCGCAATCCCTTTT
>PKZC01000297.1 GCA_003132905.1 Bryobacterales bacterium | reverse complement strand
TCGACGTCGGTGGGCGCCGAAGGCCTGGACGTGCGGAACGGCGAGAACATCTCGATCGCCGATGCGCCACAAGATTTCGCGGAACGTTGCCTGGCTTTGCTGGACGATTCTGACGCTCGCGAGCGTATGGCTGCGAACGCCTGGGAGACTGTAGCAGCATGTTATTCTTGGCAAGTAGTTTCGCGCAAGTTTGAACAGCTCCTGGCATGATTCGCCTCCTGGATCTCTCCGCCGAATATCACGAATTAAAAACCGAAATCGATGGCGCGGTAGCGCGCGTATTGGAAAGCGGGCACTTCGTGGGCGGCCACGAGGTTTCGGCCCTCGAAGAGGAATTTGCGAGCTATTGTGGCGCGCAGCACGGGGTGGCGGTAAATTCGGGAACCAGCGCCCTGCACCTGGCATTGCTCGCAGCCGGCATTCAGCCCGGCGACGAAGTGATCACCGTTCCCTTCACGTTCTATGCGACCGTTGCCGCCATCGGCTACGTGGGTGCGAAAGCGGTTTACGTCGATATCCATCCAGGCACCTTCAACATCGATGCTTCTAAAATCGAAGCCGCGATCAGCCAGCGCACGCGCGCCATCCTGTTGGTGCATCTGTACGGGCAGTGCGCCGATATGGATCCAATTCTCGAGATTGCGCGGCATCACAAACTTCTGGTGATTGAGGACGCGGCGCAGGCCCATGGCGCTGAGTATCGCGGCCGGCGCGCGGGCAGCATGGGAGACATCGGCTGCTTCAGCTTCTATCCAACTAAAAACCTGGGCGCTGCGGGCGAAGGTGGAATGTTGACGACCCATAATCCAGAATTCGCAAGAACGGCCGCGCTACTGCGCAGTTGGGGCGAAGAGCAGCGCTATCGTCCCACGCTGAAAGGTTTCAACTACCGGTTGCCAGCGATTCAGGCTGCCATCCTGCGGGTGAAGCTGCGACGTCTGGATGCGTGGAATGAAGCGCGGCGTAGCCGGGCTGCCGAATACGATCGCTGGCTCGAACGCTCGGGAGTGAAGTCGCCTGAAACGCTGACGGATTCACGGCACGTGTATTGTCTCTACACCATTCGAGCCGAAGATCGAGACGGATTGCAGCGGGGGTTAGAGGCAGTGGGAATACAGACGGCGGTTCACTATCCCCTTCCAATTCACCTTATGCCCGCTTACGCCGACGAGCGCTATAAGGCGGGTGATTTTCCGGTGGCAGAGGCTTGCGCGAAGACAGTGCTGAGCTTACCAATGCACTCGCACCTGAGCGCGTCGCAAGCTGAGCAAGTGGCCACGCGAGTTTGCGAATTAGCGCCCCAAAAAAGTCAAGAAACCATGCTTTCCGGACGATAACCGCAGTATGGGAACCACCAGTAGTAGTCTGCCATCCGCTGCCAGCCAGGCAGCGAGCATCGCAGCGCCCATCTATTTCACCGGGCTCAGCAGTTTCTCGAGTGACTTCCAGAGCATTATCCAGCGCGCAGTTCAAATCGCTGATATTCCGGTGACCAATCTGCAGAACGAGCAAGCCGCGAACGCTGCCGATCTGAACGCACTGACGGCGCTGGAGCCGACTGTTACCGCGCTGGGCACCGACGTCACCAATCTGGGCACGCTGGCGAGCAGCCAGGGGCTGTCGGCAACCAGCTCGGATGCAACCACTGTGTCAGTCGTGAATACCTCAGCGACGGCGCCGGCCACTTACACCGTTTCCGATATCACTTCGCTGGCGTCGGCGGCGTCGGAAACGTCGCTCCAAGGCTATACGGCAACCCAGTCTGTTTCCACCAGCGGACTTGTGAATCTAGTGATTGGCTCCAGCACCTATCAGCTCAATCTGACAGGCTCGGGGCAAAATAACGTCAGCGGGCTGGCGCAGGCCATCAACAATGCCAATGCTGGGGTCAGCGCTAGCGTCTTGACCTCCGGTTCCACCGACTATCTCAGCGTTTCGGCGAGCAACACCGGAGCCACCACGCTGCAATTAAATAGTGTCACGCCCGCGGACCTGATCAGCAGCAACGGCACGGGCACGGAAACTTCGTTGCAAACCTACGCCGATCGGACGTCCGCCACCGTGTCAGCCACAGGGCAGGTTCAATTGGTGGTGGGAACGCAGACGTACGCGCTGAGCCTGAGCGCCACAAATAATAATCTCAACGGGCTGGCGGCGGCCATTACCGGCGCTAATGCCGGCGTCACGGCCACTGTCACGGGCAGCGCGGGAGCATACTCTCTTTCTCTGTCCGATGCTTCCGGTCCCACCACGATTCAGCTCAACGATCTTCAAAGTCCCGCGAACCTGATTACGGGAACCAATCAAGGCACCAACGCAAGCTTCAGCCTCACCGGGATTCCGAATCCAATCGTCGAGTCCAGCAATACCATCACCGACGTCATTCCAGGCGTTAGCTTCACGCTCGTGAACACGTTGCCGTCAGGATCGGTGACCTTGTCGCTCGCGACAGACCCTACTCAACTGAGTAGCGCGCTCGAAACTTTCGTTACCGACTACAACACTTTGGTTAGCGCGGTGACCGCGCAACAGGGACAAAATGCGGGGCCGCTCCAGGGCAACCTGATCATCAATGAGATCAGCAGCGATATGCAGGACCTGGTCACTTACTGGAACCCAACCGGAACCAGCACCATCCACAGCCTTTCCGATCTGGGCGTCACGTTCAACGATACCGGGCAGATGAGCTTCGACGCCAGTACCTTCAGCGCTTTGTCAGACACCAATATCTCCGACGCCTTCAAATTCCTGGGGTCCCCTAGCTCGGGTTTCGCGGCCTTGGCGAGCAATTTCACCCAATTGACCGACCCAGTCAGCGGGATGATCCAGAGCCAGATCGACGGTTATAACTCAACCAACACCGAATTGGGCGACGAGATAACTACGGCAGAGGCGACGGTGACCCAAGTTCAGGCAAGCGCAACCTCGCAGGCAGAAGCCGCCGATGCCTTGGTTGCCGAACTGCAGCAGCAACAAAGCGCTTTAGACTCCTCCATACAAAGCGTCAACTATGTTCTCTACGGACGACAAGTTGGTGCGAACGGGATCTAGTTGAGCTATTCCAGCCGGTAATTAGGCGCTTCCTTGGTGATGATCACGTCGTGTACGTGGCCCTCTCGCAGCGCAGCGGATGTGACGCGCAGGAACTTCGCATTCTCCTGCAGGTCGCGAATGTTGCCGCAGCCACAGTAGCCCATGCCCGCTTTGAGGCCGCCCACTAGCTGATACACCAACTCCGACAGCGGTCCTTTATAAGGCACGCGGCCCTCAATACCTTCCGGCACTAGCTTCCCGCTGGTGTCTTGCGGATAACGATCCGATCCGGCGGTCATCGCGCCCATGGAACCCATGCCTCGGTAACTCTTGAAGGTTCGCCCCTGATAGAGAATCGTTTCTCCGGGACTTTCCTCAGTGCCCGCCAACAGACTGCCGATCATTACCGCGTCCGCGCCCGCGGCGATGGCCTTGCTGATGTCTCCCGAATACTTAATGCCGCCATCGGAAATGAGAGGCACGCCCGAGCCCCGCGTTGCGCGCGAGCACTCGGCAATGGCCGTGATCTGTGGCACGCCCGCGCCGCTGACCACGCGCGTGGTGCAGATCGACCCCGGCCCGATGCCAACCTTTATGCCGTCGGCGCCCAGGCTGATCAGATCGCGAGCGCCTTCGAACGTCGCGACGTTGCCCGCGATCAGCTCTACGTCCGGCATCTTGTGCTTGATAGTGCGCACAGCGTCCATTACACGCTGGCTGTGCCCATGCGCCGAATCCACCACGATCACGTCTACTTTTCTCGCTACCAGCTCTTGAGCGCGCTCCAGGAAGTCGGCGCCCGAGCCCACCGCTGCCCCGACACGTAATCGGCCCTGCGGATCCTTCGCCGCACTCGGATACTTCAGCTTCTTCTGAATATCCTTAACGGTGATCAGGCCCTTGAGCGCGAATTGATCGTCCACCACCAGGAGTTTCTCCACGCGATGATGATGCAGAATCTTTTCCGCCTCTTCGAGCGTGGTGCCAACTGGCACCGTAATGAGATTCTCTTTCGTCATCACGTCTGAGATGGGAAGATCGTGGCGGGTCTCGAATCGCAAGTCCCGATTGGTCAGAATTCCGACCAGCCGGCCGTTCTTGGTCACCGGCACGCCGGAGATACGGTAGCGCTTCATCAACGTGAGGGCGTCGGAAATCTTAAGCTCGGGTTCGATGGTGATGGGGTCGACAATCATGCCGCTTTCACTGCGCTTCACGCGGTCGACTTCCTCGGCCTGGCGCTCCACGGACATATTGCGATGGATGATTCCAATCCCTCCCTGTTGTGCCAGGGCGATCGCGAGGTGCGACTCGGTGACCGTATCCATCGCCGAGCTCACGATCGGAATGTTAATCGCGATGTGCCGGGTTAGGCAGGTGCGCGTGTCGGTTTCAGAGGGCAGCACATCGCTGCGAGCCGGCTGGAGAAGTATATCGTCGAAGGTAAGACCTTCCAGAATCGTTTCTTGGACCATGAAGGGTACCTCCATTATTGCGCGAACCGATAGGATGGGAACAGAGGAGCAAGATGGCGACCCTGGGAATGATCGAATACGATGATGCGAGTCCGGAAGTCCGCGCGGTCTATGACGACATCATGGCCACGCGCAAGACGGACTGGATCAACAATTTCTGGAAAGCACTGGCGCACGATCCGGCCACATTGCGGCGCACCTGGCACAGCGTGAAAGAGATCATGGCGCCCGGCGCGCTGGATGCCCTCACCAAGGAAATGATCTATGTGGCGGTGAGCGCCAGCAACCAATGCGGCTATTGCATTGCATCGCATACCGCGGCGGCTCGCAAAGCCGGAATGACGGACCAGATGCTCTCCGAAGTGATGGCCGTGGTTGGCATGGCGAATGAGAGTAATCGTCTGGCTAGCGGCTATCAGGTGGAGATCGACGAGAAGTTTTTAAGCAAGTAAGACGGGGTCACGGTTACTGTCAGGTTTCCGCAACCACTGGATTCCGCAATTCGCCAATGCCTTCGATGCTAACGATTACTTCGTCGCCGGGTTGCAGATAGCGCGGCGGCTTACGGGCAAATCCCACGCCACCCGGTGTGCCGGTGGCCACTACGTCGCCGGGTTCCAGCGTCACCACACTCGAAAGATGCGCTACCAACTCGGGGATTTTGAAAATCAACTCGCGTGTGTTTGAATGCTGCAGAACATCGCCGCCGATTCGAAGGCTGATATCGAGCGCGTGTGGATCGGGCACTTCGTCAGCCGTCACCAAGCAGGGGCCCATGGGCGCGAACGTATCAAACGATTTGCCGATCATCCACTGCGAAGTTGCGGATTGAACGTCGCGCGCGCTGACGTCGTTAAAAGCCGTGTATCCGAAAACGTGGCGCTGCCAGTCTTCGGCCGCGATGTGCCGTCCACCGATGCCGATCACGAATGCAAACTCCGCCTCATAATCGGGCTTGCGCGAAATCTTTGGAAGGACGATGGCGTCTCCCGGTCCGATCACCGTATTTGAAAATTTCGAAAAGACTGTGGGTATCGTGGGAATTTCCTGGCGCGCCTCAGCTGCATGGTCGCGATAGTTCAGGCCGATGCAAATCAACTTGGGCGGACGCGGAATCGGGGCGAGGAGCCGGACCGAAGACAGCTCAAAAACGGAATCGGCGGCTGGGTTGGAGACGAAGCTTTCGATTTTGGCGCGGCCTTCCGGACCACTGGCCAGCACCGCGAGCATATCGCCGAATCCGGCGGCCCGAAGGCCTATCACGCGATCACCGGACAAGACGCCCGCTTCCGAGCGAAGCGCTTCAGTTCGAGCGCTGACGCCCTGAAAGGATACAAACTTCATCGGGATTGTAAAATCTAGAAATTCTTACGCGGATGCGGGTCTTTGAACTTTGCTGCCGGCCTTTAGGACTTTGCCGTCGCGGATGCAGGAAGTGCAAACCTTAATTCGCTTGCCTGCGCCGTTTACCAGGGCGCGGACACTCTGCAAGTTCAGATTCCAGCGGCGCTTGGATACGTTGTGCGCGTGGCTGATCCGGTTGCCGAACTGCGGCCCGCGTCCGCACACTTCACATACTTTCGCCATGATGGTCGCTCCTTGGTTAAATCCAAGTCTATCAAGTTCCGGATTGCCGCCGCAACCGATCTGATATTCTGACAAAGTATCCATTCCCGGGGGATCCGTTTGACCGATTTCAACCATATTCACTCGCGCGACGGCGAGGATTGGGTTTGTGGGCGCAGTATGTCCGTGCGCGACGAACAGATGCTGCATTGTGAAGGACGCGATCCGGACGAAATTGAGGCTTGCCGCCTGTGCGCCGAACGCATCATCGGCTATTTTGGCGAGCCCATGCACGTGCACTAAACCCGCAGTTCGTAACCTGCCTCGCGCATAACTTTGATCACTCGGCTGCGAATGCCGGCCACTTCATCGGATGAAAGCGTGCGGTCGGAGGCGGCTACCGTCAGCCGGTACGATAGACTCTTACGATCCTCGGGAAGCGGCGCGCCGGTGTAGATACGGACGAATTCGATACCCACCAAGTCGGCTCCAGCGGCGGACGTCAGCAGGCGCTGGATTTCGCCAGAGGGCTCGCGCAAGCCTGCCACCACGGAAAGGTCGAATGCGCTCACAGGGAAGCGGCGCAGCGTTTCATAGCGGCGCTCCTGCTGCCCGCCCAGCTTTTCCATTTGGGACAAATCGAGATCCAGGATGGCCGCCCGGCCATCTTCAATCAGCGCCGGATGCAGCTCAAATAAGCGCCCCACGTCTTCCCCATGCCACTGGACGATGGCCGCGCGCTCGGGATGCTCAAACGCGCGCGCAGCCGCCGGGCGTGCTTCGCATCCTTCCATCAAACATTCGGCGAGACGTTTCAACTCGAATAACGAAGCGCTGCCGTCGCCCTCCCGCGCGAACATCGCCGCCACGAAATGCGGAATCTCTTCGGGAAGCTCGCGGTTCCGCAAATGGATTTCGCGGCCGATCTCAAACAAACGGAAAGACGAGAAGTGACGGCTGTTGTCAAGAATGTTTTTGCGAATGGCGGGCAGCAAGCTGGCGCGCAACAGAGTTTGGTCCGCGGCGATTGGATTCGTCACGCCCACGTGGGCGTCAATATCCATGGCGAAAGCGCGCGCCATGTCTTCAGTAACAAAGGAATAGTTATAGACTTCGGTGAATCCTTGCGCGACGGACATGTTTCTTACGCCTCGCAGGAACAAGCGGGAAGCGCTTTCGAGCGGCGTCACGGATTCGATTAGCGGCGCTTTGGGAGTGATGGACTCGTAGCCCACCATTCGCCCCACTTCTTCCAGCAGATCGTCTTTGATCGAGACGTCTTTGGTGGCGCGCCAGCTCGGCACCGTCACCAGGAAATTGCCAGGCGTCGATTCCTTTACGCTGAATTCGAGCGATTCCAGAATCGAGCGGACTTCTCGTGAATCCAGGTCGCGGCCCAGCTTGGCTCTTAACCAATCCACGGACAACTGGATGGGAGCTGGCGTCTTGAACTCGCTGTGGGAATCGGCCAGGCCTCCCACCAGCCGGATGCCGGGGGAAACTTGCTGCAGCAATTCCAGCGCGCGCGCCAAACCTCGCACGGTGTTGGTTGGATCCTGCGATTTTTCGAATCGCATGGACGCGTCGGTTCGCAGCTTCAGCGCCACCGATGTCTGGCGAACGCTGGCGGCCTGGAAATTCGCGCTCTCCAGCACAATGCGCCTGGTATCGGGGCCAATTGCGCTATGCAATCCGCCGATCACGCCGGCCAGGGCAATGGGGCCTTCCGCGTCGGCAATGACGAGATTCGCGGATTCCAGATTGTAGCTTTCGTCGTTCAGCGCAACGATCTGCTCACCCGGCCGTGCGCCGCGAACAAAAATCGTTGAACCCTTGAGCTTCTCGGCATCAAACGCGTGCATCGGCTGTGCCAATTCCGCCATCACGTAGTTCGTTACGTCGACGATATTGTTAATCGCGTTCAGGCCGATCGCTTCCAGGCGATACTGCAGCCATAATGGCGACGGCTGCACCGTGACATTTTCGAAAACCAGCGCGCTGTATCGCGGGCAAAGAGCGAAATCTTCGATCGTAATCTCCACGGGCGCCTCGCCGCTTGGCAATAAATCGAGCTTCACCGGATCGCGCAGCATCCGATTGGTGATGGCCGCTACCTCCCGCGCCATCCCGTGATGGCCCCACAAGTCTGGCCGGTGCGTAAGCGACTTGTTATCTACTTCGATGATCGTATCCGGCGTGAGCAGAGCCTCGCTATCCAGCTCCACGATGCCAGTGTGATCGCCTGTGATACCCAGCTCGAGCGCGCTTGCGAGCATCCCCTCGCTTTCCACACCCTCGATGACCATTGGTGCAAGTGGCAGATAGGCGGTGAGCATTCCCGGCCTGCAGTTCGGTGCTCCGCACACCACTCGCTTGCTTCCATAGCGAGCCGTCTCGACAACCACAATCTGATTGTGGCCGCCGGCGATGAACTCTACTTCCTTGACGCGTGCCACCGAAGCGTCAGCCAGCGCGCCGCCAACCTGCTCCATCCCTTCGCATTCGGCGGTCTTCATCGTGATGAGGCGCATCAGCTCCGCAGGCTCGGTTTCCAAGCCCGGGACTAGCTCACGAATCCAGTGATAGGAAAATTTCATTGCGATCTAAAATTGATGCAGGAACCTTAAATCGCCGCTCGCGAACAGACGAATATCGTCGATTCCATAGCGCATCATGGCCAGGCGTGTCAGCCCCAGCCCAAACGCGAAACCGCCCCACTCGTCCGGATCGATTCCACTTTTCCGCAGCACATTGGGATGCACCAAACCACACGGCAGCAGCTCTACCCAGCCGCTCTGCTTGCACACCGGGCAGCCCGGACCACCGCAAATGAGGCAGCGGATATCCAGCTCGAACCCGGGCTCGACGAACGGAAAATAGCCCGGACGCAGCCGCACCACTGCCTCGCGATGGAAGATGGCGCTGAGCAGGGTCTTCATGAAATAGATCAGATGGGCCACCGATACATTGCGATCTACCATCATGCCTTCCAGCTGATAGAACGTGTGCTCGTGCGATGCGTCCACTTCTTCGTTGCGGAACACGCGGCCCGGCGCGATCATACGCAGCGGCGGCCCCAGTTTCTCCATGCCGCGCACTTGTACCGGCGACGTATGCGTGCGCAACAAATGGCCGTTGGCGAGCCAGAACGTATCCTGCATGTCGCGGGCCGGATGCTCAGGCGGGATGTTCAAAGCATCAAAGTTGTGATATTCAGTTTCCACTTCGGGGCCATCCAGAACTGCGAATCCAAGCGAAGTGAACAGGTCTTCGATTTCGTTCTGAACGATGGTCACCGGGTGCAAGCTGCCCGGACGAACGCCGGGAGCGGGGAGAGTAAGATCCAGCCATTCCTGCTTGAGCCGTGCATTCAGCGCCTCTGCGGCAAATGCCTGCTTTTTTGTTTCAAACGCAGTCTCGATGGCTTGTTTCGCGAGGTTTAGCGCACGCCCCGCAATTTTCCGCTCTTCAGGCGCCAGCTTGCCGACGTTGAACTGCGCGAGCGAGCCCTTGCGGCCCAGCACATCCACGCGGACCTGTTCCAGGGTAGTGGCATCCTGCGCTGCTTCAATCCGGGCCAGCGCGGCCGATTGCAGTTGTTGGATTTGTTCTTCGACCACTACGCGTACGCTTCCAACACTTCCACCACGGACTGATGGCCTTTGGTCAATGCCAGGTCCATTGCGTTCTGCTGATTATCCGCTCGGATTTTCACGTCGGCGCCGCCGGCGATGAGCAAACGCACCATCTCCACATCTCCATTTTGTGATGCGGCATGCAACGCGGTCCAGCCGCCTTCCTGGCGCGCATTTACGTCCGCTCCGTGCTCCAGCAACGCGCGTACGGCATCCTTGCTCCGCCCCGCTGCGGCTGCGTGAAGGGGTGTGTTTTGCATTGGATTGGTGGATCGCGCCCGAACGGCGGCTCCCTTTTCAATCAGAGCTTCTACCACGCGCGGCTGTCCGAAGAAGCAAGCCAGATGCAACGGAGTCCAGCCGTCATTACTGTAAGCTTTCACCAGTTCCGTATTCTCCCCGATCAACTGAAGCGCTCGTTCCTTCGCACCCGCCATGCAGGCGGCGAACACGTCCAGCTCCACGCCTTTTTCCAGCAGCAGCGCCGCAAGGTCGTTTCGTCCGGAATATCTGGCGGCGACATAAGCGCCAAGGCCCTTCTCGTCTTTCGCGGCTAACAGTGTCGCGTCGCTACTGAGCAGTTCGTCCACCTTGGCGCGATCGCCCGCGCGGATCGCTTCAAAGAATTGTTGGCTCATCGGTGCTTATGAGAACTACGCTGGTACCTGGAAAACTTCCTCGCTTTTCGCGAGTTCCCAGGCCAGATGGTTGATGTAAAACAGCAGCACTTGAGCCGGAAACGTATCCTTGAACTTTTCATAGGTCCGCTGCTGCCAGCCGTCGGTGAGATATTTTGGACCGTCGATGTCCTTGTCGAAAAAGCCCTCCTGGTTGGGAATGCCGAGATCGTCGACCACCGCTTTGATCATGTCCAGATGCGAAACCAGGATGGCTTGGCCCAGATCGGTGGCAAAGTCGTCGTCTTTTTCGACGATTCGGGCCCAAAAACGCGGCGTCGCCTTCTTCATGCTCTCAGCGTTGAGCTTGGCCAGATGAAAGCGCACCTTCATACGGTCATAAAGTTGATAGACCTTGAGCTTGCCGATAGAGATGCTGCGCACCAGGTCTGTAAACGATTGCTCGCCCTGGCCGAGAAAGATTTCCGACAACTGCATAAACTGCCAGCGTACCACTCAGACCGGAGGCCGCGCCTGGGGTTTGCGAGGGTTATATACTAAAGAAACAAAGATTTGGCTCCCAGGAGGCCCACGATGGCTGTCACTTTTACTCTCAACGGAAAACCCCAAACCGTAGACGTCTCGCCGCAAATGCCGCTCTTATGGGTTTTGCGCGATTCGCTCGGCATGACCGGCACCAAGTTCGGCTGCGGCATGGCGCTGTGCGGCTGCTGCACGGTACATCTCAATGGTCAGCCCATCCGCTCCTGCGTGACGCCGATTTCTAGCGTTACCGGCAAGAGCGTAACCACTATCGAAGGCCTTTCTTCCGACAGTAGCCATCCCGTGCAGCGGGCGTGGCTGGAAGTGGACGTTCCACAGTGCGGCTATTGTCAATCCGGACAGATCATGACGGCCGCGGGTCTTCTGAAGAAGACCGCCCATCCTACCGACGCCGACATCGACGAGGCCATGCACGGCAATATCTGCCGTTGCGGAACGTATCAGGCGATCCGGCAGGCGGTGCACTTGGCGGCGCAGTATCAGGCTGCCAGCAATGCCGACGGTCACGAAAATAAAGGACGGGCGTAATGAGCACCACTCTCCCGAATCCTAAACTCGGACGCCGCGGTTTCTTGAAGGCCGGGGTCGCGGCCGCGGGTGGCCTGTTCATCGGCTTCCATCTGCCCGAGAGCAGCAAGTTGCAGGCCGCGCCTACATCGGCAACGAAACTGAACGCCTTCATCCATATCGGCAGCGACGACATCGTTACTTTCGAGATCCACAAATCAGAGATGGGCCAGGGCCCCATGACTTCACTCTCGCAGTTGCTGGCCGAGGAGCTGGATTGCGATTGGAAACAGGTTCGCACCGAATTCGCTCCGGTGGATCCTGCCTACGGCCCGTTGCAGGGAACGTTCGGAAGCATGAGCATCCGCACTTGCTGGGAGCCGCTGCGCAAAGCCGGTGCTTCGGCCCGCGACATGCTGCTGGATGCCGCCGCTCAGAAGTGGGGCGTCGCAAAATCGCAGCTTCGCACTGAAAACGGATTTGTCATCAACACCGCCAACAATTCGCGGTTGAGCTATGGCAGTCTGGCGGACGCCGCGGGCAAACTGCCTGCGCCCACTAAGGTTGCCGTTAAGGATCCGAAGGACTTCCGCCTGATCGGGACCTCGCCCAAGCGATTGGACACGCCTCTCAAAGTGAATGGCACTGCCGGATTTGGCCTGGATGCGCGGCGGCCTGGTATGGTCTACGCCGTCGTGGCGCGCTGCCCTGTTTTTGGCGGAAAAGTAGCCAGCTTCGACGATTCGAAGGCCAAGGCGGTCCCCGGCGTCCAGCAAGTGGTCCAGATCTCGCGCGGCGTCGCGGTGGTTGCCGACAACACCTGGTCTGCGATGGAGGGCCGGCGGGCGCTGCAAGTTCAGTATGACGAAGGCAAGAACGCGAATCTGAGCAGCGCGAGCATTCGTGAGCTTTTCGTGAATCTGGCAGCGAAGCCCGGCGCGGTAGCCCGCAATGACGGCGATGTCGACGCTGCCATGGCCAGCGGCGCGAAAACGTTCCAGGCCGTCTACGAAGTGCCGTATCTTTCGCACGCTCCGATGGAACCCATGAATTGCACCGCCGAGGTGCGACCCGATAGTTGCGAAGTTTGGGTTTCGACACAAATCCAGACGGCGGCGATGGGAGCTGCGGCGAAGATCACCGGCCTTCCGCCCAGCAAGATTCAGATCCACACGATGTTTCTGGGCGGCGGATTTGGACGGCGCGGCGGAGACGATTTCGTCAGTGAAGCGGTCGAGATTTCCAAAGCCATCGGCAAGCCGGTGAAGCTCACCTGGTCGCGTGAGGACGATATGCAGCACGATCTGTATCGCCCCGCGTCCTACGCGAAGTTCGCTGCCGCAGTAGACAAAGACGGCTGGCCCGTTGCCTGGAGCACCCGCGTGGTCTGCCCGTCCTTTGGCGGGTTGCGCAACGGAGTGGATCGCACCAGCGTGGAAGGCATCATCGATCTGGAATACAACATTCCGAATTTCCATGTCGATTATCATCCGCCCGATGTTGACATTCCCACGACGTACTGGCGTTCGGTGGGATTCTCGCAGAATACGTTCTTCTCCGAGAGTTTCCTGGATGAACTGGCTGTCGCCGGCGGCAAAGATCCGCTGGAGTTTCGACGGCGTTTGCTCGCGAAATCTCCACGGCTGCTTGGAGTGCTGGAGTTGGCGGCCGAGAAAGCCGAATGGGGCAAGCCGCTTCCGGCCGGTCACGCTCGCGGCATTGCGGTGGTCAACAATATTGGCAGCTACAATGCGCAGGTAGCCGAAATATCGGTGGAACAAGGCAAGCTGCGCGTACACAAGGTAGTGTGCGCTGTGGATTGCGGACACGTCATCAATCCGGCCGGCGTGGAACAGCAGATCCAGAGCGGCATCGTTTACGGATTGAGTGCCGCATTAAAGGGCGCCATCACTATCGAGCACGGCCGTGTGGTGCAGGGGAACTTTAACCACTACGACGTTTTGCGGATCAACGAAATGCCGGTGGTGGAAGTACATATCGTTCCAAGCCAGGCCGCGCCGGGTGGAATCGGGGAAGCCAGCACGCCGACCATCATTCCCGCGGTCGCCAACGCTATTTTCGCCGCTACCGGCAAGAGGCTGCGCAAACTGCCGATTCTTCCAGAGGATCTGGCATAGAACATCTGGTCCTGCTGCCAGGGTTAATCTGCGATCGAACGGCCTGGCAGCAGCAAATCGACGCGTTGCCGGATCTTGCCGAGTGCTCGGTCGCCGACTATGGGTCGCTCGATTCGATACCAGGTATGGCGGAGGCGGTGTTACGCACTGCGCCCCAGCGATTCGCCCTTGCAGGGCATTCCATGGGTGGTCGCGTCGCGCTTGAAATATACCGCTTGGCGCCGCAACGCGTCACCCGTATCGCGCTTTTGAACACTGGATCGTCCGCGCGCCCCGCTGGCGAAGCCGGAGAAGAAGAAGCCCGTAAGCGCGCAGAACTGGTGGCTCTCGCAAAATCGGAAGGCATGCAAGCGATGCTCCGCCAGTGGCTGCCGCCGATGATCGATTCGCGCCGCATCAACGACATGGCGCTAGTGAACGCGATCATTGCAATGATGTCGCGCAAGACTCCTGAGGTTTTCGCCGCGCAAGTAAAAGCGCTGCTGGCCCGCCCGGATGCCAGCGCAGTGCTGGAACAAGTCCGCTGTCCCGCCTTGCTACTTACCGGTCGCGAGGACGGTTGGAGCGGACCGGCGCAGCATTCAGGAATGGCCGCGAAAATAGCCGGTAGCCAATTGGTAATCGTCGCCGACTGCGGACACATGTCGATGCTGGAGCGTCCGGTGGAAGTGAGCGCCGCCCTGCGGACGTGGCTCTTCGAAGCCTGATATGCTGGCTGCGTTATGCAAACCCGCCGCGCGCACTTGATCAACCTTGCGGCCCTGGCGGCCGCGCCACTCGCCCGACCACTGATTGCACAAACCGCCGAAGAATTGTTCCGGCGCAACATCGGCTCGCCCGAACAATTCAACAAACAATTTCCGCCGCACAAAGTGATTGGCAACATTTATTACGTCGGCTCCGAATCTCTCGGGTCGTTTCTGTTTGTCACTCCACAAGGGAACATCCTGCTCAACAGTTGTTTTGAAGCAACGGTGCCGGTGATCCGCTCGTCGGTGGAAAAGCTGGGCTTCAAATTCACCGACATCAAGATCCTGCTGGGAAGCCACGCACATGCCGACCACATGGAGGGCGACGCGCTGGTGAAGGAGCTCACTGGCGCGCAAGTGATGGCCATGGAGCAAGACGTTCCCGCTTTGATGAAGATCCGGCCTGGAGACAAGCCCCATCCGCTGGACAAGACGCTGCACGATGGCGACGAGGTGAAACTCGGCGGCACTACCCTGGTTGCACATCTCACGGCTGGCCACACGCGCGGCTGCACCACCTGGACCACAAAGGCGCAAGAAGGCGGCAAAGCTTACGACGTTGTTATCATCGGCAGCGTGGGCGTCAATCCAGGCTACATATTGGTCAACAACAAAGATGTTCCCGATATCGCGGGTGAGTATCGGCGCAGTTATAAGCTGCTGCGGTCGTTGCCGTGCGATGTTCCGCTGGGATCGCACCCGTCGATGTATAACCTGGCGGAGAAATATCCCAAGATCGGCAAAGGCCCGAATCCGTTTATCGATCCGGAAGGTTATAAGCACGAAGTGGATATTAACGAACACGCGTTCCTGCAAAAGCTGGACGAGCAGAAGAAGGCCGCCGGGGTTTAGGACGCGCTGTTAAGAAGCAGCTTCGGCGGCAGCCTGGCGCACGTTCACCGTCAGCAGCACCAGCAGCCCGGCCAGGAAAAACGTGATCAGGGACAAGATGGAGAGCCGATAGCTGCCGGTGAATTGCAGCGCGAGCCCGAACAATAGCGGGCACATCCAGCTGGTTCCCTTGTCGCTGATCTCATAGACGCCGAAGTATTCCGCTTCGCGACCTTTAGGAATCATCAACGAGAATAGTGACCGGCTGAGTGCCTGTGTCCCTCCCAGCACGATAGCGACAATTGCGGCCACAATGAAAAACTGTCTCTCGGTGCGGACCGAAACATACATGGACACCAGCACGCCGCTCCAGATGAGCAGGCTCACAATTACCGCGTGCTTTGCGCCGATCCATTTGGCGATCCAGTCGAAGAGAAATGAGCCAAAGAACGCGACAAACTGCACCATGAGAATCACTGCGGTTAGGTCTGTCATGGATATTTTCAGCTCGTCACTGCCGAACTGCGAGGCCAGCGTGATCACCGCCTGCACGGCGTCGTTGTAGAGCAGGTACGCCACCAGGAAGCGCAGGGTTGCCGGATAGCGCCGCATTTCGGCAAGGGTGACCGCAAATTCGCGGAAGGTCTTCATCAACCCTTCGCCGGGCGAACGCGTCCGCCCAGGAGGCCGATTGCGGATCGCGGTCAACGGAATCAGACTGAAGAGCGCCCACCAGATTCCGGCCGACGAAAGATTGATCCGCACCGCCATCGATTCTGACAGCCCGAAGGCTTTGGCCTTCGTGAATAGCGCAAGATTCAGGGCCAGAAGCAGGCCGCCGCCCAGGTATCCGATCCCCCATCCTTTGGATGACACTGCGTCGCGCTGTTCCGGTGGAGCGATGTCGGGCAGGAACGAGTTGTAGACCACGATGGAAGCGCCGAAGGCAAGGTTCGCAACCAGGAACAGCGCGCCCCCAGCCAGATATTCGTCTCCTTGAAGAAAGAACATGGCGGCCGTTGCAAGCGCGCCGGTGTAAGCGAAGAGCGCCATCAGCCGCTTCTTGTTGGGACTGAAATCGGCAATGGTCCCGGCAATTGGCAGCGTGAAAATCTGCGTTATCACCGAAATTGAAATCAGGTATCCCCACCAGGATCGAGGATCCACCGGAATTCCCAGCGGGTGAACGCGGCCATCCACGCCAGCGGCTGCTTTTGCGAGCGCCGTCAGGTATGGGCCAAGGAACAGCGTGACGACGGTGCTAGCGAACGTGGAATTCGCCCAATCGTACATGTACCAGCCCCGCTGTTCGCGCTTGCTATAGGGGAGGGCTGGGTTCATGGCGATCGAGAGCTTGATAGGGACTGCCCGCGAAGCTATTAGAGCACACGGTACAATAGGAAGGTTTTGGCTGCTCACATGGGAAATATCGTCGTACTTGGCGCGCAATGGGGTGACGAGGGCAAGGGCAAGGTCGTCGACCTGTTCTCGGAGAAGTTTTCAATAGTGGCTCGCTACCAGGGCGGCCACAACGCCGGGCATACCGTATTTATTGGCCCGAAGAAGTTTGTTCTGAAGCTGATCCCGAGCGGCATTTTGAGGCCCGGTATCCAGGCGGTGATCGGCAATGGCGTGGTTATCGACCCTGCGGCGTTGATCGAAGAGATGGAGAAGCTGGAACAGGCGGGCATCGATGTCAGCAAGCAACTTGCCATCAGCGATCGCGCGCACGTCATTTTTCCCTTTCATCGAATCGTGGAAAAAATGTCCGAAGGCCGACAGGATCGGGTGCCCATCGGAACCACCTCGCGCGGAATCGGCCCATGTTACGAAGACAAAATCGGAAGGCGCGGCATCCGCATCGCCGATCTTTATGAGCACGACAGCTTCTGCGCCATGTATACCGCGCTGGCCGAGGACAAGCAGCTGCTGGCCCAAACTTTCAACATTCAGGAGACCATCGACTTCGAATCCATTCGCGATCAGTACCTGGGTTACGCCGAACGCATCCGGCCATTGGTGTGCGACACAGCGCAGCTTTTGAACGACGCCATGCGCGCCGGTAAGCGCGTGTTATTTGAGGGAGCTCAAGGCACCATGCTGGATATCGATCATGGAACATATCCGTTTGTGACGTCATCGAGCGCCACCGCCGGCGGCGCGTGTACAGGAGCTGGCGTTCCGCCCACTGCCATCCAGGGCGTGATTGGAGTGTCGAAGGCTTACACCACCCGCGTAGGAAGCGGACCGTTTCCCACCGAGTTGCTTGACGAAGTTGGCGAAAGAATTCGAAAAGCGGGCAACGAGTTTGGCGCCGTTACGGGACGTCCACGCCGCTGTGGCTGGTTCGACGTGCCATTGCTGCGCTACACGGCAATGATAAATGGTTTTACCAGCCTGGTGATCACCAAGCTGGATGTGCTGGACCAATTCGACGAGATCCTGGTTTGCACCGAATACAAGAATGTGAAGGCCATGCCCGCTACGTTTCGAGGGCTGGAAGCCGTGGAACCGGTCTATCAACGGCTGCCGGGATGGAAGTCGGCGACACGCGGTCTTTCTCAAGAGCGCGATCTTCCGGCACGCGCTCGCGACTACCTCCGCTTCTTGAGCGATCAGGTTGGCGTGGAAGTGGGGTGCATCTCTACCGGACCTGAACGCGATGAGACCATTCTGATCGAGAATTCGCGCCTGTCCGATTTGCTGTAGCGGCTAGTCTCTGGTTACTGTGAGCGACCTCCAGGCTTGATTTCCAGCCGCATCGCTCGCATAGATCGTGACAGTGGTGGTTCCCACATAGAGGGGAATCGCTGCGGTGGTCCAAGTGGATGTGCCAGTAGCAATGCCAGCCGCTCCCGTGGAGCTCGACCACGTAACCTCGGTAACCCCCACATTGTCCTGCGCCGTGCCGTTGACGACGATGGACGTCGCAGATGTAGCAACAGTGGTCATGGCTGGCGACAAGATAGTTACCGATGGCGGAGCCGTAGAGCCGCCTGTAGCCGGTGTGGCGGGCGGAGTAGCGGGGGGATTAGCGGGTGGATTCGCACTGACCGGATTGTCCAACGTTGCACTTGGCGGCTGGCTTGTCACAGTGGCGCTCTGCGATGCCTGGTCCTCGGTGGCATCGGAAGCCGTCACCGTGATCACGTTTGCTCCTACGGTCAGAGGAATGGTGGGAATCGACCAGTTCGCCAAGCCCTGCGCCGTTCCTGCCGCGCCTTGATTCGTCGACCACTTCACCTGTAGCGCCCCCGAGCCGCCGGATGCCGTTCCATTCAGCGCGATGGATGACGCGCTCGTCGTGGGCAGCGGTGCCTGAATTGTCACTGTCACCGGTACTGGCACTGCGGGCTGCGTTGAGGTGAGCGCCGCCGCATACTGCTGTTGGATGGCCGCAATATCACCCGGCCCGAGTGCCGTGACTATTCGGTAATAGGGGTACATGACGTCGCCTGGACTGTCGGAGTGGCCTAAACCCAATGCGTGCCCCGTTTCATGCAGGGCGACACTAAAGATATCCGTGTCCGCCCCGATTTTCCAACTGTCGTCGTTATTGAAATGCTGGTCGCCCGCAATCGGCTCTGGATTGAGAGGGTACGGATAAAACGTGTGCGCCAGCACGCCGGTTGTTCCGGTAAATGGATACCCATCTCCGTGGGCCCCGCTTGCAAACAGCACGGCTAACGTCTGCGGCCCAGTGGAATCGCTGGTCTGAGTAAACGTCACCTGCACATACTTAGCCCATTCCGCGTAGGCACGCTCGATCTCCTTCTCCACCGAATCGGCCGGCTGCTGCCCAGTAACATTCACAAAGGCGTAGTTTAGGCTGGCACTCCCGAGTCCCGGCCCATCCCAACCATCGCCCACCAGAGGCACAGCCTGCCCCACTGGTCCCGCAGTAGTCAGCGCTCCCCCGCACGCATGCACGGGTAGACCGCGGATCAAATCGCCGGACGCCGGGAAAATATACGACACTTCGTCCCAATCCGCCAACCGCCGCACCTGATCGACCGTGCTTTCGATCAGAAGATGGTGCGGCAGCAGGTCCGGATTGTCGTGAATCGTCGCGCCAGTTTCCAGCGCAATGGAGCGAGCTTCAGTCTCAGGCACGTCGGCGTAAAACTCCACCAACACAGGCGGCGCTTGTGCGGCCACAAAACTTTTAGCCAACTCCGGACTAAGCTTCTGATTTGGTTGTAGCCGCCCCAGCCATTGGATGCCCAACCCACTGAGACTGGTGCCGTCGCGAATCGAAATGGAAAGCGCGGAATCCGGAACGTAGGAAAGTATAGTGGCGCCTCTTTCGGCCAACTCTTTCTTTTGAGCCGCGTCTGGTTCCGTCGCAAACTGCACCAGCAAGTGCGACCAGCCTGGCTTCCGAGTTTTCGTAAAGACAGGACTACTCGATTTCGTTGGCACTAAGCCCTTCAGGCGTAGAGCCGGTTGAGCCATTGCCGCGCTCGCCAGCAGGGCCAATCCTATAAGACAGGAAAAGCGGCATCTTAGATTTCTCTTAAGGCTATTCACAACACTTCTATCGGAAGTCCCCTGAGAGTTTTCCATCGGGAAGACACACTACTCCTGGCGGGACTATCTGTGGTTAGCTTTCATCGACTCGTTCTCTTCTCTGTACTCAGCACCGCTGGCATTCTCGCCACCAACGCGCAGCAGGCTTCTTACGTTATTCAGACCGTGGCTGGGAGCGATGACACAGGCGATGGTGGCCAGGCTCTCTCGGCCGCGCTGAGCCAGCCGGAGGGCATCGCTGTGGACCGCGCTGGCAACGTCTACTTCGCCGACGCCGCCGTCCACCGGGTTCGCAAGATTGCGCCCGATGGTTCCATCCAAACTGTCGCCGGCACGGGCGTGGCGGGCTTTTCAGGCGATGGTGGACCAGCCACAGCCGCGCTGCTCAATCAGCCGTATGGGCTGGCGATCGATCGCGCGGGTAATCTCTATATCGCCGACCTGGGAAACGCGCGCGTGCGAAAAGTGGCAATCGATGGAAATATCCAAACCGTGGCTGGTGGTGGTGCATTGCCAGCTTCCAGCACAGGAGTAGGTGGCCCCGCCACGAGTGCTCAATTGGCGCAGCCCCGCAACGTGGCGCTGGATGCCGCCGATTCACTGTACATCTCAGACTTTGGGGCGAATCAGTTGTATCAGGTAACATCCAGCGGCATCTTGTCGTTGATCGCAGGATCCGGCGTCGCTGGATTCACCGGCGTGGGCACCTCCGCTTTGCTCGCGCAATTAGACGCACCCGCAGGGATCACAGTCGATCCGGATGGCGCAATCTATTTCGCCGACAGCGGCAACAATTCTGTTCGAAAAGTCTATAACGGCGTAATCACTACGGTGTTCCATACACCCGGACCCACCGGCGTGGCGCTCGACAACAATGGCGCTCTGTACGTCGCCGCAGCCAGTTACTTCGGAACTGTTTCGGCACAAATTCCAGGCATTGCGTCGGCGCGAGATGTGACGCTCGATACTGCGGGTAACGTCTACTTTACCTCGGGCGTATTCGTCATGGAAATCCCGAGCGGTGGCGGCGTAATAACGATCGGCGGGAGCGGGACACCACCCGATTTCAGTGGCGATGGCGGCCCTGCCACTTCGGCCCAGCTCAATTCGCCCTCGGGCATCGCTGTGGATTCGGCTGGCAATTGGTATATCGCCGATACGGCGAATAATCGTGTCCGCAGAGTGACGCCCAAGGGTGTGATCAGCACAGTGGCGGGCACAGGCGATCCGGCCAAGCTAAACGGGCCGCGCGCGGTCGCCATTGACAGCTCAAGCAATCTCTACGTCGCTGACACCGGTAACAACGTGGTGCGCAAGATAACGGCTGCCGGGGTGTCCACCTCCTTCGACGGCCAACTGAGTAATCCGGTGTCTGTGGCGATTGACACCAAAGGTTCGCTTTACATCGCTGACTCCGGCAACAATCGTATTGTTCGCGTAACAGCCGCCGGGACGGCCAGCGCCTTCGCCAAAATCGACAGTCCGCTGGCGGTGGCGGTGGATGCATCCGGCAATGTTGTCGTCGCCGATGCCACCCAAATCTGGACAGTCGCTTCCGACGGGACGCTGACATCGCTGATCACGGGGCTAAGTTCGCCGGGCGCTATGGTATTCGCATCGGACGGCAGCCTGATGATCGCAGATACCGGCGCGAACGTTGTTCGCCAACTCAGCACTTCGGGCGCGCTCACTGTAATTGCAGGCGTTGGCACAGCGGGATTCTCGGGTGATGGCGGCCCCGCACTCAGCGCCCAACTCAACGCTCCCGGCGGCATTGCGATCGGTGTCAACGGGACCATTTTAATAGCCGATTCGGGCAATAGTCGCATCCGCATGCTGTCGCCATCCGCCGTCGCATCCGAAACGGCAACCGTCGGAGTGGTGAATGCGGCAAGCCTTGCGACCGGGGCCATTGCGCCGGGTGAGATCATTTCGATCTTCGGCGTTGGCTTCGACAAAACGAAGACGCAGCTTCTGTTCGACGGACAAGCCGCCAAGCAGTTCTATACCAGCGCCACGCAGATCAACGCGCTGGCGCCCACTGGCCTGGCTGCAAATTCGACTACGAAAATGAGCATCGTGGTGGATGGCACTGCGATCACTAGTCTTTTGGTACCGGTCGTTGCCGCCGCACCTGGCATCTTCACGATCGCCGGGGGAACTGATCAAGCGGCAGCCAACAATCAGGACGGCAGTCTCAACTCGCCAGCCAATGCGGCCGCCCGCGGCTCCGTGGTGTCACTCTATGCCACCGGGCAAGGATCGAGCACGAACAAGGTCACGTTGACCATCGCAGGCTATAACGCGCCATTGCTCTATGCCGGACCCGCGCCAGGATTTTCCGGCTTGATGCAGATTAACGCGCAAATCCCCAGCGGTTTTCTTCCGCCCGGAATCCAGCAGGTGCNNTTACGCTCGCCATCCATTGAGCCTAGGCGCTAAGGTTCGAAGTGCAGTTCGGGCAACGCGTGGCTGCAATCGGGATGGTGGTGTGGCAATACGGGCATTCCTTGGTGGTGGGGTCGGGGGGCGCAGGGGCGCGCTTCAGTTTGTTAGCTGCCTGGATCAAGAAATAAATCGCGAACGCGACGATCAGGAAGTCGATAATGTTATTCAGAAACACGCCATAAGCGATGGTTGCGTCGCCGGCCGCTTTCGCCTGCGCCAAAGTGGCGTGATGGCCCCCGGACAGATCGACGAACAGGTTGGTGAAATCGACATTCTTGAGGGCGAGTCCGAGCGGCGGCATCAGGATGTCGTTAACCAACGACGTCACGATCTTTCCGAACGCAGCTCCAATGATGACGGCGATGGCCAGGTCCAGCACGTTGCCGCGCATGATGAATTCGCGAAATCCTTTAACCATCCGTCCTCCTCAAAGCGCACCATCATAACATCGCCGGGACTACACTAGTACATCGTACAGAT
>PKZC01000453.1 GCA_003132905.1 Bryobacterales bacterium | reverse complement strand
CTACAGCCGGAAGCGAACAAGCCGTATTTTGGGCCGTACTTTACCACTGACGCACATTTCAGCGCCACGTACGGCAACGAGCTCCAAATTGTCTGCGGATCGGAAAGCCCCTACGGATCGTTTCAGGTGACTTTGCCGCAGATCAGCGGCGGGTCTATGCTCAAATACATCCTCACNNGCATGAGCGTGTTGGCGGGAAACCCGGCAACGGACACCGATGAGTTCTGCGGGATTCCCGGTAATGCTTCCATCGCCGCTCCGGGCCGAACCACCACATATGTCGCTCTTCCGCCCTCGCCCCCTTTCCAACCGGCCGACCACATTAGCTTTTCGGCGCCAGCCACTCTGCCGTTTGGCGCCTCAAAATTCTTGCTGCAGTTCGGCTACTATCAGCCTGAAATGCAGGACGACCCCGTAACGGACTGCACATCCGGGTGCACTATTGCCATCGACCACCACGATATGGCTGCCTGGTATCGGGTCGTCTATGCCGACTCGAACAATCAACCGCGAAGTATTGGGGACCCGGTGCAGATTCCCAGCCAAGGGTTGTATTGAGGCGGAGATTTTAGAGTAAACGGCGAGGACGCCCCTACCCGGATTTTATGGTTTATCAAAGAGGATCACTGACGTCCATTGAACATCACGCTGCGCTAATTTGCGGCTGTGTGCCTCCATAAATTCCTGTATGGGAACCGACGGGCCCCTTGCCAGCCAAGGCGTCCGCATCTCCACAAGCCAGACCCGTCCGCTTGGCACCGAGATCGAAAGGCTGGTGGGCTGCCCCTGTTTCTCGACCGCATTAACACCTAATTCAGCGGCTGACGGTTCCAGTCCCAGCTCGGGGCTGTAGTAAAGCAAGCAAGGAGTGGCGTAGTCAGTAGCGAAGATGTGATCGCTAGGACGCCAGTTCTGTTCCATGAAGCGCAACGCTTCCCGGGGCTCGTCGGGAAAGTTGTCCGTTAGAAGGGTGCCGCGCACTGCGGATTGAAGGCCCCACAATATTGCAACTGCCACAGCGAACTGGGCTACTGGACGCCACCGAACATCCAGAATGTCAACGATCCATCGCCCGCCTCGTACCAGGACGACTATCAATCCCGGAACTGCAAACAGCAAGAGGCGTCCACCGAACGGATAGAGTTGCGCCGCCGCCGCGATCGCACATACAAAGAGTCCACCGGCCGCCGCAATGTAGGGCCACTCTTTCCGTCGCACCGCCGCGACTAAGCCCACGACTAAGACGGCCCCCACCAGAGGCCATAAACGTTTGTTGAATAGGATCACGCAAACTTCTGCGGCTTTGGAGGCCAGCCAGGGGATCAGGGTTGGACCCACTCGCGGCATGTAGTCGGCAATCCACTCATCGTGCAGCGTGTGCCGCGCCAGACCAGGCCGAATGGAAACAAAGAAGACTGGGATGAAGACCGCTATCCAGATGGTTCCCGCTTCGAGGCTTCGCACGATCCGTTCTCGTTTCCGGCTGAGCAGAGATTCGATCAGGAGTGTGAGTCCGACTGCAGCCAGGACAAAAACCGCGGAAAACGAAAACCACAACAGCAAAGCCGCAAAGATAGCGTTAACCCGGAACCTGCGGCGGGACAGCCCGGCCTCGCGAAAAAATGGACAGCATAGTAGAAGAATCAGAATTGCGGCGAGCGCCTCCATCGAGTACTGCTTCGCCTGTGCGCTGTAAGAGATGAGGCTTGGGTTTAGCGCCGCTATCCACACGGCGGCAGCTTCTGGCCACCCCGGTTGCAATTGGCGGTTAAGCCGCCAAAAGACAATCAGCGTGACGAGACCCAGCAAAAGCGGGACCAGCCGAGCGGCCTTTTCGCTCGGGCCCAGAAGCTTGAGAACTACCCCCTCTGCGGCGTAAAACGCGAGAGGGGCTGGCTGATTGGCAAGTTGGGTGTTCTCCGTCAGCACTCCGGGGGGGAGCTTGAAGCTTCCTGGCCCGTGTCCCAGGCCGGCCGTCTGCGCGTCGACGTTGAGAACTAAGGCGCATTCGTCCAAGAAGAGAGAGTAATTTTTTACGTATAAAGAAATTCGCAACGCGCAACCGGCGAAGATCGCGACGAGTGCGGTGATCTGGATCAATCTTGACTTGGTCATGCCGCTCCATGATCCTAGCACTATGGCTGGCCAAGCTCGGAAGGTTACTGGGGCGATTTCGTTGCAGTCGGCGGTCAGCGATATTATCGATTTCGCGAACCCAGTGTCGCGGCAGCAGCAGGTATAATTAGACCTTCGACAATGGCTCCGTCATATCGACTGGCCAGTCGATATCTTGGATGTGCCAAGATATATGCCAGAGTGAAATGCCAGAGTGCGTCATTGTGGTCCCCTGCTATAACGAGGCTAGGCGTCTCAGAGGTGAAGAATTCACAAAATATCTGCAGGGGGCGCCCCATATTTCGGTTCTGTTCGTTAACGATGGCAGCACCGATGAGACCCTTCAGGTCCTGCGGCAGATCGAGCGCCAATTACCCGCCCGGATCCAGGTCTTGCAGAGGCCCGTCAATTCCGGGAAAGCGGAGGCTGTTCGAGCGGGAATGCTGCACGCGTTGGAAGGTGGCGCTGCGGATTTTGTGGGGTACTGGGACGCGGACCTCGCGACTCCTCTCGATGCGATCAACGACTTGCTCGAGCTTCTTCTCGCTCACCAGGAGGTGGATATTGTGCTGGGATCGCGCGTGAAACTGCTGGGGCGGGACATCGAACGATTGGCCGTCCGTCATTATCTCGGACGCGTCTTTGCAACCTGCGCATCAGTGGTATTAGGCCTCCCCATCTACGACACACAATGCGGGGCAAAGATCTTCCGGGTTACTCCCGACTTAGCGGGCATTCTGCAGGAGCCATTTTCATCCCGTTGGATCTTCGACGTGGAGTTACTCGCGCGCTTTCTCCATTTGTCGGGTACTGAAAAAGTGCGCGGCGAGATCTACGAATTTCCCCTCTATCGTTGGAGGGATGTCCCTGGTTCCAAGGTTAAGCCGCTAGACTTTCTTACAGCCGCCAAAGAGCTACTGGCGATATGGAGAAAGTATCCGCGAAATTCGCGACACCGGACCATACGCTCCGGCGAGGGTAGTCAGACCAGCCAGACGCAGAAGCCTTGAAGGACAACACCACACGGCCGGCCCCCGCAGCATATCCCGACATTCGTTTGCTATCGTAAATAATTGAGGCCGTGGCGCGTTCCATTCCCTGCGTGGAACGCCGTTTTTGCCTCAAGGCGCAGCTACGAAAGGACGACGCGTGGAAGATCGGGGGGAGCGCGTTTGCGTTCTGATCACGGGAGGGGCCGGTTACATAGGCAGCCATAGCGCCAAGGCTTTGGGTCGCGCTGGCTTCTATCCGGTTGTGGTTGACGATCTGCGGACCGGTCATCGCTCGGCGGTACGCTGGGGCCCGCTCATCGAGACCGATCTGGCCGATAAAGCCGCCCTGGGCAAGGTCTTCGAAACGTATCCCATTGCGGCGGTGATCCATTTTGCGGGCAGCGCCTACGTTGGCGAGTCGATGGGTGCGCCCCAGCTATATTTTCACAACAATGTCGGCGCCACTCTGAGCTTGCTCGACACCATGCTGGAACACGGTGTCCCGAGAATTGTCTTCTCCTCGTCCTGCGCCACCTACGGCCATCCCCAGGCAATTCCGATCACCGAGGAGCATCCCCAGAATCCGGTGAATCCCTATGGCGAATCCAAGCTCATGGTGGAGAAAATCCTGTTCTGGTATGCCCGCGCCTATGGACTGCGATACACAATTTTGCGCTACTTCAATGCGGCGGGCGCCGACCCGGATGGGGAACTCGGAGAGATGCATGAGCCTGAGCCGCATGTGATTCCGCGCGTCATCGCCGCTGCACTGGGGTCTCTCTCTAACGTGGAAGTCTACGGCACCGATTACGATACGGTGGACGGCACGGCGGTGCGCGATTACATTCATGTAACCGATCTGGCCGAGGCGCATGTCGCGGCAATGCGGTATCTCGAATCCGGTGGAGCGCCGATGGCATGCAATCTGGGTACAGGAACGGGGCACTCCGTACGGCAGGTTATTCAGGCTGTGGAAAAGGTGAGCGGACGACTNNGGATCTCCCGCGGCGAGCCGGCGATCCGGCCGAGCTGGTAGCCGACGCCCAGGAAGCGCTGCGACGGCTGGCGTGGCAGCCCCGCTATTCCGACTTGGATCTCATCGTGCAGACGGCCTGGGACTGGCACACCAAGGCAAAGACGTCAGCCAGGGGTAGCTCATGAAACTGTTAATCGCGATACCGGCGCTCAACGAAGAAGAAAGCATCGAATCTATCATCGAGAGAACTCTCCAGGCGCGCGAGTCTATTTGCGCCAATTCACCGATAACGGAGGTGGCAATCACCGTAGTCAGTGACGGTTCCACCGACCGCACGGTGGAGCGAGCCAGCCGATATACGGATTCGATCCATCTCATCATCTTTCCGCAAAATAAGGGATACGGCGCGGCCATCAAAGAAGCATGGCGACAGTCCGACGCGGATCTGCTCGGATTTCTGGATGCCGACGGAACCTGCGAGCCGAAGTTTTTCGCGACGTTGTGTAAGACCGCGGTGGCCGAGGGTGCGGATGTGGTTTTGGGCTGCCGTTTGAACGCGAACAGCCAGATGCCGCCGATCCGCAGAGTCGGCAATTTCATTTTTGCCACTATCTTGAGTGTCTTTTCCTCTACATCCGTGCGCGACACGGCCAGTGGCATGCGCGTTGTGAGACGGTCCATCTTGGGCCGTCTGTATCCACTGCCGGATTGGTTGCACTTCACGCCTGCGATGAGCGCGCGGGCGATGCTGAGTGAGGGCACCCGAATCGTGGAAGTGGATATGCCGTACCATGAGCGAGCCGGGGAATCGAAGCTCAGCGTCGCCAAAGACGGCCTGCGTTTTCTCAAAGTGATCGTTGAAGCCGCATTCCTTTACCGTCCCTCGCGTCCGCTCGGTCTGTTAGCCATAATTTTTGCGCTGTTCGCGGCAGCGCTGATGTGTTCCCCTATCATCTACTACTTGCGGAATCGCTCGGTGGCCGACTGGATGATCTACCGTTTTCTGGTGAGCGACCTTTCCGGCATTACAGCGTGTCTTTGTTTGTGCGCAAGTTACCTCACCAGTCGCATGACAGCGATTTCTCTGGGCGATGAGTCGGCCGGTGCAAAGAGTCGTCTGAGCGCGTGGCTCTTTCAAACGCGCTGGTTCTGGACGGTACCGATTGGCTTCTGTTTAGTGGGCGGCTCATTGGTGCTGACAAGTCTTCTCAATCGCATCGAGACGGGGATGACCTATGAGCACTGGTCCAGGTATGTTGTGATGTCGTTCTGCTTCGCGGCGGCGATTATTCTGTCCATAACGCGCATCATCGATTACGTGCTGGATTTGGTGGGCAGCCGGGTGGAGTATCTGAAAAACCAAACGCCTGGGACCTCCTTCGTGCGATCGCACAATATCTCAGCGCCTATTGAACTGCATGCTGACAAAAATGCCGGCACAGCTGTTTGATCAGTGTCTTCCCCAGCGGCAGGGGTAACCGACGGTATCAGGAGAAGAATCCCTATGAACGACGCTGCGCTACAAGAGGAGTATTTCGACCAGGTTACTTATCGCGATCCGATGCATCCGTAGTTGGCGCATATGCAGACCCCAAGGTTGAGTTCATAAGGCAACATGTTCCTTTGGGAGGTCGGGTATTGGACGTGGGATGTGGGAACAGTATCTTCACGCTGAAGTTTGCGAATGCCGGCGCCCGCGTCACCGGTCTCGATTACTCGCGTCATCTGCTCGGACAGAATTCGCATTCACTCTTAGTCTGTGGGGATGCGACCTCGCTTCCTTTTCCGGATCGGAGCTTCGAAGTCGTGTTCGAAGCGAATGTGCTTCACCATGTACCTGAACGCGAACGCGTGATAGCGGAGATGGCGCGCACCAGTAGCCGATACGTCGTTTTGCTGGAGCCGAACCGTTATAACCCTTTGATGTTGGGCTTCGCTCTTGTAGTCCGGTCGGAAAGAGGTGGCCTGAAATCGTGCATGTCGAGGTTGCATGCCGAGGTTGCGCGCTGTGGCCTTCTGGTAGTCGCGGCTCTGACCACCGGGATGATTTCGCAAAACAACACGCCAGCGCCACTCGTGCCGCTATTGAAGAGGTTCGATCGTCCAATCTGGTGGGGCGAGTGTCTGGTTTTAATCGCGGAAAAATCGGAAAGCCGGATTGGGGGAGCTCCGCCTCTGACGGTTTAAAGTCAGCATCCGTTGGCGCGGAAGGCAGTGTTATCCTGATTCCGATGGGAAGCTTGGCCAGCAGCACCGCGGTTCCTACGGCGGCATCCCGTGCCGTAAATCTTCTGAAATTAATTGAGTCAGCTTGGACAAAAATCGCCCGCAGACGCCTTTTTAGTTGTCTGCTGATCGTCGGACTATGCCTAGTCTTGCGGCTAGCTCTCCTCCGCGTGGATCCTAAACCCGAACCACGGATTCATGATGAATTTGCGTATATTTTCGGTGCGGAAACGTTCGCTGAGGGACGTCTGGCTACTCCCACGCATCCGATGTGGCGTTTCTTCGAAACTTACCACATCAACATGCAGCCAACCTACGTCAGCAAGTATCCGCCAGCACAGTCCACATTTCTGGCCTTGGGAATCCGCCTGTTCGGCCATCCCTGGTACGGCGTACTGATCAGCGTCGCTTTGATGTGCGGATGTATCTGCTGGATGCTGCAGGGTTGGATGCCACCCAAGTACGCTCTGCTCGGCGGCCTTATCGCAGTCCTCGTTTTCGGCGCAACACACTATTGGATGGACAGCTACTGGGGGGGCGCAGTGGCGGCCATGGGAGGGGCTCTGGTTTTCGGATCGCTCCCCCGATTGGCACGTCGAGGCAAGGCTTCGGCTGCCTATGTTGCTGCGGCTGGAATAGGGATTCTGGCGAATAGCCGCCCATTTGAGGGGCTTGTAATAGTTGTTCTAACTTTCGCAGCTCTGCTTTGGTGGACACGCAGCCGTTTCAGTGTGTGGTTTCGTCCAGCCGTTGTCCTGCCGGCCGCTCTCATTTTGCTGGCTACCTTGACTGCGATGGGGTATTACAATCTCAGGTCTGCGGGCAGCCCTACTAGGCTGGCGTACTCACTAAACCAGCAGCGCTACAGCGCGGCACCCATTTTTTGGATTATGCCACGGTATGAATCGCAGCATGGGGAATATCGCGATGCCTCAATGCGCGTATTCTGGGAGTCCATGGACGTGGCCTTTTACAACCAAGTCCGACATAATCCCACGATCTTGATTTTCCGGCTCTACAAAAGAATTCGTGAGTTGGGAGGAGATGGCGCTGGCTTGACGCTGCTTTTCCTGTTCGCTTGCGCCTTACCTCTGGTTGGCACACCCTGGGTGCGCCTTGCGCTCGGGGTTCTCGTCCTATTCTTTTCCGCGATTTTACTGAACAGGTATATCTATCCCCACTATCTGGCGCCGGCGGTCGGTACGATCTTCGTCGTATCCTTGGCCGGGTTACGGCTCCTCCGCTGCGTCAGGCTTGGCCAGCACGATACTGGTCGGGTCTTGGTCGCCTCGGTGATTGCGCTTGCGGGCATTCTATTCTTTTTTGATACCGTGCTGACGCTCCGCGACCGCACCCTAATTAAAAATCCCACTGCTATCGACTTCCGACGTGAAGTGATTGCGAAACTAGGCAACGAACCAGGAATGCAACTCGTCCTCGTTCATTACGCCGACAACCACGATGTCGCCGATGAAATCGTCTACAACACTCCAGACATCGACAAACAAAAAATTGTCTGGGCCTTCGATTTCGGCCCTGAGGCCGATCGTCCCCTATTCGAGTATTACCGTGGCCGCAAAGTCTGGATGGTCCAACCCGATGGCCCTCACCCCACACTCGAACCGTATTCCTGACGCGCAAAGGGCGTCACACCAACGCAATCAGGTCGCATGTGGGATCGTCAAGGTTAGGCTTCCATCGCCTCATGCCCTTCTCCCGATACCAACCAAAGCTGTGGAAAATAGATGAAAACGTCAATTGAGCCGCGCTCCATTGGTACGGCCCACATGGCGGTGCCTTTTTCTCCGTGCCGATACGTCGCACGCCTCTGATAGACCTTTTAGACCTTTCGGATGGCTATCCTTCTCATTGTCGATACCTCGAAGGGCGCTAAGAATTGGGAGCCGGACATCAAGGTGGCCAATCGAAGCCGCCACCCGAGACCACTATGAACCCTGGGTTCGCCATTTCAAACGGAGCAAGATCTTCGACCCGCAAAGGAATGAAACTGGGCCAGGAGGAGGGCTAACGCCGCGTCAGCTCGTCTCACCGCTTGGTCGAAACGAAAAGCCCCGGCGCAAGGTCTTCGTGGTTGGGGTGGAGGAATGCGGGGCCGGGTGGTGCCCCGGGACATGCGAGCGCGGACGGGTCTATTTTGATTCCGCCGAGATTGCGCGTTCCTGGCCTCGCCTGGATTTCGCTCAGGGAAACCCGCCAAGTCCAGGAAAGTTGTATTGAGGGCGAGCGTTCCCCAACTCGGAAACTAGCAATTCGATAGTGGAGTGTCGCCGGCGCGCACGCCAATACGTCCGGACCCCAGTTCTAGCAAACGATATTAAACTTGAACCACCTCGCTCGTAGGATTACTTATAACTACGGCGGTTACTGCCACAAGAATGATGAGAACCAGGCAGCTCTGTTGCTGTATGACAACAGCATCCCAAAGCCTCTGAGAAATTTCAGCCGGCGCTCTAGCGTGACCTGAACTGATCAACAGAGCGGGCACAGGAAAGGCCATTAGGAGGCAACCGGCGATCGCAACCCGCGCTCCAGGCCGCCCTTCAACTCGTAAAGCCCAGACAAAGACAAAAATCAAAACGGCGGCATCATAGTAACGATGTGCGATCAGCACGAGCCCCAGAACGCAAGCCGCAGAGAAGGCTGCGGGGTCGGCGAACAGGTCCGAAGGAGACTGCCCGCGCTTCCAAAGCAACAAGCAGACAAATACGCCAATGCCGGCGAGTACAAGGTCGATTACTGCCTGATTGCTCGTGATTCTGTGGAACAGCACTGAGGCATTCACGAGTTGAAAAGCTAAAGGATTCGAGGGAGAAGGATCGTAAACGCCACCCGGCTTGGACGCAACACTAACATTGTGGAGCAGCGGGCCGATCCAGGAAACATCAGCCCAGGACATGCGGAGCCACGCCATGCAGATCAAACCAGAAGTCACTCCTGCCACAACCGCAAGTGCCTTCCACTGTTTCTGTATCAGATATAGAACGATTATGGGGGCGACGATTTGAGGCTTCAGAGACGCAGCGAGAGCAATCAGTATCGCCGCGAGAGTGGGCAAATCTCGCACACGGGCAGCGAGGGCGAGCGCTAAGAGGGCTGCCACAGGAACCGCCAATTGGCCCTTGGCAATCGCAGTATGAATTGGGCCAAATCCAAAGATAAATGCTGTAGCACAAGCCGCCTTCCAAGGCGGTAATTTCCCGAGCCAATAGCGCGGCAGTGTGACGATCAGCACGGTAACGCTCAGAAGGTTAATGAGTATCCACGCCCAACGCACTTGAGTCCAATCCATGAGGGCGAGCGGCGACAGAAGAAGATAGGTGGCCGGTGGATAAAGTGCTAAATCTTGCGGACCAGGATCAGCGGTTTTCTCGTGGTTCGCCTCCAGCCAAGCCTCTCGCATCGCAGCGTTATCATAAGGGTTTTTGCCGGTTTCGAACGCTCGTGTCGACGAGTAAATTACCGCAAAATCCTGCATGTCTGAGAGAGCCCGTCGGAAGCCTCTGACACCGAGTTCGCCAGCCGCCGCCAGGATCACCACGATGAGAAGCGCCCAGCCGATCCTTTGATGCAACCATGAGTTCGGTCGAGAACTTTTGGATCGCGTGGTCATTTTGTGGTCATTTTGAAGGGTCAACAGCGGTCAACAGCTACTAATTTCAACAGCAAGTATACTGCATACCTTTCGGGACGCCTTTTCGACAAGGGTGTGCGGCATCCCAATCGACCACACAATACAGCGGCTTGGTATCGTGTTGTAACCCCGGGTATCCCTGGTTACTCACGGGACAGATCCAGTATGAATGCTCGTATCGAGCAGCTATAGACCGATACTATGACTGAGGCCCTTGCAACAGTGAGCGGTCCGCAGTATCCACCTTAAACTTCAGACCACCCATCAGCCGAAGTTCCCCAGCCCGGTGATCAGGTCGTGCCGCAAGGTCTTGACCTGGACAGGTGGGATCACGGTCACCGAGGATCGCGAGGTTCGATGCTATCCTCATGCAAGATGAATACTGCATTCAGAAACTCCTCACCTGAATGTCCAGGGAAAAGCGGAGCGGCCAACCCGAAATGGGCGGTGGCCCTATGGCTGAGCCTGACTGTGCTTGCTGCGCTGGCGCCGGTCTGGCTATCCAGTACGCTCCCGACCTCCGATGGCGGGAGTCACGTCTATAACGCAATGATTGCTCATGAAGTCCGCAACGGAAAGTCTCCTTTTGACGCGAGATACATCCTCCGAGTAAATCCCAGGTCTGACTTCGCAAGCGACTCGACCCTCAGAGTCCTGGGTCCACTGTTCGGTTGGGAAAACGCCGAGAGAATTCTAGCTAGCCTTATCCTTATTGTCTCGGGTCTACTTTTTTACTCCATCACAAGAAAAGCGCTAAGTTCGGATTATGCTGCCCTCATCGCCGCATGGCTGGCAAACAATTGGTTTTTCTGGATGGGTTTTTACGACTTCTCACTATCTATAGCTGCTTTTGCCGGACTAGTTATTGCATTTCGAAATAGCGAAGAGGAGATAAGGTGGCCGTGGATCGGCGTCTCGCTGTTCGCTCTCTACGCAACCCACTTGTTCACGTTCGCGTTGGGCACCGCGTTGTTCATCTGGGTTCTACTTTGGCGGGTCGGGCGGCGAAAGACTCGCGCCTTGTGGCTCACTACCGCAATGCTGCCTGTAGGGTTAATGATTTATGAACTAACAACTGGGCCGGTCGGGCGGGGCGGCGTGTCTTGGGGCGGCTGGAAGGCCTTCGAGAGAGCTTTTACGGGCTGGCTAATTGGAGATTTCTTGATCACGTTCTCTTGGATAGGTCTGGTCGTCGGCGCGGCTGTTATGTTGGTTACTTGGGCGGGATTGGTGCGGCGAATTCGACTGGCCATTTTTTCAAGGCGCTGGGATCCAATCGATCTCTTCGCGGTTGCTGCGTTCGCCGGGTCACTCATAGTGCCAGATCATATTGGCGCGGGCCTGTATACGGCGGCGCGTATGCGTTTCATAACCGTGATTCTGCTGTTGCCTTCGACGGCTGTCTTTTTATCCGCCTCCTCCATCGTGACTGCGGCACGTAGCAAGTATGTCGTGATGGTTGCCTTATTGACCGGTCTCATCTTACAGGCTGGATGGATCGTACGAGTTTCTCATTTTGTAACTGAAGAGGAAGAAGCGATTGAACGAACTTTGCGTGTCGCAGGCGTTACCAATGGGGCATGGGTAACGAGCGTCCTTATGAACGCACGCACTCAGGCGCTCCGCATACAGGTGTATGCTCACGTTCCGGAACGCGCTTACCTGCGCTTGGGTGTTTGTGGACTGGAAAACTACGAGGCTGCACTGGGCAATTTCGAGGTTCAGTGGCGGCGTCCCCCGGACACCGCGACAATTCTCCCATCCAACTCTGGCTGGATCATTTCACGAAACGTGCAGGGATTACACTGGCAGGGGGGCCTTTGGGTGCTTCACGATGCTGTCTTCAACATTTCTTTGGGTGACCGGGCGCTGTATATTGTATCTGAGACAGCGGGAGGACCGTATCGCGTTACGCGGGTCGAAGCCAGATGATCTTTATGGCGAGCATGCCTATCTGACTGAATCCCAGGGGTTTGTGCCCCCCCAACGCCGTTGCCATCGCTACTTTAATGAGGTGCTTTGCGAGAATGCTTTTCGTTGCCAGTTTGGTAGCTTGGGTCACCCTAACGCGAAATGTTGACGCCGAAGAACTGAGGCTCTGGTAATCCTATGGTGTTACGCATCGCCTCGGGGAAAGGATCTGTTATTCCGAAGTTTCTTCCACCGAAGCAAACCGATTACGGCCATAATTCCCACCAGTGCCAGCGCCGATAATATTACCAATTCCACGCGCATGAGGAGGTCCGCTCGCGTAATCTTCCCATCAGACGCAAGGCTTGTCAAGCCGGTTTTCATTAAACTGGGGTACTAGGCGCTCCCTTCAAGTGGCCAGAGCAGCAGTTCCGGAAGCCGTGTGTCAAATGTGACACAGCGTGAGCCGAAGCGCATGCAGGCGCAAGCAGGACATCGTGGAGCCACAACGTGGATATTGAGGGCGATGCACGGACTGCGTTCGCAGCCGACGGGACCGAATACTAAGGCCCCGCGCGTAACAGCCTGCGGCCCTTGTTCAGCGCTCGCCGGGACAAGCTCAATGCACGCATCAGCCCGCTTTCGGCATCCAGCAACAACTGCGAGTAAGGACGATGCTGCTTCACGAAGCGCTCCATCTCCCGCAATTGCTCTTCTTCTCCGTAAATCACATCTTCGCGGAATTCAAAAGAGCCGTTCCAAAACAGCCACTGAGCGGTCTCTTCCTCACGCAGGTTCTGGAGTACGGACTTTGGCAAAGAATTGCGCCAATTGTGGATGCGATGAAACTTTTGCAAAAAGCGAATCGAATTGGATCCGGCATCAATGTCGATCAGCCATCTGTGATGCGATAATCCGGCGATGCCTCGCTCCAACCCCCGGCAGGTTTCCCACAGCCGCGAAGGAACCTCGATATAGCCGGCCTTCCCGATTCGGATCATCTCCGAGCAGACCCACAGAGGATCGCGAATGTCCTCCAGGGTGTGTGAGCAGACTACGAAGTCCAGTTCCTTGTCTTTGAACGGATACGGTTCCTTGGCGCAGATGTCGCGCACGATCCAGGTATCTGGGGTAAACATCTCGACCGTGCCGCCAATAGGCGGAATGGGATTGTTCTTGGCGAAGGTGCGGTTGTAGAAGCCGCGGGTCTCGTACGGCGCCAGATCCAGAACATAATTCGCTCGATTGAACGGATGAGCCCAGCCTCCGATGTCTAGAACAACATCGTCCGGTTTCAGGGCTTGCATAATGGCCGCGGAGTTTCTTTGCAGCATAACCTCACCTTTCCTTTCGAGACCGATCAACCATTATTGGACCAACCAAGCACACGCGCTCGCATGGCGGACGTGAGCGTCGCGATTGCATTTTGGATGTAGCCGCGAAGGGGAGTCTTCCATACATAAGGAATCACCAGTAGCAGGTACACCACACCGACGATCGACATCGCGATGACCATGTCCAGAATAGTTGCCGCTCCGAACCAATTGTGGACCTCCCACGCGACCGAACCCGCCACGGCAAAGCGCCAGAAGAACGGCAGATAGGGCCGGCTCAACTCCGTCAGCGACAACTCAAGCGTCCGAGTGAGCAAAAAGACGTCCGCGGGAATGGAGACGAAGGCTGCTCCACAGAGGAAGCCCAACCCCACCCCCGCCATGCCGAGAGGTTTCACCAGAAGCATTGCAATCAAGACGCTTACCGCTCCATCAACCAAGGCGCGGATGGAGATTAGCTTTTCATGCCCGAAGGCAAACAGCGTGACTGCCAGCGTATAGTCGGTCTGGCGCAGAAGAAAAGTGAGCAGCAATATTACTGTCAGTTGCATGCCGCCAAAGAAATGCGCCCCCAACCACCAGGTGACGAACTGCTGATTGATGGCCAGGATTATACAAAAGACGAAGCCGGCCAGCAGCAGCATGGCTTGCGTGAGCGAGGTGGTGGCCTGCAGAATCCGCTCGCGCGATTCACTGGTCTTCATGTGACTGAGCCCGGGCAGCGCCACACTGGCAAGAATCTGCGGTTGATTCTGCAGCACGGCGACCAACTTGATGGTGGAGGAATACACCACAACCGTTGAGGCGCTGATGGAGCGGCCCACGATCAACAAATCGGTACCAGCTACCAGTTGCGTGGCCAGCTGGTTTACATTCACCCAGAATCCCCGTGCGAACCAGCGCCAGCGAATAGCCCCGGCCCGCCGCCAGGCCTGGGACGGCGAAAGATCGCGGCGCACCCGGAGCAGACGGAAGAACGCCACCATATCGTGCCCCATTTGTTGCAAACACCAGCCGCAGGCCAGGGCATAGAAGCGCGCGCCCATCAGGAGCATCGCCACTACGAGCACCGTTGAGATGGTCCACAGCGTGAGCCTCAACTGGCCCAGGAATTTCAAGTCCTGCAAGCCTTGCAACACGGCCGGGAAGACCCGGAGCGGATACGAGATCACAAACACGGCGAGGATCAACCCTACCGGGCCGCGTAGCTCAACGTCGTGCGCGGGCCGAAAGAGAAACAGCGCGATGGCAGCCAGAGCGATCACTACCGTCTGCGCCAACACCACTTTCAGCGTCTGACCCACCACGCGCGCCACTTCACCGGAACCAGGCGCGGTATGATCGACACCGCTGGCGTTGGCGACATCCCGGGGAGTAACGACGATGATGCCGAAGTCGCACAGCAGCAGGAAATTCAGGACCTGCAGGGCCACCAGCCAGATGCCATAGTCTCGTTGCCCGAGCGTACGAAGGTAGAATGGCGTGAGCCATAGCCCGATCAGCATCACAGCTGCCTGATGGATGTAGGCGAATAGAGCTCCGCTCAGGAAAGATCGGCTGCGAGACATTAGAGGCGGCCTTGCCGAAGCCATCCGGCCGAGGCCAAATGGAATCTCACCAGATACGTCCCAAGCATTTTTTGATATTCGGAAAAGAGCAGATGCCGTTCTTGCGGCTTCGTCCACCAGGCCCCCGGATCGAAGGCGTCGTCGGCCGCGCTCTCCATTCGAAAATCAAATTCAGGAAGGAATAAGCGAAAAACCTCCTTGGCGCGGCGAGAATGGAAGTTGCTGGTCACTAAAATAATCCGCTTGGCGCCGAGCCGATGGAAGAGGGGGCCCATGGCGCGGGCCTCATCGACAGTGGATCGGGCGCTCAGCGGAACGGTAAGAAAAAGGCTGCGCGGGTAGCCTTGCTTCACCAGGAAGTCCACAGCCAGATCGCCCGTAAAGTCCGAGACATCGCCGCTGGTATAAAGACCTCCGCTCATGATCACTTTGGACGCCCAACCCTGCGCTCCCAGACGAGCGGCTAAGAGCACACGACTGCCCCAAAAGTCACCCGCCAGTACGTAAATCAAGTCGGCGTGCTCCAGCGGATCGGAAACCACCAGAGATCTTCCCAACCCGATGAGAGCGGGCTGAGGAAACGCCAGCAGCGATAGGATCAGCAGCAGCGCGGCGAATAGGACTGGAAGCAGCCAGCGGCTGTGCCGCCTTGGGGAGGATCGGACCAAACCGGCTACTGCGGCATCCTCAAGAGCGGCCACTCGCGCTCAAATCCGCACGTTCCAAATCTGCAACACGCCCAACCCCGGAAAGCGCTGCTGCACCTTCAAGGTCGCATGCAATTGTTGCGAGATATCGGCAATAAAGGTTTCGTCGTCCTTGGCCCGATGCTGCCAATAGTCGCTGTCATCGCGATCGAACAGGACAATCTGGACTGCTTTGTTCTGATCGAGCAGCCGCAGCAGCTGGTTGCGACGCACTTGATTATCTTCTTCGCCCAGGTCCAAGTTCACCAACATGCGCTGTCCATGAATCTCGTTTATGAACTTCAGGGCGGCGGGAATGTCCGCCATCACGGGCTGAGCCGGGTCGGTATTGGCGTAGACAGACTGCACCACTTGGGCATGCAGTTCGGACCAGAGCTGGCTGCGCCAGTTCACCAGCAATCCCACCACTACGATTCCAGTCACCCACAGGGCGACTGCACCTTGGGAAACACGCTGTAATGTCAATCGGCGCTCAGCACTGAGCGATCGGCTGATCGCAGCGTACCAGCGCGTGCAGGTATGCGCCATCGCGAAAGCCAGAATAGGAATCAGCGGGATTAAAAACCGCAGCGACAGCATCCACTGCTTCAATCCTCCGCTGGACGCTCCATTGTAGTTGTAATCGATAAAAACTCCGACAAAAAGCACCACCGTCGACACCAGTTCGATCCAGCGCTTGCCCCGGTAAAACAGCGCGAAGATGAGACCGCCCGGTACCAGCACCAAGAGGGCAGTCAAGTACATCACCACGTTTTGTGCCGCAAACTCGCCGGTAAATCCGTAGCCGGGGTCTTTCACGAAGAAGGGATTCCCAAACACCAGCGCGGCGCTCAACGGCCGGCACAGAGCGCCAGCCAACCCGCCGAGAATCAGCGGCACAACGTGACGCTCCCGCCGAAGCAAGGCTCCCGCGAAAAAGAAGGCAAACAGTATCGCAATGGGCTCCCGCAGGCACAGGGATGCGCCCGCCAGGAAACCGGCGCCCAGCCGCCGCCAGGGAGTGCTGGAATTCTCGCCGGCCCAAAACAGCCACAGTCCGGCTGCCACCAGGCAGGCGCTCGGCAGATCGCTCATCCCGGTGCGAGCCATCACCATGGCCGGCACATATCCCAATACTGCAAGTGCGTAAAGGGGCGAGCCTCCGGAATCGGCGATCCAGCGCGCCGTAAGCAGCGTGCAACCGAGCAGGGTCGCCAGTCCAAGCAAGAATGCCCCGCGCCATCCAGCCAGCCATACAAAGGGGACCATGAGCGTCGAGGTGCCCGCCGGGTAGAAACTCGGATGTTCCTTTAGGGGCTGGCCGGTGAACGGATCGACCTCGTCCACGGTAGCGCTCCCGGATGCCAATGAGACTGCCTGTCGAACGTAACACACCTCGTCGGAGTTGGTAAGACCCTTGGGGTAAAAAAAGACAAATCCCAAGGCGTAGAGCAGCAAAGCCCCCCAGACGATTCGCATTTCGCCCGTGAACCAGAATCTTTTTTCCGGCCGCACCTTCTCGACGATCCGCGGTGCAACCGCGGTTGGCCCGGAGGCAACAATTGCCTCTTCTTCCAGAGCCAAGTCTGGCCTGCGGTTGGCATCGGAGAGGGTTCTCGACATATCTTCTTTCAACAAATAACGCCCAACTGCAGCCCCAAGCTGCCTACTGGAATTAACTCCCTAACGCCACCCCGGACTCAACGCTCGACTGTCTGCTCACAGAGCTGTTCTGGGGCTTGCTGGCGATGGCGATCAAGGACGTGGGTTTCCACGGAATGAATCGGTCGATCCTCCGCCACAACCACACCAACCGGTCGAAAATCTTGAGCTGAAAACGGCTGATTCGCGAACGCTTCATAAGCTTGGCGGTTATATACCAGCTCGGCCGCGAGATGCGATTGAATTGCAAGACGCGTTCCACTTCAAAACCTGCTTGTTCGAATACCGCTCGCAGCTGGGCTTCGGAGTATCTGCGATAGTGGCCCAGGATCACGTCCAGTTGCCCGTAAATCTCCTGCCCGCAAGGCACCAGAACGATGGCGCGGCCGCCCGGCGAGAGCGCGCTGTGGATGTTTCGCAGAGCGCCCAGATCGTCTTCAATGTGCTCCAGGACGTTCAGGCAAATCACGGTGTCCACTGCGTCGGCCAGCGGCTCGAAATCGGAAGACTTCGAAAGATCGCAGGTGCGCGTTTCCACGTTGAGGAAATGCCGGAGCCGCGACTGCAGGCGCGATAAATGCTCGTGGTCTATGTCGCTTGCAATATAGCGCTGCCTGCCGCGAGCCAGCGCATGGGTAAGGTTGCCCATCCCGGCTCCAATCTCTAAAACCCGCTCCCGCACGTAGGGACGGATGGTATCGGCCATCCAACGATTGAAGCGAGGGGCAACCGAGAAGGCGTCCAATATCTCAGCGCCGGGATCTTTATAAAGATCGTCAGAGATCCAACAGCGCAACATAACGCCCACTGCTTGGAAAGCGTCCTTCAGCCCGATTTTTTTGCCTTCCTCATATGTGCGTCCGCTGTAGCTGATGGGCACCTCATAAACGCGGGCCTGGCGTTTGGCGATCTTGATGGTGATCTCTGGCTCAATCCCAAAACGATTGCTGCGGATGGGAATACTTTTCAGTAACGGGGTACGGAAAGCCTTATAGCAGGTTTCCATATCCGTCAGGTTGAGGTTGGAAATGATGTTGCAGAGCGTAGTGAGCGCGTGGTTGGCGACGCTGTGCCAATAGTAAAGCACGCGACGCCGCCCCGAGCTCAGGAATCGAGAGCCGTAGACGACATCCGCCGAGCCATCCAGCAGCGGCTCCAACAGCAACGGATAGTCTTGCGGATTGTACTCCAGGTCCGCATCCTGGATCAGGCAATATTCGCCGGTCGCATGCTCTAGTGCGGCGCGGATGGCGGCGCCCTTGCCGCGATTCTTCGGGCATCGGACCAGCCGGATCAATCCCGGATACCGCGCGGCTACCGCTTCCACCAATTCTGGCGAGCCGTCGGTGGACGCGTCGTCGGCCACAACAATTTCACGCCGCAACCCATGCGGCAGAGGGGTGAGCACTATTCGCTTCAGCACGGCCTGAATGAACTCCGCCTCGTTATAAAGCGGGACGAGAATGGAGAGCAGAGCGCCCTCCCCCTCAGAGTAGGCAGCCGGCTGGGAGCCATCGTCGATATTTTCCAAGCTGTTCTCGAAGTCCATGGGCGCCATTAGGAAACGCGCGCTCCTCTCCCCGCGCGCACGGTCTGGTAAAGATCCAGCGTGCGGCGAAGCATGCTATCCAGGCTGAACTCCTGCTTGGCCCGGCGAACGCCGGCTTGCCCGAACGTGTGGCGCAAGGCGTCGTCGTCCAACAGCCGATTGATGGCCGCGGCCAACGCTTGCGCATTGCCCGGTGGGACGGTTAAACCGGTTTGTCCGTCGAGTGAAACGAACGGGACACCCGTGTCGAGGTTAGTGTTGACCACTGGAAGACCGGCAGCCAACGCTTCAATCTGCACGATTCCGAGAGCTTCACTGCGCGCCACCGATGCCAGCACGAACAGATCGGCGGCGTGATAATGGGCCCGGACAGCGGCGTCGCTGATTTCGCCCGCAAAGACCACTTTGTCTGAAACTCCCACCTGCACGGCGAGGCTTTCCAGTTCTGCGCGCAATGGGCCGTCCCCGATGATGACAAGTTTGCCGCGCACCGATGCCATGGCACGGATCAGAACGTCGAACCCTTTGTAATAGACCAGCCGGCCCACGCTGACGATTAAGCGGTCGCCATGCCGATCGCGAACCTCCCGCACGGCTTCCGGATCGCGCCGCTCGAACTGAGCCGTGTCGATGCCAAAAGGAATCACGTGGCAGCGGTCGCGAAACGCTTGCAGCACCGGAGAACTCGCTACATAGTTCGGCGAGGCCGCGATGATTGCAGCGCTCTTGCGTAGAGCCAGTTTGAGGATGGGCTCAAACAAGGGGCCCAGCACTTTCTGCTTGATCGTATCGCTGTGGTATGTGACCACCAGGGTCCCGCGATGGCCGCTGGCCAGATAGGCCAGGACGGCAGTAGGATTGGGCCAATGGATATGTACCAGGTCGGCGTTGGAATGGCGAATGCGCGAAGCCATACCCAGCGAGATGGGCGTTGAGAACGCGGTTATTAAGGTGGACAAACGCGCCACCGGAACCGAATCGACGACCTCTTCCACGGTGTCGCGATTCTCGCTCGAGACAATGACGCTCAGATCGGCATGCTGGCGCAGTACTCCGCACAGCGCTTGCAGATGGGTTTCGATGCCTCCCCGGTGAGGCGGATAAAATTTCCCCACCTGCAAAACACGAAGCTTGGGCTGCTCCTTACGGGCGTTGCTTGGGATGAAGCCTGCGCCTCCCGTAATGATAGTTTTCATGCTTCACTCCATGGATTGCTATCTCGCCAAAACTGTTACAGGCTGCTCATGGTAACGCGTGGAGGAGAGCAGTTCCAAATCGGCATGGACCATTTCCTTGACCAGAGCGGCAAACTTGACCTTCGGTTCCCATTGCAACACTTTTCGAGCCTTGGTGTAATCTCCGATCAACAGATCCACTTCCGCAGGACGGTAGACGGCTTCATTTTTCCGGACGTAGTCTCGATAATCCAAACCGACTTCCCCGAAAGCCAGCTCGCAGAACTCGCGCACACTATGGGTTTCGCCCGTAGCGACCACAAAGTCATCGGCTTCCGGCTGCTGCAGCATGAGGTGCATGGCGCGGACGAAATCCCGGGCGTGCCCCCAGTCTCGCTTGGCTTCCAGGTTTCCCAGAAGCAACTCGGAAGCAAGACCCAGCTTGATTCGAGCTACGCCGTCGGTAATTTTTCGCGTGACGAATTCAAAGCCTCGCCGCGGGCTCTCATGGTTGAACAAAATGCCGTTGGAGCACGGCATGTCATAAGCCTCGCGGTAATTGAGAGCCAGATAAAAGCCCGTTACCTTGCTGACGCCATAGGGGCTTCGTGGATGAAACGGCGTGCTCTCGCGCTGTGGCGTTTCATGCACCTTTCCGAACATTTCGCTCGATCCGGCGAAATAGAACTTGCACTTGGGCTGCACTTCCCGCAGCGCCGCCAGGACATAGTGCGTCCCGTTGATGTTGGTGCCCATGGTCGAAAAACCATCCGCGAAGCTTTCAGCAACGAAACTCTGGGCGGCCAGATGATAACATTCGTCGAACTGTTGCTTGGTGAAAATATGGAATATGCTGGCATAGCTGTCCAGGCTTCCCGGATGCAGGTGAATACGATCCAGGCAGCCCTTCAGGCGGCTAAAACGCAACCCGGGCTGCTCCAGGGCGACGCGCCGAACCAATCCATGAACCTCATAGCCTAAATCCAAGAGGTGTTCGGCAAGATAGCTTCCGTCCTGCCCTGTGATTCCCGTAATAAGCGCTCTCTTCGTCATATTCCCTTTCCTAGTAATTGTCCCGCAGCAGCTGTTCCTCGAAGCAGTTTTTCATAGATGCCAGCAGTCCGGGCGGCATTTTGCGACCACGAGAAACGCGCCGCGTTGGAGAAACCCCGTTCGCGTTCCAATTTGCTGTTTTCTTGATGTTTTGGCGATCCTTGTATGGCTGCCAGGATCGTATTCTTCCAGCCTTCTATATCCCCTACGGCGCAGTAACTGGCGGCCATTCCGCCCACTTCTCGCAACACCGGCAGATCGCTTGCGATCACCGGGCACCCGCACGCCATGGCCTCGATGAGGGGCAATCCAAAGCCTTCCGCTTCGGCCGTGTGCAGCAAAAGGGCGGCGCGGCGATAGGCGGCGGCCAAAACTTCCCGATCCAACCCGCTCAATTCAACGATCGAGGATTCCACTCCCAGATTCTGCGCCAGTTGCCTTTGTTCGCTAGTCAGCCGCTCGCCTATGCGCAGCAAACGAACATTCGCCATGTGCTTGCGAACCTCAGCGAACACACGTAGTAGCAGATCCAATCGTTTACGAGGCATAGAACTTCCCACGTTCAAAAGCCAAATACCGTCCTGAGAATCTATCGGCAGAAGACGGCTTAATTGGGAGTCGGCCACCGGATTGGATAAAGGAGAACACGATGGGTGGACTCCATTCGAGATAACTGTGACCCGCTCAGGAGGGTGTAGGCCGAGGCGCACAATCTCATCGCCGGTGGTCTCGCTGACCGCAATAACGTGAGCTGCCTTACGAAATCCGTTCAAGATACGCTCCGTCATGGCGCGAAACCAGCGCGGGCGGGGCTGGCGTGCGGGATCCAACACGCAACGGAATGTATCCAAATCATGGCAAGTGACCACGGTTTTGCCCGCCGGAAGATCCAAGACGAGCTGGGAGTAGCTATGGTCTATCAAATGATACAGATCGAACTCTTGCGCTCGCGGCTTTAGGGACCGGCCGTAGTCGACGAAGCGATTTAACAAGCGGTCGGCGTTATGAAACATGGCTGCTTGCCCGATCCCTGGCAGCCGCCCAAAGCGCTGCCGCAACGGGGGACAAATTCGGGTCACCTCCAGAGTAGAGGAATGCTCCTGCTCCAGGCGCTCAAAAACCATATTGGCTACCAGATCCATGCTGGGCCAGTTTTCTTCTACGAAGTCACATATCAGGCCAATGCGCGGTTTCTGCAGCCTGATCTCCGACACCGTTGCTGTACTCTGCTGAGCCTGAGTCATGGCGCCGTTGGTTGTTTGATGGTCAGAACGGCTGAAAAATTGAAGCACGCCTTCTCTTTGATACTAAAGGGCAAACTCTGAGAGAGACGCTCCAGTTGATAACAGCCCCAACAAAAAACCGGATTGGACAGCATCGCCAGTTTGGCGTGGCCGGTAACCGCCGGCGTGGCCCAGAGGACCAGTCTTTCAACTTCTAAGCCGGCTTGATGCGCCAGGCTTTCCATTTCTTGCGGCGTGATCAAAAACAGATGTCCATCGGAATCGGGCTTGAACTGCTGCTGCTCGAGAGCGGTAAAGTCCTGTATCTGCGAATGCGTGGGCAATTTATTCCGAAAATACGCCCCGTTGGGGGTGGTCAGCAGGGAGCGACAAACCTCTTTAGTTGCTGGAGAAAGTCGACCGTATGGGCCACATGCTCCACAATTTCACAGGCAATCACCAGGTCGAACTGTCCGATTTCCCGGGGATCCAGATCGAACAGATTCCCGGGCAGGCAGCGAATGCTTTCGGCATTCGTAAAGTTGGTCACGGCGTTGGCCAGGTTTTCTGCCCGCAGGTCATTGGCAGCCGCGGAACAACCCATGGTTGCCAGGCAGGCCGAGAGAGCGGCATCTCCGGCAGCCACTTCGAGGACGGTCTTCGGCTTAAGCGCGGACGCCTCCAGCAGTGTCAGCATGGCGCGCATGCGGCCATAGGCCCAATAAGAAGGCGGCCATCCACTTCCATAATTCCAGCCCCAGGCATCATCCTTCCTGGAGGCTCCGTTGCGGAGTGGGCGGATCTTAGAGAGCCCATTGCTGCAGACCGATCGGAAGAGCGCATAGTCGGGAAGCGCCGCTTTCTGGGCGCTAAGCTTCGGCACGACTACCTTGTTCTCGGCGTCCGACAGGGGCAGGCATTTGGTCCGTCGTCCCTAAGACGCTCTTGAGCGTGTTTTCCAACTTGGAAATATGCGCCGCAAGCGTAAACCGGGCGGCAATTTCGCGTGCGCCGCGGCACAAGTCGGCGTAATGGGATGGCTCGGACAAAGCCAGCGTAATCGCGTCCGCTAAACCCTCGGCGGTGGGTGGATTCCCGGGCGCGAGTTCGCCGGAGAGTCCCGGGATGAGCCAGTCGGAAATTCCGCCCACGTCGAAGGCGACAGCCGGAATTCCGTAGGCGCCGGCCTCGATTCCAACCAAGCCAAACGGCTCGGGCCACAAACTCGGAACCGCCAACAGATCAGCCTGCTTTATGAGCTCCAGCTTTTGGCTGCTTCCCACCCAGCCGGCAAACTGTGCCTGGACCTCGTGCCGGCGAGCCAACTCCTCAAGACCCTGGCGTTCCGGGCCATCCCCGGCGATAGTGAGCTGGAGCGGCCTTTCCAGATGCTTTTCAGCCAGCGGGATCGCTTCCAGCAACCGGCCGGTGCCTTTCAGTTTTGTAAGGCGGCCCAGGAAAAGCAGACGACTCCGGGATGCCGCCTGAGCGGACCACGTGAGTTCCGCGCCCTCGTGCGGATTGGGGAGCGGCGTCAGATGGATCTTCTCGGGGCTCACGCCGTGGCGTTCGTACTCCCGGCGCATATGGTCGCTAGCCACCAGAACCGCGGCATAGCGTGGAAGCTGCGCGTTCCTCTCGGCGGAACGCTGATACATTTTCCACATCGTCACGGGATTTAAGCCGCCGCAACGCCGAGGGTAATAGAGAGCCAGACACATCGCACCGAACTTCCGATCGCAGGGCTGGGGGGTAGGAAGCGCGTGGCACTTCTCTCCGCTGGCGCAGGTGCCCACGTAATTGTGGGCGTAGAAAACGGTCTTATATTCGTTCAACAGAATGGACTGCAGGCCGGCATCGTCCAATCCCTGCGAGTACACTACTTCGGGTCTCCAATCGCGGACGAATCGCAACCCCGCGTCCAATCCGGTTTCTTGGATCCCGAGGCTTGGGATGCCGAGATCGAGCGGGTCGATACGCTCGTTTTCCGGGTGAAAACGGTATTCGTACAGCAGGGCAAGTTGGTGACCACGCCCGGCGAGACACGGAAGAATCTGCTGCAGGTATTTCTCAGCTCCGCCTGCCAGGTTGCGATGAGAGGTGGCGATCAGGATGCGCATACAATCGATCCCGAAGCGGCTCGCTCGGAAGCCGGCGCGCGAAGCTCCGCCACGGTATGGGAAATATCGAACCGCTCCTGATAGAGCTTTCCGGCGGCCTCACTCATGCGGGCGCGCTCCTCAGGATGGTCCAAGAGCTCGCGTAGTACCTGGACGAACGCGCCTGCGTCTCCCGAAAGCGTGAGACCCACCGGAACAAAATCCTTCCATACTCGCTCGGTCTCTTCGTTACTAGTGGTAACAACGGCTTTGCCATGCGACAGACCGACCATCAAACTGGTACGCCGCGTGGTAGCGCCGTCGGGGTAAGGCTGAATCAGAAGATCGCAAGCGGCGATGTGACTGGATAATTCAGCGGGAGCCAGGGGACCGGTGGCGAACAGAGTTTTCTCGAAGGGGGGATGCTGCTCGATCAAATGCTTTCTAAATTCCTGGCTATTTATACCCATGAGCAGCAGCGGCTGCCCGGGGATCTCCCGCGCGATCGTCAGAACGATCGGCTCGAGAACCGAGAGCACTGGCGCTCCGTAGGTTCCGAAGTGTCCAACCAGGAGTCCGCCACCCTCGGTCGGGAGTCCGCTATCTAAAAGATAACGGCGTCGAACTGTCTGGGTTTCAGCTTCGTTGCCGACCACGCGAATATTGCTTGGAACCGGCAGCCATTGAAATGGAATGCTCCGCCCCAGGGCATACGGCTTCCAGCGCCGCTCCCATTGGGGATCCGAGAACCAAACTCGGGTGGCCGCTCGCAGCAAAATGACAGTCATCAGGCGATGAATCAGCGCAGCCCCGTATTGCCGCCAGGAACCTGCGAACCGGTGGAAAGGCTCATGCACCATGACCTCAACACGGTCGCCACGCTTTCTCGCGCGCCGCCAGAGCCAGAAACAGAACGGCACATTCATGGACCTGTAGCCGTAGCCGTGCGGTACATACTGGACCAGGATGTGGCGCGGCCAAGGAAATCGATCCAGCTGTTCGCCGACCCTTGCAAGATCCTCCGGCGTTACTCGCCCGAGGCCGGAATGCACGTGCACGCCCCCCGCTGAGATGGATTCTCCCGCGGCTCCCGGACACCACACATGCACCTCTTCCCCTTCCTGAGCCAGGCCTTCGGCCACGAGTTGGGTGTAATCACTGACACCACCGGGTTGCGGCGGATACTCGGACGTGATGATATGCCGCGGCACGTGAAGCCGTTCGCGCGTTGGCCCGGGGGAGGCGATTATTTCGGAAATCATTACGACCGCGCGTTATAAATGTCCAGGCAACGCCGCACCACTGCAGGCCAGGTGAATTTCTCTAAAACGTGCCGCCGGGCAGCCACGCCCATGGCCTTCGTCTCGGCGGGGTGAGCACGCATCCACAGAAGTTTCTCGCGCAGCGCATCTGGGCGGTTGGGGGGAACGACGAAGCCGGTAACTTGGTCCTGGACAACCTCGGGCATGCTGGCGACGTCGGTGCAGATCGCTGGCGTTTCACACGCCATCCCTTCGAGCAAAGTTTGCCCCAGCAGCTCCGGCACATTCGTCTTGTCGCCATACATGGTTTGATACACGCTGGGCAGCACGATACAGCTGGCGCGGCGGTAGGCTTCGATAATCTGCTGGTCCGAACAAGCGGTTCGAAACGCCACTTGTTTGCCCTCGGCCAGAGCTTTCAAATCCTGAAAGTAGCGCTCGTCGGTGGGACGCCCAATGATTTCGAGCGGCATGTCCGGGGGGACAGCCTTGATCAGGTCGTCAATGCCTTTATGCGGCAGGAGCCGGCCAACGAAAAGCACGGAGCCATCTTTTTGAACCTGGTCGCTGGGAGAGAATTTGGCCGTGTCGACGCCGCCATAGATCACATGCGCCCAGGGCTTGCCGGTGTGCCCGAAGACGCTGCGGCTGTATTCGCTGATGTGGAGATGCCCGTGATACCAGCGATCGGTTGACATATAGGAGGACACGTCCCACCCGCCGCCGCCCAGATCGCTGACAAAGACCTTGCGTCCCGTGAGGCGGCAAGCGAGCGATGCCACGCTGCTGGCAAGGATGTGCTGCTGGTGGCAATGGATGATGTCGGCGCGCCGGATTTCAGAAAGCAGAGAGGCGGTGATGGGATTAGCGCGCTGCCCGCGCACGTAGGACGCGGGGCCGAGCACGTGCACCGATAAATCACCCACCTGTTCGGTTCGAGCGTGTTCGCCGAATGCCGCGAACAGGGTGGGAACTTCGGCCGCCATGTGCTTGGCCAACTCCAGCGCGTAGCGTTCCGCGCCGCCCACCACGCCGTCCTCGCCAAAAATGGCGGGCGCTATATGGAGCACTTGCATGAGTAATTACGTGCAGATCGGCTCGGCCTATCAGGCCGCGTTATGTTTCTAGCGGCTTTCTGGCGAGGGCCAGAATGTTGTCGCTATATCGAAGGCCCTGAAGCGCGCCGAAGCTGACCTGCTGCCAGCTCGTCAGAGGCTTCCCGGGAATGCCGCCGGAATTGGAGAAGTAAAACTCAGGGGCGACAAACGAAGCCTCCTGAAAAATCCGGATAAAATCTTTTCGCAAAAGCGCGGTGATGTGGGCCGGGTAGTCTGAATCACCAAAATACACAAAGTGTCCGCGGACCAGGAGTGCGATCAGGGATCGCCAGGTTTCATTATTCGGGGTGGTGACAATCGCCGTTCCGCCGGGACGTAGGATGCGAAAAATCTCGCGGATCATGAACCGGGGATTCTCGAGATGTTCGATCACTTCGGCAGCCACTACGACATCGAATGCATCGGCGTGGTCGGCCAACGGTGCGTTTAAGTCCTGCTCGATCCACTCCACCTTCCCACTGAGATCGCTGGGAACGCGCATGATGTCAGTGGCACTCACGGAATCGAAGCGCTGCAAGTCCACCAGCCTGCGGGTCAACTGCCCCACGCCGGCACCATAGTCCAGGATTTTTCCAACCAGTTCTCTCTCCGCGAGTACTCGCTCAATCAAGGCGTAAACTGCATTACTGCTGGTTCCTCCGCTGAGCTCAGCGGCTTTAGCGCGGTGTTCATGAATAGCAGTAGAAGTTTGGGTCATAAGCAGTGAATCGGTTGCGTCATGCTGGGGCTTAGTAGGCGCGAGCCCCGGTGATGACGGGCACTGCGACCGCCCGGACCGCCCTGCCTTGCACGACTGCGGCGTCGCGCTGGGGACGCACCGATGTCCACCCCACGCATAACAGGAACATGAAGGTATTCGGTATGGAAGACAGCATTCCCACTCCGATGAGGCCCACCAGGAAATTTAGACCGCATAGATACCACGCCATGCGCCGCCCGATCAGCCAGTCGTCTTTCACGAAAGTCGCTCGGTTCGTGGCAAACCAGACAATGAAACCGATCCACAGCAACAAGCCAACCAGGCCCTCTTCGAGTAATATTCGGCAATATTCGTTCTCAACCCAAACCGGATTTCTCACTTGTGAAACCAGAAAGTAAGGAATACTGGTGCCCCCGCCGCCGAGTCCGTTACCCATGGGATACTCGGCCAGCACTTCCCAGAAGGTGCGATTCACGCTTCCCGAGATCCGGTCTTCGACGGACTGGCTATCTAAATCCTTGTATCTCTGCCAGCGGTCATTGTGCATTGCGGCATAGACCACAGCGACAATCGCGAGCACCCAGACCACGCGCTTGAGCGCGCCAAGTTTTCCGCTCACGCTGGCAATCACGATCAAGATACCAGCCATCGCCATGCCCTGGCGGGTAGCCGACATCAGGACGCCGATGAACGCGGCCGCCAGCCCCATCAGGAGGAACGGTTTTCGCCATCGTGCGCCGGTGCTGATCGCCCACGCTCCGAATAGAATTGGCACCGTGAACACCATGACGCCCGCGTAGGTGTGCGCGTTTTGGAACAGCGAAGGAATGCGGCTCCCTCCGGCGGAATCGAAACTGTTGTACATGGTCACGGTCATGGGGCCGTAGGGGAAGAACGGCTCAATTCCCTTGAAGTATTCAGCCACTCCCAGCGCCAGTGCAAGCAGGTTCAAGGCCGCCAGTCCAAATGCCATGGGGCGCAGATCCTGATCGCGCAACCGAGCGCCCAGGAAAACCGCCGGAAGAAAAAACATGTTGCCGCGCAGCCCAACGATGGAAACCAGTAGCGGCTGAAATGGCATGAGGACCATCAAGAGCGGCCAGCCGATGAGGATGTACATCCACACATTCAGCGATCGCGCGTTAGGCGCCGTCTGTTTCTTTCCGCCGCCGATGAATTGGGATGCATACAGGCCGACGAGGGCAGCGTCGAACATGAAATGGGAGAAAGCTGAGGCCAGATTGGCGCGCAGAATTCCGTAACCGAAGCCGACCGCGATCACTACTAAGATTCCACCGCCCAGTGACCGCCTTCCTACAAAAAAGGCCGCCCAGGCGCCAACGACGCAAAGAAGAAGAGCGATCATGAGTTTGGATTACTCACCAGGCGCGACAAACCGGTGGCCGCGGCAGGGCGTTCCTTTTCGACAATAGACACAAAATCGGCGGCCGTATCGCGCCAGCTGCGGCTGCGAAGCCGGTCGCCGAACGGTTGGAATCGCGACCGCCACTGTTCCTGATTCGAGCGCCACGCGAGCAACCGCTCCACCAGGTCCGAGACATTCTCGGGATCCGGAAGCAGCAGCGGTGCGAAGCCAGCATCATATTGCTCCGCTACGCCTGCTGAAGCCGAGACCATAGCCGGGACCCCTCGGCAAATCGCTTCCTGCACGTTCAGGCCGTAAGATTCGTAGCGCACGGGACTAACCAGCACATCGGCGGCGGCCAGTACATTCTTCACCTGATCGGTGAATCCGAGCAGCCGAATGCGATCTTTTAGCCCCGCTTGCTGGATTTGAGCTTCCCAGGCCGGAGCCGCGGGACCACTCCCGGCGACCATTAAATCCACATCCCAGCCGGGCTGGGCGCAAAGTCTCTGCCAGGCGCGAAACAGCACATCGAAACCCTTACGGTCGTCGTATCCAAGTGCTCCCACGAAAACTGCCAAGCTGCGCGATTCGGCTATCTGCAGCGATTTACGGCTAGCAGCGCGCTCCTCGGGTGAAATCAGCCCCCACTCGGGATCGCTGCCCAAGTAGACCGTGTAGACGCGGTCCGGATCCACTCCAAAATAGTTCACCAACTCCCCTGTGGTGCGTTTGGAATTGGAAATGATTACCCGTGCTCGCTGGAATGCGGCCTTCTCGGTGCGTCGAGCTCGGTTGGCGGCCAGGGCATCTTTCAACCGGTATGCCCAGGGTCCGCGCTTGGGACCCGCCCAAGCCCGATGGACGTAGTGCGCCCAGTTGATTCCAGGCCAGACGCAATTTCCGCCATTGACCACTACCTGCGCTGACGGATACTGCCGCAAAATTCGACGAGCCACCTTTTTTCCCCGCGCGGACAGTGCGAATTCGCCCAGGAAGAACGAGTTGGCCGGACGCGCCGCCAGGTGCACTGTTGCCAGCGGATGTTTCCCTAGCGACGGGTCCACGCTGTGAGTGACAAGATGCACTGGAATTTCACGCTCTAACAGATAATCGGCTAAAGCCAGATTGGCTTTATCCATCCCACCCTTCTGATGGAAACCGGCGGCGACGATAACCCAGGGCTGGTTCGAAGCGGTAGCGTGTGGATCGGAGGATTTCAAGTTTCTACAACCCCCAAAATTGCCGGCTTCATGGCCCCCCTAAATCTCAGGCCGATTTGGATGGCCAGGTATCCAACCATAGTTAACGCCAGCAGGGGAAGCCAGCGGAGATCTGGGATTTTCATTCGCCGGGCGACCTGCTCGGTCCAAACATTCAATCCGTTGAAGGTGCTGTACCGCGTTAGGTCTAATTCGCGGTCCGAGGGGGCGTGAAAGTCGGCGGCCCGGTAAATTTCATTCCGCCCCCCTAACTTGTGCCATAGAAGCAGGCAGGCGGTGACGTAATCTGAGGGTGCGGAAGCCCGCTCTTGCTCCGTCAATTGCTTTTGCTTAATAATCTGAATCTCATTGTCCTTCACCACAACGCCGGGTATCTGGACCAGAATAGAAGCCAGCATCCATGCCACAAAGATCCAATACCTCGCCCGGGATGGCTCGCGCTCCAACCAAAATGCGGCCGGTAGCAACCATAGTGGGACGAGCGGAACCAGGAACCTTGGCCCCCATGACCAGCCCCCGGCCCACTCGTACCAAGCCCCTGCGAGGAGAAGATTGCAGAGTAATAACCCGCCACAAAGCAGGGCTTCGCGACGATATCTGGAAGCGAATTGCCTCCAACCGAATAAGCCGATAACCAGTATCGGAGAAAAGATGAACAGCCCTTTGTCAAGCGAACCGAGTAGTAGCGGAACAGTGTGCCATATTTGCGAGGGGAAAAATCGGTGCGCCTCGTTTCCATACCCGGATTCGAGCGGGTTCCCAAATCGGACCGCATTTAGCCAACCGACAGCACCGCCTGCCAAGACGAACGGGAAGGCGAAAAGAGCCGCGTTGCGGATGCGGCCTCGTAAGTCGCCAGTACGGGCGAGCAGATAACAAAGAAAGAGCGGCAAAAATGCCACGTACAATAGTTTGACTAGAAATAGGGCGGCGAACCCCACTCCCGCAAGGACAATGGCTCTGGATGTCCCCCGCACAACGCCGTATACCGTCATCAACAGAAAACACATTTGCATCTCTNNATCTCTTCGCTGCAGTCGGACACGGCATAGTGCCACGCCAGGGTGCCGAGCCCCAGCGCTAAAGGAAGGAGCCAGGTGGAGACTCCCGCCACGGCAAACAACTTTAAAAGCTTGTTGAACAGGATCAAGGTCAGCAGCGCAAACGGGATGTTTGCGAAGGAAAGCAAAAACGTGGTCAACTCCAGCGACGGCCGATGAACCACTCTCAGTACAGTGTTACTTACAGCAACCCAGGGAACGTAGTATAGCGCCAGCCCGATACCATACTTTGAGTAGCTGGCACCATCGGGACCGCGCAAAGTGTAGTCTTGCGAATAGGGGATAGCGAGATGCCCACTCAGAATCGCCTGCGCCGTTTCCACCGAGTAGCGCGTATCCTCGACCTCCAGGTTACCTTTGGCCGAGATCAGATAGACCAACAGGCAAAGGATGAAGACTTGCCAATAGGTTCGCTTACTAGCTGGAGTCATCGTCAAGATTCTAAAAACATCGCCGGTCGCTCAGGCAGCCCCCGGCTCGCTGTCAGTGCTGCAAAACCTGTAACAGTGCTTGGTGCAGATCGGGTATGCGCCCGCCCGGGTCGCATAATTCGATGGCGCGTGCCGGACGCTGCTGGCCCAGCCGGGCACGCAATTCGGTGGAATCGCTCAGACGCCGCAACGTGATCCGCATTACCGGCTGGCGCGACCAGGCGACGATAAGCCAGGGAGTTTCGGCGCGTTTGTTCATCTGACGCCCGCCGAAACATTGGTTGCTTCATTTGCTACCGCCGCAGCATTCATTCTTGGACGGGCGACGATCCACTGTTGGAACGGACGGTATTCAGTGGCCATGCGCAGCGCGTCCTCCCCGAGAAAAGAGAGCAGCTCCACGCCCCCTGGGTTGCCGGGATGATCCAGAACCTCGACCTGATGGCTCGCGCGGAACCGCCGGACAAACTTTTCGTTTTCGTCACTGCTGGCGCCATGAACCTCGACAATGACAGCGCAGTGGCGAATGCTGTCGATGACATCCTCGGTAAACAAATACAGCTCGCCGCCGTCAATGTCGCTAAAGATGAGCGCTCTCTGGCCTTGGGTCAATTCGCGAAGCGCTTCGCCGGAGCACCAGGACCGCACGGTGATTCGATCGGCCACCCCATTGGCGGCGGCCATGGCACGGCAGACCCGCCGCTCGTGCCAGTCCGCGTCGAAGGCCACCACGCGCTTGCCCATCCGCGCCAATCCCACGGCATAATATCCTTCGGCGTGCCCGACATCGATGATGACGTCGGCTTCTGCGGCTGCCGCCAGCAGCGCCGGATAAATCTGGCGCTCGTATTGCCCGAGCAGACTCGGTATAGCATGGCGGCTCAGCACCGCTGACCGCGTGTACTTCATGCCCTTGAACGGACCCGATTGGACTTCGTAATGGAAGCGGTCGGCTACTTTCAAGGCGATTTCAAAAACTCCGTTGTCTCGTAACCACCGATTCGCGAGGCGTCGTCCAGCATGAGCCCGAAGAGAACCATACACGGACTCTGGAAGCAGCCGTTGCATCGTCCTTTTTACTGCCCGGGGTAGCCGCATGATCTTACGCCTTTCCGGCATAAGCCGGAGCTGTTGTCGTCTTGGAGAGAGGCAGGAGCAGATCGTGCAGTTTGCGAATTTGCCGGGTCCGGTCGCACATCTGATGAACACGACGGCAACCGGCCGCCCCCATGGTGCGGCAGCGCTCCGGGTGTCCGATGAAGAGCGGCAGCACGGCCGCCAGGGCTTCGGGATCGTTGGGAGGCACCAGCCGGCCGTTGGATTCGTCTATGATTTCGGGCGCCCCGCCGATGGCGCTGGTCACGATCGGAAGCGATGCGGCGCTGGCCTCCATGAAAGCCCAACTGAATCCTTCCGAGCCCGTGTTGGCCTGAGAAAAAACATCGGCGGCAGCCATCAGACGCGGAACGTCGGAACGCTGTCCCAGAAAGCGCACGCGATCGGCGATTCCCAAGCGTTCGGTCTGCGCCTTCAATTCCGCGAAATAGCGTTCTTCAGTCGGAGTCTGCGGGCCCCCGGCCATCCACAGAATCCAGCCGGCCTGGCCTCGCACTCGTCCGAGCGCATCCAGCAAAATACGGTGCCCTTTCCAGACGTCCATGCGGCTGGCTTGCAGGAATACCGTGGCTTCCTCGGGAGTGTCCAGGGCGCGCCGGACCTCAGCGCGCACTTCGCTTTTCGAATGTGACTGGAACTCGGGCATAGGGCTGTAGATTGCCTCGGACGGGGCGTTCGGATACAGCTTGACGCTGCTGCGCGCGCTGTCCTGGCTCACTCCCAAGACCAGGTCGGGGACGGCTTTGCGAGCCCATTTCTCTAGCCACGTATCGGCCTCAACCGGGTTTTGCAAAAAAATCACAGAACCGCACCCCGCGGCTTTGGCCGCAGGTCCGAAGCACGCCTGGGTCCACGGCATGTGACAGATCACGACGTCAATTTGTTGTTCGATGGCCACTTCGCGCAATCGCTTCCGGGCTTGCCAGACCGTCCAAGGGCGAGTGAAGCGCGCGCCACCCAAGACGTGCACGGGAACGCCGGCGGAACGCAATTCCGCANNTAATGCGGCTCCATATCCGGGCAGAGATCGCGGAAGCGGGCCAGCGTTACCAGGTGAGTTTCCACGCCTCCGAACAGCTTGCCGGGCACTACGTGCATTACGCGCATGGGGTTATTTCGCATATTTAAGCCACCGCGTGCAGAGGCACATCGCGGTCCAAGGTATTATCCAAAGCTGTCCGCGCCCACAGTTCCAGAACGAACAGCGTCCAGAGCTGCTCGCTCCAGTTGCGTTGCTCACTGGCGTGCTCAGAGATCATGCGATTGACGGAGTCTGGACGAATCCAGTCGCGTTCGACAAAAGAACGGCTCTGCAACACCGCTCGCATGCTTCCGGCCAGTTCGCCGCGCAGCCAGCCTGAAATCGGCATGACGAAGCCGCGCTTCTTGCGATAGACGATTTCGGGCGGCACATAGCGCGCCGCCAGCTTCTTCAAAAGATATTTGGTGTTGTAGCCGCGCAGACGCAGGGAAGCCGGAATCAGGGCCGCAAATTCGATCAGCTCTTTGGACAACAGAGGCGACCGCGCTTCCACGCTGTGCGCCATGGTGGACACATCCATCTTGGTGAGCAATTGGTCGGGTAAATAGGTCTTGAAATCAAGGCACAGCACGCGATCGACGTCGTCGCAGCCGTCGGCCTGCTCCCAAACCGCGCGATAGTATTCGCTGGGAGCGACTGAAGCGGTCTCGGCGCGAAACGCATCGGTATACATCAGGTCGCGATATTCCTGAAAACCACGTTCGTAGAGAAATCCACGATAGCCGTCGTATTGCCCGGCCCGCGCCAGCAGGCTGGCCTTGCGCAGCATCGGATTTTGCGTCCCAGCAAACCAGTCGCCCACCGAGCGCCGGATTCCGGCGGGAACTAACTTCTTGTACGGCGCCGCGGCCCGCGCCACCACCGGCCGCGAGTAACCGCCGAACAATTCGTCGCCGCCGTCACCATTCAACACTACGGTGACATGCTCGCGCGCGTACTTGGCGACATAGTAGGTAGGCACCATGGACGGGTCGGCAAACGGCTGGCCGTAATGCCAGATGATCTCGGGCAACGTGTCGAGGGCGTCGACCGGGAGTTCGTGCTCGTACAGGTTGACGTTGAGATGCCTCGCCGCCGCGCGCGCGTGACGCCGTTCATCGAACGCCGGATCGGCAAATCCGATCACCACCGATTCCACGGGCTGGCGCATTTCCTGCGCCATGAGAGCCACCACCAGGCTGGAATCCACGCCACCCGATAAAAATGCGCCCAGCTTCACGTCGCTCATCAGGCGCTGGCGGACGGCCCGCCGCAGACGAGCATCCAGCTCTTCGAGCAGTTCTTCTTCCGATAGCTTCAGCTTCGGCGTATACTGTACGTCCCAATATCGATTGATCTTGAGCTTCTGCGTGTCGACGTCGAAGGTGAGCTGGTGCGCCGGCGGCAATTGCTTCACGCCCTGGAATGCTGTCAGGGGCGCAGGCACCGCCTGGTATACCAGATAAGCGTCGATGGCCTTGGGGTCAATCTCCGGCTTGGAACGATGCAGCTCCAAAATGGAGTTCAGCGTCGATGCGAACAACAGCTGTCCGCCTACGTGCGCGTAAAAAAGCGGCTTCTTCCCTGCCCGATCGCGAGCCAGGTGGATGCGCCGCGCGCGTTTGTCCCAGATGGCAAAGGCGAACATGCCATCGATGCGTTCGAGAAGCTTTTCCCATCCCCAGGCCCGATATCCGTTCAACAGCGCTTCGGAATCGGTTTGGGAAGAAAACGGAAAATTCGGCTCCAGCTCTTTGCGCAGCTCCAGGTAGTTGTAAATCTCGCCATTAAAAACCAGGACGGTGTTGCCGTCCTTGCTCACCATGGGCTGATGGCCGGCCGGCGAAAGATCGATGATGGAGAGCCGGCGGAACCCGAGCGCGGCATAGTCGTCAGTGTAGGTGCCCCAATCGTCCGGGCCACGATGACTCATCAGATTGGCGGCGCTTATCACGCGCTCGGTCATCTGCGGCGCATTTGAACCGATAGCTCCAAGAATTCCGCACATTATCGTGTCACCGCGCCAGTCAAACTCGCTTCCGGTTGCGGTGCGAGAGCCCCGCGGAGGCGTTGATACAGGGGGATCACTTCTTCCGGCAATCGGCTGCGTTCGAACCGTCGCTCGGCGGTGATTCTCGCCGCTCGCCCCAAGCGGGCCCGCAGTTCGGGATCGCGCACCAGTTCGGCGATGCGTTCCGCTAAAGCCGCGTCGTCGCCTGGTGGATGAGCCAGCGCGTCCGTTCCGTCGGCGATCAATTCAGCGGCGCCACCAGCGGCGCTGCAAATCACCGCGCGGCCGCAAGCCATGCCCTCGGCGATCACGCGGCCAAAAGGCTCAGGCTGGGTACTGGCATGAACCAGGATGTCGAGGGCGCGAATCGCTGAGGCGGTGTCGGCAACGTAGCCAGTGAAGCCCACCCGATCTGCGATTCCCAGTTCGGCGGCCAAGGCGCGCAGCTCGTCCAGCGTGCGCTGGCTATTGTCCGTTTGATAGATCGGTCCCCCGATCACGTAAGCCCGGCAGGAAAGATCCTGGGGCAGCCGCGCCAGCGCCCGTAGAAATACCGCATGCCCTTTCCAATGGGCCAGCGTGGCTGCAAGCCCAATGCGGACCGTGTTCGGGGACGCCGGCTCGAGACCGGCAAGAGAATCGAGATCCATCTTTTCGCCCATCGGCGAGTAGCGCTTCAGGTCGATCGCGTTATAGACGCACAGCGTCTCAAGTTGGGGACCGCAGACCTTCTGAATGTCCCTGGCGACGCTTTCGGAATTTCCGATGGCTGCCGCGCAGCGTCCGGCGTGCATGCGCAGTAGCCGCTTCATCAGTTGCCGCGTGCTGACGTAGTCCCGCACGTGCCAGACGACAGGGGTGTTTGCAGGATGCGCCCAAGCACCCAAGACGTGCATTTTGAATCCATTGGTGTGCACGATGTCGGGCTGCAATTCCTTCAAAGTCCGGCGCAGGCTGGAGGCGTAGCGCATGGTTCCGGGCATCGCTTTGAAACAAGACCACAAAGCGCGCAGCGGACCGCTTCCGGAGTCGCCCAATCGCGCCAGTGCGCGAGGGAACGGCGACAGGATCACCTGCGCACCCGCGGCCCTTGCTTGGCCTGCCAAGGGACCGTCTTCGCCCAGCACCACCCAAAAATCCCAGCCCGGCTCGGCCGCGCGCATGCTCGCGAGTAAATCCATCAAGCTCATTTCGGCGCCGCCCATCTGGCCGGACGGATTGAGATAGACCACTCGCATGCAACGCCGCCGCTAGTCGGCTCGGCGGAAATCCTCGGAGAGCGCCGGAAAAAGCGAGTTGGTGAACTGCTTTAGCTCCGGAAGCGCCCCGCTGGCATCGTCGCCGCGCAGGGGCTGAACCAACCGAACCAAGCTGACGTCGGACCGCTTGTATTTAATCAAGTCGGGAATCAACCTGATTTTTCCCTGGATCTCCTGGGCCCATACATTGCGGTCATTTTGATACCAATAGAGCACCAGGATGTGCTGGTCCGCCTTTTCCAGAATGAACTTGTTTACCGTGATGCCGGCATCGCGGCCCGGAACAGAAAGATTGATAAGCTTTTGCTCGTGCACCAGCCATCCGTTCCCCGGTAAACAGACTGCCGGCGAATGCGGACCATAGCCGCTTTGCAGAGACTTGAAATACGCTACGAACACATTCACCGTGCTGCCCGTTTGCGGATTCGCATAATCGCGCAGGATGTAAGAATCCGGCCTCAGATAAGCCTGGACGTCCGGGTCGAGCGATTGTTCCGAGACGGTTTTCCATGCCCCCAGCTGGCTGGGAACGTTAGCCAGCTGAGGAATGACCAGATTTTTCTCCGGAATCGAAAGAACATGCATGGCTGCTCCCTGCGCGGCCAGTATGGCGACCACGGGTAGCAGCCAGACCTTCAGCGCCGAACGCAGCACATTCGCTTTGGGATTCTCAGAGTTTGAATCAAGCATGACGAGCCTCCCGCATCTTTTCAAAGCCCAACAGCGCCATGTGGACGCCGATGCAACCGGCCGCGGCTACGAGCACACTGACGTAGCCAAAAGCCTCGTGCGTCGCGCCACTCACCCAGGCGTGATTATATTGGCCCGCGACGCCGGTGGCGATGATGCGGACCGCGTTTCCCAGAATGGCGATGGGAATCGCCAGCAGCAGTATCCAAACCCGCATGGACTTCTTTTCGACGAAGAAGTAGTTGTAAAGCACGCACATAAACACAATGGCGACCAATGATCGAATTCCGCTGCAGGCTTCTTCCACCGACAGCTTGATGCCCACCATCTCAAGGACGTTGCCCTCGCGCAGAACCGAGTAGCCGAGCGCTTCCAGGGCGGCGGCCCCTAACCGGCTGGCCAGCAACTGGAGCTGTAAGGTGAGGCGCTCGAAAACGAAACTCGGCGGGGCGATCATCAAAAGCAGGGTGCATAAAGGATACGTGAGCTCCTTCAGCATCCGAAAACCATAGACCAGGATGATGCAACCGACGAAGGAAATGAGGAACGCCATCCGGCTCGCCCACGCCCACTGTCCCAGCGTGCCCAACAGGGCTTGCACAGCGCCCCACGCCACCAGGCCCACACCCCACCACCTGGACGGGGCCGGTGAAATCGCCGCTAATTTGTCCCGCTTCGCCCATGCCATGTAAGCCGCGGCCGGGACCACCAGGATGCCGTGCTCCATATAGGCACGGTCGTCAAACCAGCTTCCGTAGATGCCGACTAACACCGGCCAGAAGGCCACAACGAGTAGTGCGCCGAGTGCCAGCGCCTGAATGGCTGGCACCGTATGAACGGTCATTGATGGCGCGGCCGGCGTAACCGCGCCTTCGACCGGCTTATGCTCGAGTGGGATCGCCATAATCGTAGTAGTACTGCCGACGGCGGTCGCTGGTGAGATCGTAATCCGTCAGCACCGTACCGAGTAGCGTCAAGCCGTCTTCTTGAATGAGTTGGTAAGTTTCCATGGCGGCATCGCGCTGTGTGACGCCGGACCGGAGAACTAAAATAATCGCATCGGTGAGCGATGCCACGATGCGCGTGTCGGCCACGCTCAAGATCGGCGGGGCATCCACGATCACCATATCGTAACGATGCACCAGCGTGTCCAGGATAGTTCTGAGCCGCGGCGAGTAAAGCGCTTTGGATATGTTGTGGTGGGTGACCCGGTTGGGGAGAATGGACAAGCCGGGGAATCCGGTAAATACACCCATCTGTTCGGGCGAGTACTCGCTCAAGGGCCGGTCGTCGCAGAGGACGTCGATAAGCCCCCATTCGTTCGGCAGGCTGAATTTTCTATGCAAATGCGGCCGTCGAAAATCGGCGTCCACCAGCAGCACTTTACGGCCGGACTCGGCCAGGGCGATGCCCAGATTTTGCACCACGGTGGTCTTCCCCTCCGCGGGTCCGGGGCTGGTGATCAGAATCATCTTTTGATTCTTGTTGGACGCCTGATTCCGAAGAATCGACGCCAGGGTTCCGCGGAACGACTCGGTAATAAACGCCGGGCCGCTCTGCCAGGTGGCTAGCGCCGTCGAATCGTCGTGAGCGCCATTCAGCAGCACGCCTTTGGCTCCGTGTCCGTTCACCTTGGCGACCATATTTCCGTTCGAACCAAGATTGGGAATCACGCCTAATTCCGGCGCGTTGAAGAGCCGTCGCGAAGCGCCTGGATTCTTAATGCTGCGATCCATCCGCTCTCTCAGGAAAACGATGCCACCCGCCAGCACCACGCCAAACAGGGTGCCCAAAGAGATGTTCAGGATAGGCTTGGGTTTATAGGGCTCTTCGGGCGGATTGCTCTGCTCCACAATCCGGATCGGATTAATGGGTACGGAGCTGCTCAGGTTGGCCTGGCTCTGTTGCACCAAAAGCGTCTGGTACATCTGGTGTTGGGTGTCCACCTCGCGCTTCAGTGAATTGTATTGGGCGGTCTTGCTGGCTTCCGATCCCACCCGCTGCGATTGCGAATCGTAGGCGCCGACCAGCAATTTCTCCTGCCGCAAGGACGCTTCGTAATCGTTCCGGATGCGTTTTACGGTGCTGGACAGCTGGCTGTCGTAAGACTTCTGAATCTCGGCGATCTGCGCGTCGATCTTTTGAACTTTCTCGTTTTTCGCAGTGTAAGTGATAGTGAGCACCGCGCGGTCGCGTTTGAGCGTCTCCAGTTGCGCCTTGTAGCCCCGCAGCGTCGGATCGTCCAGCACTTCGGCCAGCGTTTCGGGCGCGTTATGCTCGGTCAGCTCGTAGCGAGTCTGCCGCGCTATCCGTTCATTTTGAATTTTGGCGAGTTCACCCTTGAGCTGCGCCAGTTTCGTATCGTCGAGCGTGGCGTCTTGTCCCGCGAATACGTTGCCGGAAGCCTGCACGAAATCGCGCGACTTCTCTTCTGCTTCCTGAACGCGCGATTTGGTTTCTTCAATCTGGGCGGCCAGCCATTCGCTGGTCTTCTGCGCGGTCTGGATGCGGGAATGGGAGGTGTCGTCGACAAACTCCTGCGCCATGGCGTTCAAGAATTCCGCGGCCACTTCCGGGCTGGTGGATTCGCAGCTGAGTTCGATCAGACGGGTGCGGGTGACAGGCCGCGCTTCAAATGTACCCACTGCCACCAGCAGACCGGTCCTGGCAGCCTCCAAAGGATCCTGCGTGACAGGATGGATGCGCTGGCGCAGACGGGAAAAGATGTCTCTGCCGGTGGGCGCAAGCGGCACCGTTTCCGATTGCATCCGCTCAGCGCCGCGCCGTAAAAAGGTCTCGCTATGCAGGATGTTCACCTGCGTCTGAATGTCCACCTCGCTGGTCTCGGCGCTGGCCGGCGCCACCCCGGGGGTTGTTAGAGCGCTGTTGGGGCTTTGAACCTCCATCAACAGCAGGGTCTTGTACATCGGGGAGCTGAGGACGACAGAAGCAAATCCGGCCGCCGCGCCGAGAATCAGAAACAAAAACAGCAGCAGCCAGTATCTCCGCGCCAACGCCAGAACATCAAATGTTTGCGGAGGCTCCGGCTCCTCGTTGCCGTTCGGCAAGATATAAGGCTGGCGAGCGATGGTTGGAAATACCGGACGGTCGTCATGCACCAGGCCGTTCATGGGGTCATCCGGGCCGCTTGAAAGGAGTCGCATGGTTATTCTTCTCTCCGACTGTTTTGATCCGTTCCATTGGTTTCCCAAAAGAACCGTTCGGCGCCGCGGGGCAGAGCCGCTACCGCCGTTTCCCTGCTCTGACTCGACAATAGCTGTAACTGTTCGGTCACAGCAGCTATAAGACGCTCGAGCACCTGCATCTTTTCTTCAAGTTCATTTCCGTCGCGCTGTTTCTGACCTTCGGCGATCAATCGCTGCACCGCATTGCGGGCCAAGTCCGACACGCTGCGGGCGCCGGCTTGCTCGCACACGCTCACAAATTGACGGAATTCATCTTCCGAAACTCGGAAATACACTAGTCGTTCCCTGGGTTTCAATACGGCCACGGAATGCCTCCTAAATCGATCAACGGATAAGGATTGCCTAGCAATTGGACAAGCTACCGCTTTTTCGGTCCCACTCAGTGGTCCCGTTAGGGGTCGCCGGAACGGCTCGAACTGCCCTCTCAACGCGCCAGAAATACCTAATATTGCTATTTCTTACAAACGTCAGCGAGTTGGTTTTTACAAACGTCAGCGTTCTTTCTGGAGTATGGCGGATCTCAATGACAAGTGTCAATGAACACGAAGGCCTAGGTGGTCCTTAGGTAGTACCAGTACGAGCAATCTTCATGACAAAAAAGGGAAATTGAGAGAAACTGGTAACGATGCTGGTTCGGCCGACCCTCTTTTTTGGCTTCCTCGGATGCGGTTTAGGCATTGGATGCGGTTTGGGCCTGTTCGGCCTGAGCCTGGCGATGCTCGGGGCTGCTGAAGCGGCCCAGTCGAGCCCCCAGTCCAAGCCCTTGGCGAAGTCTAAGCCCAAACCAGGCGAGACTCCGCGCGACTCGAATCTGGACAACTGCCTGCATGGATTGTCGGGATGCGACGTTTCGGCCCTCAGTCCAGACGAAATCAAGCAAGTGTCCCAGGTTTCGAAGAAAAAGAACCTCGATTCCTGCATGGAGGGTTCGACGCTGTGTGATCCCACCCGCTTTGCCCCGGCCGAGGCGAACGCGGTCCAGGCGGCTCGCTACCGCCGGAATCTGACAAAATGCGATACCGGCTCGCCCACCTGCGAACCTTTATTACTGACCTCCAAGGACGCCGACGCGCTTCACAAGACTTCGGAACAACGGAACTACGACAAGTGCCTGGAAGGTTCTGCGACCTGCGATACAACCCGCCTGACTCCGCTTCAAAGCAAGGCCGTCCAGACCACATCGCTCCGCCGCAATTTGGAGCGCTGCAATGAGGGCTCTCCCACCTGCGATCCGCTACAGCTGAATGCCACCCAAGCGTCGGTGGTAAAAGTCGCGGTCGCAAGACGTAACTTGGAGCATTGCCAGGATGGTCTCTTCAGCTGCGATCCCACCTTACTGACACCAGCCGAAGCCAAGGCGGTGCGGACCACCTTTGAGCGGCGCAACCAGGCGGCCTGTAGAGATGGACTCGCGAATTGCCAACCCCTCGAGCTGCAACCATCGGATCTGAACGCAACCCGCGCCGGCTTTCGAAGCCGGAATGTGGAGGCCTGCAAAAAGGGACTGCCGTCGTGCGATCCCTCATTGCTCACTGGTCCGGAAATGGCTTCGGTGACAGCGGCTTTTCAGCAGCGTAAGAGCAGGCTGCGGCCTCAAGCGCAAAAGTAAGCTGCCAGTGGACTAAGGTGCAATCCTACTATTCCCTGAGAGAACAAGTATAGTAAGCTCGGCCTGTGAGACCGCCTAGGTCGCTGAAATTCTTGCCGGCCGCCGTCTTGCTGGGATGTGCGTTCGTCTCCGACGCCGGAACCGAGCCGCAATTAGCGGCTCCCTACGCCACACCTTCCGTCTACAATTTTCCGAAAATCGTACCTCAACCCTCGGGCGTTACATTGCAAGTTCCCCGCGGCTTCCGGATCGAAGTGTTCGCCGAGGATTTCCACATTCCCCGGTTTATGGCTTTAGGGCCAGGCGGAGAAGTTTTGATCAGCGACAGCGCGACGAAGCCAGACGGGACGGTCTATGTGCTTTCGCCGCCCAACCAGAGAAAGCCTTTAATCACTGGCCTGGACCGTCCTTACGGGCTCGCGTTTTGGAAGGATTATCTGTATGTTTCAGAACCCGAGTCGGTAAAGCGATATAAGTTCAACGCCCACGCAATGTCGGTGGGCGAGGGGCAGGAAATCATATCGCTCCAAGGCCAGGGAGGTTTTCACCGCACCCGTACCCTACTGTTCGACCGCAAGGGAGCGAAGCTCTATCTCGGAATCGGCTCTGGTTCCAACGACAACCTAGGAGAAGACCCGCGTCGCGCCACAATTTCCCGCTACAATCCCGACGGATCGGGATTTGAAATCTTCGCGGCGGGTCTGCGGAACCCAGTGGCGCTGCGGTGGTATCCGGGGACCGATACGTTGTGGACCTCGGTGCAGGAACGTGACGATTTAGGCGACGACCTGGTCCCCGATTATTTAACGCATGTCGAGCCCAAAGGATTTTACGGCTGGCCTTACGCCTACATCGGTCCGCATGCCGATCCCTGGAATTCGGGCGCCAAACTCATGGAACATCTGTTGCGCCATCCCGGCGGGCTGTCGCAGACGCTGGAGATTTCTAAGCTGGTGGCGTCGACCATCACTCCCGACGTCTTGCTGGGATCGCACATAGCGCCCCTCGACATCCTCTTTTACACGGGCCAGCAGTTCCCTCCTGAATACCGGGGCGGTGCGTTTGTGGCTTTCCATGGCTCGGTGAATCGCTCCAAACGAGTTGGATACTCGGTGGGCTTCCTGCCCTTTCACAACGGCAAGCCGGCCGGCGCTGTCCGGGAGGTTGTAACAGGCTGGATGCTCTCTCCGGACGCCCAGGATGTCTGGGGGCGGCCAGTGGGATTATTGCAATTGCCCGATGGCAGCTTGCTGATCTCCGACGATGCCGGCCGCAGGATCTGGAGGATGAGTTACACTGGAAACAGGAAGTAGCATAAGCAGCCTTAGTACTATCAGTCAATTTAAAGAAACTTGCGTTCTAATTACAATCCGGGATAATGCACTCAGCGTGGTATCGCTTAGCGCCGATCCAGGAGGGCATGCTCTTTCACCACATCCAGGATGGACATTCGGGTGTGGATATCGAACAGTTAGCATGCACTTTCGACCAGGCTGTTGATGCCGGTTCTCTCCGGGATGCGTGCCAGAAGTTAGTGGACCGGCATGATGTGCTGCGTACCAGTTTTCATTGGGAAAGCCTGGCGCAGCCGATGCAGCGAGTTTCTTCGGGCGTCGAGCCTTTCTTTTCGACCACCGACCTGACCGCTCTATCATCGGAAGCGCAGCGCGCGCACCTGGATGGCTTCCTCGAAGAAGATCGAAGGGCCGGTTTTGCGCTCGACACTCCGCCGTTGTGCCGCTTCTCCCTGTTTCAACTGAGCGGTGCTGCCTTCCAACTGGTCTGGACCTTTCACCATGCGATATTAGACGGCCGTTCGTTTCCGATCGTCTTGAACGAGTTGTTCGCGCTCTACGATAGCCATCGTGCGGGCGTCGAAATCCAGCTTCCAACACCGCGGCCGTACAGCCAATACATCGCGTGGCTGGATACGCTCGATCTATCCAGAGCAGAGCGATTTTGGAAGGAATATCTGCGGGGCTTCGTCCTGCCCAATCCGATACCGGCCATGGACCCGCTGCAGGCAGGCGAATCCGGCCGTGGCGAGCAGGAAATCAGCCTTTGCGCCGCCACCACGCAGGCATTGCGGGAATGGGCCACGCGCGAGGAAATCACGCTGAACACGATCGTGCAAGGCGCTTGGGCCTTGATCTTGAGCCGCTACACGGCATCGAACGACGTAGTGTTTGGTGCAACGCGCGCCTGCCGAAGTTTTAGCACCGACGCCGCCGAGAGGGTGGGCGCGTTTATCAATACGCTTCCGGTACGTGTCCACCTTGACGGCGACCAAGTTCTGTCCAAGTGGCTAAAAGGAATTCGCGCCTCACAGGCGACCGTTCGAGAGTACGAACACACTCCTTTGGCATCCATTCAAGCCTGGAGCGAAGCGCCGCACGGCTCGCCGTTGTTTGAAAGCATCCTGGTCTTTGACAATTACGATCTCAATTCGAAGATGCAGTCCCAGGGTGGGAACTGGAGCCATCGGCAGGTTCAACTCCTAGAGCGCACCAATTATCCGCTGACGTTGTACGCCTATGCAGGCGCCACTTTAACGCTGCGGCTGGCTTACGATCGGGAGCGTTTTAATGCTGCTTCCATCCAGCGTATGTTGGGGCATTTGGAGACCGTGATCCAGGCGATGGCGAGCGGCGTGGATGGCCCTCTGTCGAGCTTGCCCCTCCTGACTGCCGGGGAGCAACGTCAACTGGAACTCTGGAACGATACCCAGGCTGATTATCCCCGTGACAAGCGAATCCACGAATTGATCGAGCAGCAAGTAGATCGATCCCCGCAAGCCACCGCGGTCGTGTTTCGCGATCAAAGCCTGACGTATCAGGAATTGGATGCCCGGGCGAATCAACTGGCGCACCTGCTGCGATCCAAAGGCGTGCAAGCCGGAGATCGGGTGGCGATCTCGATGGAGCGATCTCTGGATCTGATGGTTGCATTGCTGGGCACATGGAAGGCGGGCGCCGCTTACGTGCCCGTTGATCCGTCTTATCCGGCCGAGCGCCTGAAGTATGTACTCTCCGACGCACACGCTGGGATAGTCCTGACGCAAGATTACCTGGACGCCGAGCGCGCCGCGCTTGAAAAATGCAGCCGGGGTCGGTTGAGCGGGAAAGTATCGAGTGAAAGCCTCGCTTATGTGATCTACACGTCGGGTTCGACAGGCAAACCGAAGGGCGTAATGGTGAGCCACCGGAACGTGGCGAACTTTTTCACCGCAATGGACCAGCGCTTCGGTGAAGACGCTCCCGGCACCTGGTTGGCTGTCACCAGCATCTCTTTCGACATCTCCGTCCTGGAGCTTTTCTGGACCCTGGCTCGCGGTTTTAAAATCGTTCTGCAAGAGGATAATCGGCAGTTGCCCAGCCCGCCGGATGCATCGGGACTCCGAGACCGTTCTCTCGATTTCAGCCTGTTTTATTTCGCCAGCGACGAGCGCGATAACGGCGACAAGTACAAGCTGCTGCTCGAAGGCGCCAAATTCGCCGACCGGAATAAATTCACCGCCATCTGGACTCCGGAACGGCACTTTCATGCGTTCGGCGGCCAGTTTCCGAACCCGGCCATAACTAGCGCAGCATTGGCGATGATTACTGAAAATGTGCAGATCCGCGCGGGCAGCGTGGTGCTGCCGCTGCACGATCCGATACGAGTGGCCGAGGAGTGGGCAGTGGTGGACAATCTTTCCCATGGNNGCGCCGGTATCTCGGTAGCCTCGGGATGGCACGATCGCGATTTTGTGTTTGCTCCCGACAACTACACGGAACGGAAAGCCATCATGCGGCGCGACCTGGAAGTGGTGCGCGCGTTGTGGCGCGGCGAATCGGTGCAACGCAGAAATGGATCGGGCCAAAATGTCAGCGTTTCCATCTTCCCTCGGCCCGTTCAGCCCGAATTGCCGGTCTGGGTTACTTCTGGTGGCGATCCGCAAACCTTTCAGCTGGCCGGCGAGACCGGATCCAATCTTTTGACTCACCTGCTGGGACAAACTTTCGAAGACCTGACGGCCAAGATTGAAATCTACCGCGGCGCATACCGCCAATCCGGAAACACTGGGGCCGGCCATGTCACGCTCATGCTGCACACCTTTGTCGGCACGAGCCAGGAACAAGTTGAAGAACTGGTGCGCCCACCCTTCTGTAATTACCTCAAAAGCTCGGTGGACCTGATGAAGCAGGTAGTCAAAGGCATGGGCGCGGAGCTCTCAGGCGCTTCATTGAGCAAGGAGGATTTGGAAGCTCTTATCGATCACGCGTTTCATCGCTACTTTGCCACCAGCGGGTTGTTCGGCACTCCCGATAGTTGTCTCGCGACGCTCNNGACATCGGAGTGGATGAGGTGGCGTGCCTGGTGGATTTTGGAATCGCCACCGAAACGGTGCTCGCGAACTTAGAGAATCTGCGCGAATTGGTTGAGCGCGTCAATCTCCCAATCCGGACCCGCCCGGCCCAAACCGGCTACTCGATACCCGAGCAAATTTCCCAACACCATGTCACTCACATGCAGTGCACGCCTTCGCTGGCCCGAATGCTTCTGAGTGATGCCTCTGGCCGCGAAGCGCTGGGCGCGCTCCGCAAATTACTGATCGGTGGAGAGGCGCTGCCGCCGTCGCTCGCCACCGAACTGCTCGAGACAGGCGCGACAGAGATTTATAACATGTACGGCCCGACCGAAACCACCGTCTGGTCCACCATGGAGAAACTCACTTCGCAAGCAGGCGACGTTTCCATCGGAAAACCTATCGCCAATACTTCGGTCTTCGTGCTGGACGCCAACCGGCAACGGGTCCCCGTCGGAATTCCAGGCGAGCTCTACATCGGCGGAGAGGGAGTAACGCCCGGTTATCTGGATCGTCCCGAGCTGACCACCGAACGATTCGTGCATTTGCCGTCGCACAACCAGCGTGTGTATCGAACCGGGGACTTGGTGAAGTTCCTGCCCGATGGACGGCTGCTCTTCCTCGGCCGCGTGGACCATCAAGTGAAAATTCGTGGGCATCGCATCGAGTTAGGAGAAATTGAAGCGGCTCTTTGCCAACATCCCACGATTCAGGAAGCGATCGTAGCCGCTCTGGACCATCCTTCGGAAGGCAGCGCGTTAGTGGCTTACCTGGTGAAGCGCGGCGCTACCCCGCAGCCCGCGGACCTGCGACGGTTCCTCGAATCTCAACTTCCCTCGTTCATGATTCCGGGCGCATTCGTAGTGCTGGACGCCCTGCCTCGAACACCCAATGGAAAAATCGACCGGAAGCGCCTGCCGAATCCGGATCTGATCCGTGAACCCCGCGCCGTCGTGCCGCCGCGCAACCCCATCGAGAATACGCTCGCGGCAATATGGCGCGAAGCATTGCGATTGGAGGCAGTTGGTATCTACGATAACTTCTTCGAGCTGGGTGGCCACTCCTTAACTGCGGTAATCGTCACCGGGAAAATCCGCGCTGCCATCTGCGCTGCATTTCCGTTGCGCGCCGTTCTCGATTACCCGACTATCGCGCGGCTAGCCGAAGAAATCGAAAAGCTCCTGGCCGCTGGTCCACGATCCCAGAAGCCTTCCCGACCGCCGATCGTACGGACTCCGGCTGGCAATAGCATCGCAGCCCTGGCGTCCCACCTGAATTGACATGGCCGCCATCACCAGCGCGGTAGCGCTTCCCGTCCCGCAAATCACCTCCGATCCGCTGATCTATCCGCTGTCTTTCGCCCAGCGCCGGTTGTGGTTTCTGGACAAGCTCGAGCCCGGAAAGTCCGTCTACAACGTTTCAGAGGCTGTCCGGCTGAAAGGGCCGCTGGATCGCGACGCTCTGGAGCGCAGCATCAACCGGATTATCCGGCGACACGACACGCTCCGAACAACCTTCGGTGAACTGGATGGAAATCCCGTACAGGTGGTGGCTGCGGCGCTCAGTATAGACATCCCACTGCAGGTTCTGACGCATCTAGCTGGAGAGCAGCGCGAACAGGAAGCCGCTCGTTCGATTAACGATCGCGCCAATCGGCCTTTCGACCTGAAGCAAGAACCTTTGATCCGGGCGTCGCTGCTTCAAATGGCAGCCGACGAGCACATCCTTCTGATCAGCATGCACCACATCATCTCCGAGGGTGGCTGGTCGATGAGCATCTTCCTGCGGGAGTTGAACGCTCATTATGCGGCCGACTTCCTGGAGCGCCCGGCGCCTTTGCCTGAGCTTCCGATTCAATATGGAGATTACGCCGTCTGGCAGCAAGACTGGCTGCAAGGCGAGGTACGCGATCAGTTGCTGCATTATTGGAAGGAGCATCTGCAGGGTGCGCCGGCTGTTCTTAACCTGCCTTCCGATCGCACCCGGCCATCGCAGCAAACCTATGCCGGTTCCAGGGAATCTCATTGCTTCCCTGCCCCCTTGAAAAACCTGTTGGGCGATTTCAGCAAGGCCGAAAGCGCCACGCTGTTCATGACGCTGTTGGCGGCTTTCGCTGTTGTGCTGGGCCGATACTCACAACAGGATGATCTGGTGGTTGGCGTTCCAATGGCAGGCCGAGGCTCTCCGGAAACGCACGACCTCATCGGATTCTTTGCAAACACTTTGCCTTTGCGCGCCAACCTTACCGGCGATCCCACCTTTCGCGAAATGGTGCAACGAGTGAAGCAAGTTTCGCTCGGTGCGTATGACCACGAGGATCTGCCGTTTGAGATGACAGTGGACGCCCTGAAGCCGGAGCGCAGTCTTTCGTTTGCGCCTGTTTTTCAGGTGATGTTCGCCTATCAAAACGCGCCGAGGGAGGAATTACAGCTCCCAGGTATTGAGGCTTCGCCATTTGAAATTGAAACCAGCACTTCGATGTTCGATCTCACGCTGTTCCTGTGGGAGCGTCCCGAGGGCCTGCTGGCGAGTCTGGAGTACAGTACCGATCTGTTCGATCGCACCAGCATCCAGCGCCTGCTGCGGAATATGGAAGTGCTGCTTGCGGGCGCAATGGCAAGTCCTGAAACCTCAATCTCGCGCCTTCCTTTATTGGACGATACGGAGCGGCGGCGCATAACCGTCGAATGGAATGCCACCGAAGCGGAGTATCCGGCGGACGTTCCTCTGCAAGCGCTCATCGAAGCGCAAGTTCATAGGTCACCTCAAGCTGTGGCCGTAACCTGCGGTGCTGAGTCGCTCACGTACAGGGAACTCAACGCAAGAGCCAACCAATTGGCAGCCCATCTGCGTTCGCTCGGCGCGGGCCCGGACAAGCTGGTCGGTGTGTGTCTGGAGAGATCCACCGATCTTGTGGTTGCCTTGCTCGCCATCGTCAAAACCGGCGGCGCTTACGTGCCTCTGGATCCGAACTATCCCGACGACCGGATTCATCAGATCGCGCTCGATTCCGGCATCGGCATCCTAGTGGCTGCCCGCGACATACCTGCACGGCTCCCCGATTTCCAGGGCCGGATTGTCGCCTTGGATTGGGATCTCTTCAATGCTTACGACGGTGGCGACCGGGTTGTCGAAGTTACCGGAAACCATCTCGCGTACGTGCTTTACACTTCCGGATCGACAGGCCGGCCCAAGGGCGTCGCAATTCCTCGCAGCGCGCTTCTCAACCTGTTATGGTCGATGCGCGGGCTGCTGGATTTTTCGCCGGCCGAGGTGCTGCTCGGCGTAACCACTATTTCATTCGATATCGCGGGCGTTGACATCTGGCTTCCGCTCCTCACGGGAGCGCGGCTGGTGCTGGCGGATGGCGCAACGGTGATGGATGGCCAGCGCCTACAATCTGAGATCGAACGTCAGGGCGTCACCTTCTTGCAGGCTACGCCCGCCACATGGAAGCTGCTGCTGGAGTCAGGCTGGCAAGGCAAGGGGGATCTGCAGGCCGTCTGCACCGGTGAGGCCATGCCCAAGGATTTGGCTCAACAGCTCTTCCCCTTGGTAGGACGCTTGTGGAATCTCTATGGGCCCACCGAAACTACCATCTGGTCGACAGGGTATGAGATTTCAAAACCCGATGGCCCCATTCTGATCGGAAGGCCAATTGCCAACACGCAGACGTATATCCTGGATCAGAATCTGGCTCCCGTTCCCATTGGCGTTGCCGGTGAACTATACATCGGCGGCGATGGCTTGGCGCGCGGCTATCTTCATCAAGACGAACTGACCGCACAACGCTTCGTTGCGAACCCACTGCGCCCCGGCACGCGTATTTATAAGACCGGCGATCTGGCGCGTTACGGCCAGGATGGCAATATCGAATGCCTTGGTCGCAACGATCATCAAATCAAGCTGCGCGGCTTCCGAATTGAACCAGAAGAGATTCGTGCCGCACTCACGCAGCACCCTTCTATCAGCGACGCTGTTGCGGTTCTCGATACCAGCGCGGGCGAGGGCCGGATTGTCGCTTACGTTGTAGCTCCGAGCGGCCAGCCTCCAGCCACTGCCGAACTGCGGGATTTCGTGCGGCGCAGCTTGCCGGATTATATGCTGCCGTCCGTCTTTGTGTTTCTGGACGCGCTGCCGCTTACTCCGAACGGCAAAGTGGATCGGCGCGCGCTGCCGTCTCCGGTCGCGCCTGCGGCGAAGACTGAATTTGCCAAACCACAGAATGAAGTGGAAGCCGGTCTGAAGGCCATCTGGGAGACTGTCCTGGGCGTGAGTCCCATAGGAACACGGGACGACTATTTCGAGTTGGGCGGGCATTCCCTGATGGCTGTTCGGCTCTTCTCTGAGATCAAGAAAGCCTTTAACATCGAGTTGCCCTTGGCCACCCTGTATCATGCCCCTACCATCGAGTCGCTGGCGCAGGTACTCTCGGCCGGCGGCGCCTCCGGTCTGTGGGCGTCACTCGTTCCCATCAATCGGACCGGCCGGAAGCCACCACTCTATTGCGTCTCTGGCATTGGGGGCGGCGTCTTGGTTTTTCGGGATCTGGCTGTGTTACTGGGTGCAGATCAGCCCGTCTACGGCCTCCAGCCCAAGAGCGACTGGACTCAGAAGGCTGCGTTCACGAGCTTGCCGGAGATTGCCGGGCATTACATCGAGGTTATTCAGGATACTCAGCCTCAAGGCCCTTATTATTTGTCAGGCTATTCTTTTGGGGGCTTGGTGGCCTTTGAGATGGCCAGACAGCTCACCGCGGCCGGTTTGCCGGTTGCGTTTCTCGGTCTGTTTGACACCACCGCGCCGTTGCGTGTCAAAAGCAAGCTGTTCTCGCGGCGAACGTACGGAACCGCCTGGCAGCGGGCTTTGGAAATTCTGTCAGGGGACAATCTGATGGAACAGATCAAAGCGATCCTGCAGCGCCGCAAATTCCGGGTACAGGAACGATTTTCACGCACGATGAGCCTTTCACTCCCGCCCGAGTTAGGGACGCTGAAGGGCAGCCAGGGCTTCGCTGCTATCGAGTATGTCGCGACGCCCTATACCGGATCCATAACGGTGTTTCGCTCCCAGATTAGACCTCCCAATGAGCTTTGGAGCTACGAACTGGGCTGGGATTGCGTGGCGTCCCAAGTCGCAGTTCACGATGTCCCGGGGGATCATTTGTCCATTTATTCCGGAGAGAATATTGGGACTCTGGCCGAGAAGCTGACAGCCTGCCTGGAGGGCGTCCGCGCGAAGGCAGCAACGTAACGGCTCTACTTGTGCTGCGTATCCCAATCGTATTGAATCTGGGGATCGTCATACGGAATGCGGCCCTCGTCCTGCGGATCGTAGAAACGATCGGTCAGGTAAACCAGCATCGCCGGATCGGTTCCAATCACCTTGTAACCATGCGCGATGCCCGCCGGCACCAGCACCTGCCATCGCCGGAGCGCGCCGACATACAGCGTGTTGCGCAGACCATAGGTCTTCGATTCCGTACGCAGATCCACCAGGACAACTTGCAGCATGCCGGTTAGCGGCACCCAACAATCGGTCTGCTGTCGATGAAAGTGAAACGCTTTGATGGTGCCGGGATAGCTGAGCGCCGCTGAAATTTGCGTGGTCTCTTTGGGAAAGCCAGCCGGAAGCCCGTGTCCCATACGTGCGATCTCGAGAAAATATCCGCGATCGTCCGGCCACACCGGGTACGGATGAATCTGCACGCCCT